>CAZVTW010000592.1:0-3476 GCA_964629805.1 uncultured Bacteroidales bacterium | reverse complement strand
GCATTATCAATATTCTTATGAAATTCCTGTAAAGCGCGTACAACATCATTCTTTCCCTCTTCAATATAGGCTTTAATGCCTCTCACTGCTGCCATTGCGGCAGCAATTGTAGTTATATAAGGAAGTTTATGCTTAATTGCTGCTTTACGGATATACGAATCATCATGCTTACTTTGCTCTCCTGATGGTGTATTGATAACAAGATGTATCTCCCCGTTCGTGATTTTATCCAGGATATTAGGCCTGCCCTCATGTAGTTTAAGGATTTTCTCTGAACTGATATTGTTCGCTTTCAAAAAGTTACAGGTTCCTTCTGTAGCCAGAATATTAAAACCTAAGGCTGAAAAACCTTTAGCGAGTGCGGCCACTTTATCGTTGTCATAATTGTCCATGGTAAGTGATATCAGCACATTCCCCTTTACAGGCAGCGGCGTTTGCACAGCCGCCTGCGCTTTATAATAAGCCATTCCAAATGAACCTGATAATCCAAGGACCTCTCCGGTAGAGCGCATTTCAGGGCCAAGCAACGGGTCAACTTCATGAAACATATTGAAGGGGAACACGGCCTCTTTTACGCCAAAATGTTTAATTTTTACAGGTTTAAGTGCAAGGCTCCCAAGTTCTTTTCCTAACATGAGTTGTGTTGCAATGTTAACCATATTAATGTTACATATTTTACTAACAAGCGGTACAGTGCGGGATGCCCTTGGGTTTGCTTCCAATATAAAAACTTCATCTTCATAAATAGCATACTGGATATTCATAAGGCCAACAACGTTAAAAGCTTTGGCAATTTTCTTTGTATAGTCCTCAATGGTATCAATATGTTTTTTAGCGATATTGACTGGCGGAATCACACAGGCAGAATCACCGGAATGCACCCCTGCCTGTTCGATATGTTCCATGATGGTAGGGATAAACACTTCCTGTCCGTCAGATATGGCATCTGCCTCAACTTCCAGGGCGTTTTCAAGATACTTATCAATCAATATTGGACGTTCCTGGCTAATATTTACAGCAAGGGTGACATATTCTTTGAGTTTCTTTTCATCATGCACAATTTCCATTCCCCTGCCTCCTAAAACATAAGAAGGCCTGACTATTATGGGGTATCCAATATTTCCGGCAATCTTTAATGCTTCTTCAAACGATGAAGCCATTCCGGCATCAGGTTGAGGAATACCAAGTTTACCCATCAAACCGCTGAAATGGTCGCGGTCCTCGGCCTGGTCTATTGATTTTGGTGACGTGCCAATAATATTAACGCCTGCTTCTTCAAGTTCATTGGCAATGTTTAACGGTGTTTGTCCGCCAAACTGAACAATAACTCCTTCGGGTTTTTCTTTATGATATATGCTGAGCACATCCTCAACAGTTAATGGTTCGAAATAAAGTTTATCCGCGGTATCATAATCAGTTGAAACAGTTTCGGGATTACAGTTTACCATAATTGTTTCCAGCCCCATTTTTTTAAGCGAGAAAGCAGCATGTACGCAACAATAATCAAATTCGATCCCCTGCCCTATCCTGTTGGGGCCACCACCAAGTACCATAATTTTTCTATTGTTGCTAACAGCAACCTGGTCCTGCGCATTATAAGTTGAGTAATAATAAGCTGCATTCTCTACACCACTCACCGGTACAGGCTCCCAAGCCTCCTGCATATTAAGGTCCAGCCTTTGTTTCCTTATACTTTTTTCCGGCACACCTAATAATCCAGCAATATATTTATCTGCAAAACCATCCTTTTTTGCTTTAATAAGGAGCTCATCCGGCAAAACACCATTCTTATGCTTCAGCATTTCCTCTTCCAGTTCAACAAGCTCTTTCATTTGTTGTATAAACCACTTTTTTATTGATGTCCGTTTAAACAAGTCATCTACACTGGCCCCTTTCCTCAGGGCTTCATACATATAAAACTGCCTTTCACTGGTTGGGGTATGCAATTTTTCAAGTAACTGGTCGAGGCTCAGGGCATTAAAATTCTTTGCAAAACCCAGTCCATACCTGTCAATTTCAAGCGAACGAATAGCTTTCTGCAAAGCTTCTTTATAATTTTTCCCTATACTCATTACTTCGCCCACGGCTTTCATTTGTGTTCCCAGTTTATCTTCCAGGCCTTTAAACTTTTCGAAAGCCCAGCGGGCAAACTTTACTACCACATAATCACCTGAGGGGGTGTATTTATCCAATGTCCCATCACGCCAATATGGTATTTCGTCTAAGGTAATACCTGCCGCGAGCATAGCAGAAACCATTGCAATGGGAAAACCTGTGGCTTTTGAAGCAAGGGCAGAAGACCTTGATGTACGCGGGTTAATCTCAATCACAACGATCCTGTCGGTTTCAGGGTCGTGGGCAAACTGAACATTAGTACCTCCTATCACTTCAATGGCATCAACAATTTTATAGGCATAATCCTGCAATCTTTTTTGTAATTTTTCATCAATGGTTAACATCGGGGCAGTACAAAAAGAATCACCGGTATGCACCCCCATGGCATCCACATTTTCAATAAAGCAAACCGTAATTTTATTGTTTTTAGCATCCCGTACAACCTCCAGTTCAAGTTCTTCCCAACCCAACACAGATTCTTCTATTAAAACCTGGCTTATCATACTTGCCGCGATACCTCTTGCAGCAACAGTTTTAAGTTCATCAACATTATAAACCAGGCCACCACCTGTTCCTCCCATGGTATAAGCAGGACGCACTACAACCGGATACCCCATATCATTGGCTATTTTTTCAGCTTCCTCAACACTGTTCGCGTGCAAACTCTTTGGTATCTCAACATTTAACCGGTTCATTGTTTCTTTAAAAGCAATACGGTCTTCGCCCCTTTCAATAACATCAACATTTACACCAATCACTTTAACACCGTATTTTTCCAATACCCCCTGTTTGTGCAATTCTAATGAAAGATTAAGGCCCGTTTGTCCACCCAGGTTAGGCAATAAAGCATCAGGTCGTTCTTTTTGTATAATCTTTTCAATCGTCGGAACATTTAATGGTTCAATATAGGTAAAATCTGCCATCGCAGGATCGGTCATGATGGTTGCCGGATTTGAATTAACCAGTACTATCTCATAGCCAAGCTTTTGTAAAGCCTTACAGGCCTGTGTTCCACTGTAATCAAACTCACAGGCCTGGCCAATAATAATGGGGCCTGAACCTATTATTAAAACTTTTTTGATATCATTTCTTTTGGGCATAGCAGATTTTTTTAATGGTTTTTTGTTTTACAAAATAATGCGAAAAATACATCTTTTCATGTTTTATTCATTACATGACACCTTCAAATCAGACTAATTTTTTGTTAAAAACCTGGGCTGTTTTTCATAAAAAACACATTATCATTACTTTAAAAAAAATGCCATTGTTAATTTTTTTTTACAGAGAAAAGAAATACTGTTGATTTAATTCCGCCTGAATCCCAAGATTTTCTCTGTTACAACGAACTTAAACTGGTCATC
>CAZVTW010000591.1:0-3504 GCA_964629805.1 uncultured Bacteroidales bacterium | reverse complement strand
TACTATTTGTCCATCCTTCACTTCAAAAATCAAGAATCAACAAAAAATTAATCAATTCTGTGCAGAATCTTGATAACATAGCATTTCATAATCTATACGAGGAATATCCCGATTTTCATATTGATGTTCCCAGGGAACAGAACCTTTTGCTTGAACATGACGTTATTATATGGCATCATCCTTTTTATTGGTATAGCGCACCTTCGATATTAAAAGAATGGATTGACCTGGTGCTTGAACATAATTTTGCATACGGACGGCATGGCAAAGCATTGTCAGGCAAAGAGGTGATGACAGTCATTACAACCGGTGGAAGGAGGGAAGCATACCAGGATGGAGGATATAACAGGTATACAATCCGGCAGTTGCTGTCTCCTTTTGAACAGACAGCAAGGCTTTGCAATATGAAATATCTTCCTCCTTTTGTTGTACACGGAACACATTTAATAAATGAGGAGGATATTACAATTTTTGCGGAAGAATATAGAAAAATACTTATTTCATTGCGTGATGAAATATTTAGTTCTGATGAAATAATAAGCTACGAATATATGAACGATTTGATCGCTTGAGATTTTTCATATTAACGAAAATGCAATGCATAACCAGGATTTTTTCTTTCAGGCTCTTATTTATCTGCTTGCAGCTGTCATTTCAGTGCCAATTGCAAAGAGACTCGGTTTTGGATCGGTTTTGGGCTATTTACTTGCCGGTATTATCATCGGGCCTTTCGTTCTTGGCCTGATTGGAGAGGAAGGTGGCGATATCATGCACTTTGCAGAGTTCGGTGTTATCATGATGCTTTTTTTGATTGGTCTTGAACTCAAACCCTTCCTGCTTTGGAGAATGCGAAAATCTATTTTCGGACTTGGTGGTTTACAGGTGCTTATCTCCATTTTTGTTATCTCAGTCATTGCTTCCCTGTTTGGCATGAAAATGAACCAGTCTGTCGCTATTGGAATGATACTGGCATTGTCTTCTACTGCAATGGTGTTGCAGACTTTTACAGAAAAAGGCCTTTTAAAAACAGAAGCTGGCCAGTCAGGTTTCTCTGTACTGCTTTTCCAGGATATTTCTGTTATTCCCATACTTGCTATTATACCCCTGTTGGCTGTAAATACCCCCGGCAGTTTAGCTGATACAGGTCATACATCAGCTGAAGGAGTTGCTTCTTTACCTGCATGGCAGCAACTGATTCTTATTGTCGGCGTTGTTGCTGCAATTATTTTTGCGGGCAGATTCCTGGCACGACATGTTTTCAGGATAATAGCCAATACAGGCCTGCGTGAAATTTTTACCGCTACAGCATTACTCATTGTCATTGCCATTGCAATCGCTATGGCAAAAGTTGGTTTATCGCCGGCGCTTGGTACTTTTTTGGCAGGGGTTGTCCTGGCAGATAATGAGTACAGGCATGAACTAGAAACTGATATTGAACCGTTTAAGGGACTTCTGCTTGGTCTGTTTTTTATTGCAGTAGGCGTCAGTATTGATTTTAGTTTGTTTGCTGAGATGCCCGGCCTGATTTTAGGCCTCCTGGGATTACTAATAATGGTTAAGTTCTTGATAATTTTAGGTCTGGGACATTTGTTTGGTTTACGACAGGGGCAAGGTATGCTCTTTTCCCTGGCTCTTGCCCAGGGCGGGGAATTTGCTTTTGTGACAATCTCTTTTTCAAAACAGAACAATATCCTCAATGATGAAATATCCGGATTGCTCCTGATTGTTGTCGCCCTTTCAATGACAATAACCCCGTTATTACTGATTATGAATGAGAAAATTATCCAGCCCTTTTACTCTAAACAGGAGGATTCAAAAGAACATGACACCATTGAGGAGGATAATCCGGTCATTATTGCCGGCTTTGGCAGGTTTGGCGTTATGGTGGGCCGTTTTCTTGCGGCAAATGGGATAAAAGCCACAATTCTGGATGATAATCCAAAAAATATCGATGTTCTGCGTAAATTTGGCCATAAAGTATACTATGGTGATGCATCACGACCGGATTTACTGGACAATGCAGGAGCGGAATCAGCTAAAATCCTTATCCTTGCCCTGGATAACAGTGAAAAAATTCTTGAAATTGTAGATTTTGTAAAGAAAAAATACCCGCATTTGAAAATTTTTTCCAGGGCATTGGATGTTAAGCATTCTTTTGAACTCAGGGAAAAACAGGTTGATGATTTTGTCAGGGAAACTTACGGCTCTTCTCTCAATCTTGGGAAAAAAGTATTGAATGCCCTCGGTTTTTATAAATACCAGGCAGAACGGGCAGCAAAAATTTTCAACCATCACGATGAAATTATCATGAAGGAATTATATCAGTTGTGGGGAAAAGATATTTATTAATGAAGAAAAAAAATGTATTCACGATGCTGATCATGCCTGGGATATTGAAAGCTTGCGCGAAGAAGTCAGGGAAATATATGTAAATACCCTTGAAAAAAATAACAATGATGAAAATTAATGTGATTTTTATTTCTAACAAATCTTTTTATTGGTAACTTTGATAGTTTGTAAACTAAAACTTTGATATTATGAAAAAGAAATTACACTTGTTAAGTTTGGTTCTTTTGTCTATGTTTATTTTCGCATTATCATCATGTGAAGATGATGACAGTGAATCAAAAAAGGACTACCTAATCAACAACCACTGGAAAATGGTTGGACTTGTTATTGAACCCCCAATCTCTGATCCTACAACTGGACTTGAAATGTCTGATATGATGGCAGATATGGAAGAATGTGATAAAGATGATATTACAATCTTTATGGAAGACGGAACAGTGCAGGGCGAAGAAGGATCAATTAAATGCGATCCCAATGACCCGGATGTTTATGATGCGGGCACATGGTCAATGAGCTCAGATGAGAAGAAATTAAACCTCACAGAAGAAGGAATAACCGTAACATTTGACATCATTGAACTCAATGAGAATACCTTAATTCTTTCTGCCCCTTTTGAAGATTTCCTTGAAATTATGATGGATGAGATGGGCGGAGAAATGAGCCAGGAAGAAATTGATTTAGTAGCTATGTTGTTTAGTGGCAGAGAAATGAAAATGACATTTGAAGCCATATAAAAATGCCCCGACATTTTATTTACGAGGGCAGGCTTGATTTTGACGAAAATCTTACTTTTAGGAGTGGGCTTATGAAATCTATTAGCACGCGTCTTCAACGCGCACATTTGTATTTCGATCTGATAGATACTGTGTCTCGACTCAGTCGACGAGTCTAAACCGATCAGGAACATTCCCAAAATGCGACAGGGCATTTGAGAGTGAAAGCTGTTGTTTGATGTTGGAGATTTCTATGCTTCAAAACATTAAATTGTATATTCCTGACTTATAGTTCAAAAGAGTAAAACATGAATCAGAAAAATTCAAATGAAATTTATCATGTTTAAGACTTTTTGTTCAATTATTTTTGCAAAACACATTAATTACAACCTAAATTTCTAAAATGAAATCGTAACGAAACACTGAAATGTGCTTTGAAATT
>CAZVTW010000590.1:0-3509 GCA_964629805.1 uncultured Bacteroidales bacterium | reverse complement strand
ATAGATGACAATGGATTTATTCGCTTTTCAGCCATCGGAGGACTGGATTATAGCTTACTACCCGGATTACGTGTGGATATTTTTCATGAAGGAACAGTGATACGGGGGATAATCGGTAAAAAACCAATACATCTTATCAAACGTGAAGACAGGGACAAACCGGTTAAGCAGGAGGATTTATGGATTGATATCGGCGCTTCATCCAGGAAGGAAGCAGAAAAGAAAGTCAGTGTTGGAGATTATGCAACCTTTTCTCCCGGTATGGAAACCCTGGAAAATAACCTTGTATCAACCAAAGCAACAGATAACAGGGTTGGTGTTTTTACTGTTGCTGCTGTTTTAAAAGAATTAGCTCAGGAAGAAACCTATGCTTCAATTTATGCAGTATCTTCTGTACAGGAAGAAGTTGGACTACGAGGAGCCAAAACAAGTACTTTTGGCATAGACCCTCATATCGGAATAGCCATTGATGTAACTCATGCCACAGATTACCCTGGAATAAACAAAAACATTGAGGGCGAAATCAACATAAACAAAGGAACCGTGATTACAAAAGGATCAAATATCAATCCCAATGTGTTTTCACTTCTCAAAGAAGCCGGGAAAACTTCAGGAGCACAATTTCAGATAGAAGCCAACCCAAACAGCACAGGGACAGATGCTAATGCTATGCAAATTTCGAGGGCCGGCGTGGCAGCAGGACTTTTGAGTATTCCAAACAGGTACATGCATACCCCGAGTGAAATTATTTCTTTGAATGACTTAGGTCATACAGTTAAGCTATTGACCCAATTCTGCAGAATGGTTGATAATAATATGAAACTCATTCCGTAGTAATTATTAAATGACACAGTGATTGTAGTATTGAAAATAGTCATTGTGTCACTGTTTTTTTTTCAACCAACCCTAAGTTCCTTTTTAAGTTGTTTGTTTGACACAAAATGAAAAGCCCGGTTTTCAAGGTGCAAGTTGACATCTTTATCATTTATGTTGATACTGACTGATTTGGCCTTATGCTCATTTACAAGGAATCCGGCAAACAGTATCGCTTTTTCTATTCCGTCGCCGGACTGGAAATTCCACACCTCATCAGGCAGCGCCAGGCGATTTTCACTGTATATCGATACATTATTCAATCCGTTAATTATGCGATAAGCTTCCGGAATATTCTGCCCCTTTAAAGCCAGCAGATTCACCGGATTACGCTCTACCGCAGCTTTGATAAACGGCTGCCAGTCTATCCTGTCCATATCACGGTAGGCATAAAGCGCTAATTGAGACAAAGGATTATAGTCAGTAGTACGAAAAACTTTTTGGATAATATCATGCCTGTTTTCATTTGTTATGATTTCAAGTACAGGTTGCTTTTGATAGTTCCTTTCAGAATCTGGCAGACGTGGTGAAAGCCTGGTAAAAGTATGCAAATCCCGAAACATCTCTGCTATTTTCTCAGTGGAAGTTGGTTTGAAATGCTTAGGCATGTCCTGATGAAGTTGCTCTAACGTACTTTTTTTATTTTGGGTAAGAAAATGTTCAAAATCATTGAGCAATATTCTGTCGTTTATTTCACACAGACTAAATTCATCACCATCAATCTCTTTCATAAGGGCGTTTCTGGAATTTCCCGTAAATGAGTGCTTGCTGGAATGTTCATAGTGGAAAATCTTTTCTACTTCAATATAGTGCTTTCTCTCCTGCCTGATTTGCATGAATTGAAACAAATTCCTGTGTTTCATATGATTTCTCAGAAAATTTGTAAAAATCATTGGCGTAATGTGTGTATTCAGGTAAGCTGACAGGGATTTTTTAAATGTTTTATAAGCTCCTTTATCAATTGTTGCCTTTTCATAAATTGTATGAATAAATCCTGTCACATGGGAAACAAAAGTCACCTTTTCATTTTCCAGGGCTCTTCTTGCTTTCTGTGTCAGGGAAGTTCCATTATACCACATATTTTTTGTCAAAATTCGCCTGTTGTTTGTGATAACACCTCCTTTGATATCAATGAAATTTTGAGAATGCAAAGGGGTTGCATACAGAAAAATATTTTCAAGGGGGATTTCAGCGATAATAAACAGTGCGGCAGCATACAAGGCAGAGAGTGAAACACATTCACCAGCGCCGGTATTGTATTCGGGCCGGTTTATAAAGGCATTCATGGCTTCAACGGTTTCTGTCTTCCAGTACGGAATGATATCATCATTATACTTGTCTAGTCCAAAATGCCTGCGTATATCAATATCAAAATAATATTTATCTCCGTGATACCCAAAAAGCGCATTTGACTCCCTGAGCACATCCATGTCGATGAAATTTTGGAATCGTTCCATTTCTTTTTGTTTGGTGGTCATTCCCCAGGTTTCAAGATCAAGGTTGAAAATAAAATTGTCAATGATAAATTGTTTAACCCTGTTTACACGGTAATTGAAATTTTTATTCTTCATGTTCCGGAACCAACTATCCTTTCGCCATTCCCAAATCACCAGCGACATAATGTTGGCCAAAACAAGTGAGTACATCAGATCAGGAAATACGAAAATTTCCATATCTGAAAGTGTGAATGCAGAGGACAGTTTTTCATTCAATTCATTTGAGAAGTGATTATTATTTATTGTCATAATATCGTTTCATTTTTTTTCGGACAAAAATATCAGTAAATCTAAAATATTTGAAATAGTGAACGTGCTATAATACAAATGTGGTATTTCTCATTGTTGACTTTTTGCTATCTTTGTTAGTAGATTGATAAAGAGCAATATAGGAGTAGTAGCTAATACCTGCATCACAATCCTTTACCTCTTATACTCTCCTCTACCGACATATTCGGGATAGGATTACAATACAGGATATCCGGCAAAAAGGATTCAAGATCATAGCTGAAGCCCCAGAAAAGTAATATCATCGCGCTGTGACTCATTCCCCTGATAATCTTCCAGGCATGACGACAAAATTTCTTCCTGCTCTTTTACAGAAAGCTTACCAATTTCACCAAGTTTACTGATAAGTCTCCTGACACCAAACTTTACACGCTTTGCATCACATTGATCAGAGAATCCGTCAGTAGATAAATAAAGCATATCGCCTTTACTTAGATTCAGAGAATGTCCCCTGAACTCAATTTTCCTGTATTGCGTTTTAATACCTCCCACTGAATTGGAAGAGCCTGGAAGGTTGTACAGCTTATTTTCCTGGTTTTTGTAATAATACAACGGTCTTTTTGCTCCTGCAAAAGTAATGGTAAAATCTTCCTCAGTATCATCAATGCCATCAGATTCAACGCGAACCACACACATATCCATTCCGTCAATATTAGCAGTTTCATCCTGCCTGAGTGCATGACGCAACATGTTGTGCATCTGTGTCAAAATCTCAGGAGGATCATAAATCTTTTGTTCAATGACAATTTCATTGAGCAGGCGGTTTCCAATCATCGACATAAACGCACCGGGAATCCCGTGACCTGTGCAATCGACAACGGCCATTAGAGACGCACGGCCATCATCCCGTAG
>CAZVTW010000589.1:0-3514 GCA_964629805.1 uncultured Bacteroidales bacterium | reverse complement strand
CAAAACAATGTACAGAAAACCAAAAAAGCAATGCCCGGCTCAATCATGCCCGGCTTCAAAATTCCTTTTCCAAAAGAATAACCGCGAATTTATTAAGTGTAAATTTTAATTTTAAAAAACCAGTATAATGAGTGTGTATAAAAATGGATTAATAATGAAAGCAAATGTTACAATTTTATTGCTGTTTTTCATTTTCTCAAAAGATGGAATAGCACAGCAAGGTACAAAGCGCCCCAATGTTTTATTGATTATGGTTGACGACCTTAACGACTGGGTCGGCTGCATGAACGGACACCCAAATGCTCTGACGCCAAATATTGATCGGTTGGCGGAACAGGGAATGCTCTTTACCAATGCACATGCAGCCGCACCCATTTGTAGCCCCTCCCGCACTGCTTTACTTTCAGGGGTTGCTCCATATCGTTCAGGTGTCTATATGAATGCGGATGGTTGGCATATGTCAAAAGAATTGGCAGGAATTGATTTTCTGCCGCTTCATTTCAGAAATAATGGATACCATACAATGATGGGTGGTAAAATATTTCATTCAAGGCCTGTAAATCTGGATGAGGCTTTCGATGAAAATGTGGGCAATTTTGGTGGAATCAATGCCAATCTGGTATCAAAAGAGTACACTTATCCTTTTGAGGAATTGTATGGTATTTACCATTATGCTGCCCATTGGGGACCATTGGATAAACCGGAATCAGATCAACTTTCCGACCAGAAAATAGCAGCCTGGGCAATAGAAAAACTTGATCAACACTACGAAAAACCGTTTTTTCTATCGGTTGGTTTTTACCGTCCTCATGTCCCTCTTACCGCCCCGCGTGAATTTTATGACCGTTTTAAAAATGAAAAGACTCATTTTCCACCAATCAAAGAACACGACCTGGACGATGTGCCCTTTTTGGGACAACAAATTGCCTTGGGTGGCTACCAAGAGACGCAGAATGGACACTACAAACAATTTACTGAGCGTGGGTTGCAAATGGATTATATTCTAAATTATTTGGCATCCACCAGCTTTGTAGATGCGAAGATTGGCAGCGTACTTGATGCTCTGGGAAATAGTCAATATAAAGATAACACTGTCGTAATACTTGTGTCCGATAATGGCTGGAGCCTCGGACAGCAAACCCATTTTGAGAAGTGGACATTGTGGGAAACGACAACCAAAGTACCTTTAATTGTTCGTTATCCGGGTATGTCAAACCAGGGCAAGAAATCAGCAAGTCCGGTTAACCTACTGGATATTTTCCCTACCCTGATTAGCATGTGTGGATTGCCTCTTCCGGATCATACTTTGGATGGGCAAAGCCTGGTGCCGCTTTTGGAAAATCCTGATATTGTATCCGAAAAACCTTCAATAATAACACTGGGACAAGGCAATCATAGTGCCCGTGATCAGCATTGGCGATATATCCGGTATGCCGATGGCTCTGAAGAATTATACAATCATCGGAAGGATCCATCAGAGTGGAATAATCTGGCTGGAAAAAAGCAATATAAAAAAACTATTCAAGCATTGGCCAAGTGGCTTCCCAAAGAAAATGCCATGGCAGTCAATACCGACCATGATTTTCCCATCCGGCTTACACCAGCAGACAATCTCAGGAATTTTAACTCTCCGGTGGCACGCATGATCAACCAGCCCATAGCTATTAAAGCCACTATTGGCCCTAAAATAACCGATGGGATAATTGTTGCGCATGGCAGCCAATTTACCGGCTATGCCCTTTATGTAAAAGACGGCAAACTTAAATTTTCAGTAATGAATGTGCCTACTCCAATTCGTTGGAACAATCTTTTTCCCTATCGAAATATTATTGAGACATATGACAAAATACCATCGAAAAAATTGGAGATCCAAGCCAGTCTTGCATCCGATGGTTCCACTACACTTTATATTGATGGTAAAATTGTTGCTTCCGGCTTAGCAAAAACATTGGTAATGAATCCAAGCGGTTGGCTGATGCTGGGTGAGGCTCATGAGGATTATGTTCCTGTAGGAGATTATAAACCACCTTTCAAATTTGAAGGTGAAATTGCAGAGGTAATGGTTGATTTAAAATAAATAATGAGATGCAAACCCAAAAATTATTGATATTATTCATTGGCTTAATTGGTTTTTCTGTACTCAATTCCGCCTATTCAGCAGATGAGAATATTTGTACCCGTCTGCGGGTAAATGGTTCTGAAAATCCTATGGGTATAGATGATAAAAAACTCCGATTGACCTGGATTTTACCCACAGAAATTGAGGTTGACCGATACCAGGTTTTGGTAAGCGGTAATTCAACAAACTTGAATACAGATAAAAATTTGTACTGGGATAGTGGGGAAACAAAAGCCAATGATTGTAACGTGGCAGAATACCAGGGAAAACCTATTCCACCTTCCACAAGAGTTTATTGGCAGGTAAGGGTATGGTCGGTCGGCAAAGATAAACCAACTGAATGGTCTGAAATAGCTTATTGGGAAACGGGCTTAGGTCTTGGACTTGATGCCTGGGAAGGTTCGGAATGGATAGCACATGTAAAGCCAACACCCGCGGGTCCTTCGTTGCACAATGAATTATTGCGTCACACTTTTGAACTTCCTGATAAAAAGATTGCCAGTGCCCGTTTATATGTGGGTACTCCCGGATTTTTTCAGGCATGGGTAAACGGTCAGTTGTTGAGCGATATACCATGTGATCCAATCCCTTCACGAAGTCTAAAGCGTATTTATTATCGAACCTTTGATGTAGGTGAGTTATTGAGTACAGGCAAACAAACTTTAGGACTTCGTTTGTTTTCAGGTTATTATTCACCGGATTATCATGAAACAGAACATGAATTTCCGGTCATACGCGCTTTATTGAAAATAAAGTTTAAAGATGGTAGTGAAAAAGTGATTGGTACAAATGAGGATTGGAAAGTAACAGAGGACTATATTTCTTTGACTCACCGATATTCCAGTGGTCCGGGTTTTGGTAAGGAAATCTGGAACATGGATAACCATCCGGGTGAATGGACGTCTGCAGATTACAACGATGCTGAATGGGGTTCCTGTTCGGAAATGCAGCCTCCTTCCGGAAAGTTAACCGGACAGCTTCCGGTAGGACACATAATGAGAAAGGTTCATAAACCAGACACTATTATTCAGTTGGGAATCAATAGGGTTCTTTTGGATTTTGGTAAAACCATTACAGGACGTATAAAAGGAAACTTCAATTTGACCAGAGTCGGTTTCAACCATATCCAAGAATTTAGAGTACAATATTTTGATCATTGGCCTGAGCCCAATCGATTTAATCAAACCGATGAATGGATGGCAGAACCTGGATTATCAGATGGGGGAAAAACTATAGAATGGAAACCTGTATTTAACCTTCGCTGCTTTAGATATGTTGAATTGGAATATGGAGGGCTTGCCAGTGACTGGTCCTTTGTGGCTGAAGAAATTGGAAACTTACATGAGCCGGTTGTTCAATTTTCATCCGGAGATCAATGGATAGATAGCCTTTACC
>CAZVTW010000588.1:0-3526 GCA_964629805.1 uncultured Bacteroidales bacterium | reverse complement strand
TTTCCTCTGCAATACTAAAATCACCATTGGGTTTCAGACTATTAGGTCTCCAAAATGTATCCCGACAGAATAGTCGGGACAGGCTATGCAAGTTTACTCATTTATTATTAATTATTTTCAGTGGTATTCCCCGATTATATCGAGGGCAGGCCCCGATTATATCGAGGGCAGGCGACGATTTTATCGAGGGCAGGCCCCGATTTTATCGAGGGCAAGCATGAGCTCCCTTCGGTCGGTTCACCCCGTAGGATTACATCCAACGGGGTAAACCCTCTGGAGAAATAAATGCACAACACGACTCACTTTTCAAAATAAATATGTATTTTTCTAACTTAGCGAAGCGATCTCATGACCGTAGGGAATAATTTATTCGAAGCTTGCGGTGTGTGCACTGCACCCGCGCAGAGCACACACAATTTTTGCCAGCCGCAGGCGCAAAGGCAAAAACATGTTCAAATGACGTTCCATTAACGCCAAATTACCAAAATATTTAATAATTCTTAGTATCTTTGTAAAAAAACAACTATATGACATTAACAATTGAAAATAATATTTTAGATGAAATCGGCTTAAGTCAAAAGGATATCATTATTGAAATTGCAATTCGATTTTACAAACGTGGGATGCTTTCAATTGGACAATCAAGCAAATTAGCAGGATTGTATAAAATTGATTTTCAAAGGGAACTTGGGAAAAGAAATGAGTTTCTTAATTACGATGTCTCTGATTTAGAGGAAGATTTACAAGTTTTAAAGAATTTTAATAAATAATCAAGTGGTTGTTGTAAGTGATACTTCAGTCATTACGGGATTTTTAGCAATAAACAAAATATCAATCCTTCATAATTTTTTTTGGAAATGTAATAATTTCTGAAGCAGTATGTGAAGAATTAAAATACCTATCTGATTATGGATATAGTATTGACTTTTTGAACCTTAAATGGATTAAGGTTCGAAAAATAAATGACATAAGGTCTGCTAATATTTTACTAAAACAGCTTGACATTGGTAAAAAACATTATTACCTGATCCCATACTTCACTGCTACCCAAAAAGACCGACCCGGGGCATCCACCCCTGACCCGTGTAAACGGTATGCTTTATCAAATATGTTGTAAAGTCCGATGTTAACATGAAATTTTTTTGCCTGGTAACTTGCTGTAACATGAGCGGCATTCCAGGCAGGTGTTCCTTCTTCTGTTATCCGGCTGTCTGCTTTATCCCCGCTGCTTAGTCTGTCCTGCTTTCCGGCATATAACCATTCCATTGTTAACATGAACTGTTTAAACGGTTTATAAACCAGTCTTGTAGAACCAAATTCCGGTGGTATCCTTCGCATTGGTTCATCAGCGCTGATATTGTCTCCCAGAGTATACATCAAAAAAGTGTTTAACTTTAGTTGTTTACTGAATTTCAGTCCGGCCTCTGCTTCAAATCCGCGCAACAATGCTTTGTTGGCGTTTTTTCTTTTATAAACCCTGTATCCGTCAATTGAATCCTGACCATGGTAAGTGGATGTGACGTTTGTTATCAGGTCTGTCAATTCATTTCGGTACACATGGAATGAAAACGAAAAGGGTGCCTGCTGGGTTTTCAGACCAATTTCAACATTTGTTGATTTTTCAGGTTTTAAGTTATAATTTGGGATTTCATACCGGAAATCTGCTATGCCAAAGCTGGAAACATCATTGATATTGGGAGTCCTGAAAGCAGTGTTTGTTATGGCAGAAAGATAAGTTCTTTCGAAGAGCCTGTATGTGAGCGCCATATTCCCAACCAATGCCTGAGGATCAACCGTTGTTTTGCCAAACTCATCATCTTCAACATTAAGCCTGAAGTAATTATAACGCAGGCCTGTGTTTATGGTTAGTCTGCGCAGAGAAATTTCGTGAAGCGTAAAAAATGACATATTGAGTAATGTGGAATTGTCCGGATACAGTCCGCGTAACGATGTTTCACTGTCCGATTGCAGGTGTATTTCACAGGCATGACTGTTGACATGATCATAATATGTTTCAATTCCGGATGAGATGAGCCAGTTTTGACCTGGCCTGGAAGTGTTTTCTAACACAAAACCCCAGGTTAAAACCTTATCTGTTTCATCTTTTCGTATTCTTTTCCCGCTCTTTTGCTTTTTTCTTGTTTCTGATGAATGTTGGACAGAGAGGGTTGCACTGAATTCTGAAAAAACGGGGCTGTTAAATTCTGATTTATACCTGATAAACCCCAAATCACGCTGTTGAGGGTCAAATGAATATTGTGTGTAAGTCCCCGGATTGATTTTATGATACAGTGGTACATCTAATTGTTTATGATGCTGATAAGCAATGTTAATCTCAGACTGACCATTTAGTTTAAAATGACCATTTATATCTCCTGAATAATCATCATATCCTGTGTGCTGAAGTCTTCCCAAATCACCTCCTGCCCTGATATCTCCCAAATTTTTGTAGGTGAAACCACCAGCAACAGCGATTTTTTTTCCTGAAAGAGTTAATTCGCCCCTTCCAGTCTTTTCCATATCATGACTCATCCAATTTGCATACGCCTGACCTGAAATTTTGAATCCACTCTCAGAGAAAACGGGATTTTTTGTTGTGAGAAAAACTGTTCCGCCAATGGCATCCGTACCGTACTGTACAGAACCTGTCCCGCGAAGAACTTCAATGCGATTGATAATCAGGGGATCAATTGTATTAAGATATTGATTTGGCCCGGAGCGAAATATGCCATTGTTGAGTCTGATACCATCAATCATAATGAGTGTTTGGTATCCGGTCAGGCCCCTGATAAAAGGCGAACCACCGCCGTGATTTGTTTTTTGTATCCACAAACCGGGCATGTTCATCATGGCATCAGGCATAGACATGGCTGACTGATATTGCAAGGATTTTGCCGGTATGACAGAAATTGCTTCCGGACGTTTTAGTTGCTCCGAATGATACCGTTGGCCGATAATGACCAGTTCTTTCATCTCTACGGTATCTTTTAAACTGACACTTCCTGGTTTCTGTGCAAAAGACCAGGAAGGAAAAAGTAATAGAACGGATAATGATAGAAGAATGCCTGCTTTCATATCTGTAAATTTTGACCACGGAATTTTTTAACCGCGAATGTTTCTGACCGCGAATTTCACCCCGTGAAATAATTATTTCTCATTTAGATATTTAACGGGGTAAACGAATTAATTAACTTTAAGTTAATTGTTTAATAATCCTTGTGTGTTTCCACTTCATTGAGATATATGTATTATTTGTTTAATATAACAACTACCAACCACTGACTGCCAACTATCCCTCCTGCCAACTTCTTTCTTCCAACTTCCAAAACTGTCTGTTACTCTTCCATCATATCCTCCGGGTTGTCAAGTTTTGGGGATTTTGCAGCCGCTTTCCAGTCAAAATTTTCATCAAACGGATCAAGTACCTTTTGAGGATCAAAAACCCGTTTATCTGCCGGCAAAGCATGATATGGAGTAAAATCCGGTTCGGATGTAAACATATCAGATAAATCAGTTGCCCCGGCAT
>CAZVTW010000587.1:0-3531 GCA_964629805.1 uncultured Bacteroidales bacterium | reverse complement strand
TGTATGGTGACGGGAATCAGACAAGAAGTTTTCAATATGTTGATGACCTTGTGGATGCAATGATGCGAATGATGAATAATTCCCGGGAAGATTTTCACGGACCTGTTAATATTGGCAATCCTTATGAATTTACGATCCTAAAGTTGGCACAGACAATTATTGAACTGACTAATTCAAAATCAAAAATTGAATTTAAACCTTTGCCTGACGATGATCCGATGCAAAGACAACCAAACATCGATTTGGCAAAACAGGAGCTTGGTGGCTGGGAACCGAAAATTCAGCTACACGAAGGGTTGAAACATACTATCAGTTATTTTGATACTTTGTTAAAGGAGGAAAGTCAAAATATTGACTGACCATAGTTTGGAGTTAGGAGTGCCTAAAGTTAGAAGTTAAGATTGTCTAAGGGTAGGAGTTATTAATCCGGGAGTGGTCTTTTAATTTTGTTATAAAAAGTCAGTCATTCCGAGTGAAACGAGGAATCTGTCCAATATTAAGTGGACAGTAGCAATAAAAAACAAAGAAAAGCAATACATCATATTTGCGTTACATTATATACGGTCATCGACTTAGTTGAAACAAGTTCATAAGGTTGGATATTGTGGAGTATCATAATTTCTGAACTCAGTAATTTTCGAAATTTATGCGTTGCAAGGCATCGTTTAACTCCTCATCCCGACATGAAATATGTCGGGACTCCGGGATTAAAAAATGCCTTGCGCCTTTATCTTTCGAATTTACTGAGTTCAGAATTTCATGGGAGTAGACATATACATATCAAAAGAGATAATTTTATCGGATAAAAAATCGTTTAATCAGCGAATTAATATCAGAAAGACTATTATCAAAAGAAATAGCAGGCCGGTCTGTCGCTTCGTGAAAAACGGGGAGGAAAGTCCGGGCAACACAGGGCGCCATGCTTCCTAACCGGAAGATGTCTGAAAAGGCATAGTAGTGCAGAAGAAAATAACCGTCTGCCGACTGGCGGATAAGGGTGAGAAGGCAGGGTAAGAGCCTGCCAGTGCTTGTGGCAACACAGGTAGCTGTGCACCTCATGGGTTGAAAAGCCAAATATACCGGCGATTAAGGGCTGCCCGTCCGATGCCGGGGGGTAGGCTGATTGAGCCCGGGAGTGATCCCGGGCCCAGATAAATGACAGATTCTTTATGGCTGATGCTATAAAGCACAGAACCCGGCTTACAGGCCTGCTTTTATTTTATGGTCTTTGTGCCATTGGTGTAAGATCAGTCAATTCTTTAATTTTAACCGGCCTTTTTTCATCTATACTTTTTCTTGCTGCTATTCCCACAAGTATTGACATGGCCCCGTCTCTCGAGCCTGCAGAATGTTTCAGCGGGTCTTCCATGTCCGGGTTTTTGAATATTTTGTCCTGAAGGCGTCTGTCTCCACCACCATGACCTCCTCTTCCTTTTTCTATTTTAATGAGTTCATAGTCCTTAAAATTATCCATAACCATGATTTCTTCATAGTTAGCTGCATTTTCTTTTTCGTCCTGCGACATTTCTTTGGCATGCAACTCTGCCTGGTTCACCTTTTCTTTTTTACGCCAGGGTATTCCATCCCAGGCATCTATGCGACCGTCAAAGCCATTAAAGGCAATACGCATGCCTTCATAGGGTGAGTAGGTGGTTAAGGAATAACTTACCTGTACATCATTGGCATATTTTATTTGTACGGCCATTTTATCAAAAATGTCAATATCTTCGCGCCACAGGCAATTGTCCCGGATATAACCATCATATTTTTCATTATCAACGTACAAATTCATGTACATGTCGTTTTTTGTAATATCCCAGAAAAATTTACATTTGTCGGTATATCCGCAGTTACGGCATTTTTCACCTCTGAATGCATTGTTAATTCCATAGTGCTCAAGCATGCCGTATGCGTAAACTTCGACAGGGTCTGAATCTAACCACCAGTTGAGCAGGTCAAAATGGTGCGTTGATTTATGAACGAGTAATGTACCTCCTTTATCCCTTTCACCGTGCCATCTTCTGAAATACGAGGCGCCATGATACACATTCAGATACCAGTGGAAATCCACGGAGGTTATTTTACCTACCCTGTTGTTTGCGATGAGTTCGCGTAATTTTGTGTAATGTGGGTTGTACCTGTAATTAAAACCGACAATAACTTTTTTACCGGATTTTTTCTCTGCTTCTAAGATACCCCGGCATTTTTTCTCATCAGTAGTCATAGGTTTTTCGGTAATAACATCAACCCCATATTCAAGGCCTTTGATAACAAACTCATGATGCGTGGCATCAACGGTTGTCACAATGAGCATATCAGGTTTTACCGTCTGCATCATTTTGTCAAAATCCCTGAATGTTGGGCAGTCAGCGCCAATATAATTCTTACCAAATTCTACCCTGCCAGGGTTAATATCGCACAAACCTACGAATTCCAGTTCTTTAGAATATTTCTCCACAAGATTTTTGCCCCAAAAAGTACAGCCCCTGATACCGGTTCCGACAAGAGCAATTTTTATTTTTGAGGCTTTAAACGAATCACTGAACATAGAAGAAGCCGGGCTAGAAACAAGGGTGCCGGCAGCAATTGCACCAGAAGAAGTCAAAAATTGTCTCCGGCTGACATAATTATTTGTTTTTTTCATCATATAATTGTTTTAATTAGTAGTATATAGGAACTTAGATTGTTTGACATGTCCTGTTTGGATGGTACCGTGTGCGATAACGGAACAAAATTATAAATTTATTCTGAATATAAAAATGATTTTGAACCAAATAAAGTCACTCTGATATTGAAACCTGAAAAATTGTTTGTAAATTTAAATTTTCATTCAAAAAACAATTTTACAATGTGGAATTATAAGTATCATAGTCTGTTTTTCTTTTTTCTTTTTCTTTTTTCAGGCCTTTCTGCTCAGCAGAACATGAAAAAGCGGCAGAAGTATCTTGAAGAACTTAAACCGCTTTTGCAGCCCATGCCTGAATGGGCCAGCAATTATGGCTACAGGGTAAATTATGTTGATAACACATGGAATGACTGGCTCCTGCGCACTGGTGAATTACCACCTGATTTTGATAGTTTGCCTTCAATTCCCATCCTTCCGGATCCATTGTTACTGGATGAGGGAATCTTGGATATCCCGGTTACTATTCCTGAACAATGGGAGAAAAAAAAAGCCCGGATAAGGGAACAATATCAACAATGGGTGACAGGCACAATTCCTCCCCCTCCTGAAAATATGTCTTATGAGATTATTTCCGATACTGTTGAAGATAGGACAAGAATTCAGATGATTGAATTGAAATTTGGGCCTGGTAAACGGGCAAAAATGACTTTTGAACTGATGATACCTGCAGGCGAAGGTCCTTACCCAGTTTTTATGACCCAGTGGAATCACCGGGGCTGGGCACAGATAGCAGTCCGGCGTGGGTATATTGGGTGTGTATATGCCGGAGCAGATGATAAGGATGACACTGAACAATACCAGCAGATTTTTAAAGATTATAGCTTTGCCTGCCTGATGAGACGTGC
>CAZVTW010000586.1:0-3532 GCA_964629805.1 uncultured Bacteroidales bacterium | reverse complement strand
ACTTTAATAAGTCGTTAACAATTAAAAGATTATCAATGATGAAAACAAAAAAATCGAGTCAACTTTCTAAGTACAGGATTTTACTGGCATTGCCGGTGATTGCTCTCATGATAGCCGGTTTTGCCTGCTGTGAATCAGAGAATAATGATATGAATACAGACAAAGATGGAAAGATGAGCAAGTCATTATCTGAGAAGATCGATAATGAGCCTATCTTTCAAATTGTTGAAGTAATGCCTGAATTTCCCGGGGGAGAGCAATCCCTGCGTAAGTTTATTGCTCAAAATGTAAAATATCCTGCTAATGCCAGGAAAAACGGAATTTCCGGAAAGGTATATGTCAAATTTGTCGTTGCAAAAACAGGTAAAGTTGATCATGTAAGCGTTGCCAGAGGAATTGATACAGAAGAAATAAAAGATGTGACTGAGGTAGGGTATAAAGAACGAAGCAATGATGCAATTGAAACTTCTGCCAAATTACTTGAAGAAGAGGCGATGCGTGTTGTAAGCTCGCTTCCTGACTGGAAACCCGGAAAACAAAGGAATAAACCGGTGAATGTATATTTTACTATTCCTATCAACTTTGCTTTACAATAGCCTTTCGTTTTTTTGATGTGCTTAAACATTTAAAAATCAGAATTTTATATTTTGCAATTAATGTATAAATGATTTCCTGTGTTTTTTTCTGTGTAACTCTTCTGCCTATTGTGGGAGAGTTACACGGAGATTTTAATTTGATGTCTTCTCATTCCAACAGAAAAAATTAAGATGAATAAATCCTGTCTTTTGTTTATTATTTTTATTTCGATTGCCTTTTTATCAACTGTAAAAGCCCAAAATGAATATGAATTACTCTATGTTCAGGGGAAGTTTGACAGAATTATTAGAACTGCTCAGACAATTATTGAAAACAAAAATCCTGCTGCAACAGATTTTTACTGGTATACCCTGGCTTTGGATAAAAAAGGGAATATAAAAACATGTCTTTCCGTTTTGGAAGAAGCCGGCAGAATATTTCCTGAAAATAAAGAATTGGAAATTCAGTTGGCAAATACATACTACGAATCAGGTAATTATTTTTTGGCTGCGCCCATCTTTGAAAGATACCCTGAAAAAACAGACTGCAGAATAAAACTGGCAAATATTTATGAATTCAAATCAGCGTATCAAAAAGCAATTTCAATCTTTGAGGGACTTTATAAAAACGACACGACCAACATTTTGTATCTAAAACATTTGGGTGAAAATTATTACAAAACTGATAGTATAGATACAGCTTTGTTTTTTTATCATAAGGCTTTTGAGATAAATCCCTTTGATCAGCCGGTTGCATACAGGATTGCCCTGATTCATCTGAAAAAGAATGAATTCGGAAAATCTGTTAAGATTTGTGATACCATTCTTTTTCAGGACTCCCTCAATCGTAAATTTCTCAAACAACGGGGATTCAGCTATTTTAAATGGAAACAGTATAAAAAAGCTGTATCAGATTTTTCAAAACTTTTATCAGAAGGGGACTCCGGAACGTTTGTCCTGAAATATCTTGGTATTTCAGAATTAAGCAGTAATGATTTTCACACTGGCCGGAAACATTTATTAAAGGCCTACTCCAAAGACAGTGCGGATTTTGAAATATGCTTTTATCTTGGCAGGGCTTTTCTCAATTCGATGGAGCAGGAAAAAGGTTTGGTGTATTTTGAAAAAGCTGAAAATCTCCTGAAGCCTCAACCTGAGCTGTTAACAGCCCTTTACCAGGAGAAAGCTTCGCTCTACAGCGCTTTGGAAAGATTTGATGATGCCTTAAAAATGCATATCGTTTCTTATGAATTAATCCCGAAACCGGAATATTTGTTCTATATCGCTTCTATTTATCAAAACCGGAAAGATGACAAGCAAAAGGCTTACACATATTATGAGTCATTTTTAGACAAATTGCCCCCAAAGGAAAATTCTGAACATGAATTTAAAAATGGTATGTTAACCATTTCCATGAGAAAAATTGCAGAAGATAACATGAAAAAGATACGCGAAGATTTGTTTTTTGAAGGAGAACTCAAAGACTAAGTGTTTTTTTTTATAATAGTTTACATAAATTGGTACTACTCAATCTAATTCAGTAGTACTTATTTCTGAACTCAGTACATTCGAAAGATAAAGGCGCAAGGCATCGTTTAATTCCGGAGTCCCGACATATTTCATGTCGGGATGAGGAGTTAAATGATGCCTTGTAACGCATAGAGTTCGAAAATTACTGAGTTCAGAATTTAAAGTGTTAGATT
Source organism: uncultured Bacteroidales bacterium (assembly GCA_964629805.1). Taxonomy (GTDB): domain Bacteria; phylum Bacteroidota; class Bacteroidia; order Bacteroidales; family CAZVTW01; genus CAZVTW01. The sequence continues at coordinate 1,254 of CAZVTW010000586.1, read as the reverse complement.
GCACTACGAAAAAAAACTGTGCCGGTTATTTCGTTTCAAATATTTAATCCTGTTTTCGTAAATGAACATCCATTTGTGGGAATGGTATATTAATTCCTTCGGCCTGGAATGTCTTGTAGATTTTTTCGTTCATTTCGAAAAAGACACCCCAATAATCTGCTGCATTGACCCAGGCTCTTGCTACAATATTAACCGAACTGTCAGCTAATTCAGACAGCGCTATGAAAACAGCAGGGTCTTCGAGTATCCTGGAATCTTCATCACAGCGTTTTTTAATAATTTCTTTCGCTTTGTCAACGTCATCTCCATAGGCAATTCCAAAAGTCCAGTCAACCCTTCTCTTTGGCTCTGTGGAAAAATTTGTCATGGAGGAAGTCGACAGCCCGCCGTTTGGTATGATGATTGTCTTATTGTCAGGCGTTTTCAGGATAGTATTGAATATTTGGATTTCGTTCACAGTGCCGGAATAACCCTGCGCAGTAATATAATCGCCCACTTTAAAGGGTTTGAAAATGAGCAGCATGACACCGCCGGCAAAATTTTGCAGGGTTCCTGAGAGAGCGAGTCCAATAGCAAGACCAATGGCGCCAATAATGGCGATAAATGAGGTCATTTCTATTCCCAGCATACCCAGTACACTGATAATGAGCAATACTTTTAGTAAACCACCGATGATACCATTCAGAAAAGGTTTGAGTGATGAATCCATGTTTTTTCTGTCCAGCATATTTTTAAACCCGCGCCGGATGGCCCGGATAATCCAGGAACCAATTATCCAGACTGCAATGGCCCCTAAGAGTTTTGGGCCGTATTCAACAATAATTTCAGTTAATTGTTTTAAAATAACTTCTGTGTTCATTTAAAATGATTTTTAATGATTAGCTAAAAAAAAAGAATGTATTAAAAATAGAAATTGTACATAAAGATTAAACCAGGAAGAAGATATTTTGTTCAGCTTATCAGGCATTTTTCATTTCCCGGTTTACACTTTATTTTCAAAAGAAACCTTATGGCTACTATATAACAAATTTGTATTAGTCATAAAATCAATTTGTTATCTGTATCGGTGTTTGATGCCAAAAATCATGAGGACTATTTAGGAGCTCAATTTAACGAAAAGATTCCTCCCTTCGGTCGGAATGACAGGCTGAATTGTTTTTGGATGTTGGTGGGGTGGGGGAATGCGGCGAAGCCGCATTCCCCCACCCCACCAACATCAACAATTATTGGCTAGTGTCATTCCGACCGAAGGGA
>CAZVTW010000585.1:0-3535 GCA_964629805.1 uncultured Bacteroidales bacterium | reverse complement strand
CCTTTTTTTTCTTATCTTTTATAAATTAGATATAAAATAAACAGATCATTCAAAAAGGATTCATCAAAATAACCATAAGGGTTGAATCTTACTATGCCTGGTCAGGATTTCATAAAAATATTAATTTTTTGATACGATGTAATATGAGAACGCAAACATATTTCAAATATATTTCAATAATATTGCTGGTTACTGTTATTGTAGCCGGATTTACTTTTCAGTACCCTTTTTTAAATAGCATAAAGCAATTCCTGAAGAATCAAAAAACCGAGTATGCGCAAGTCAAAATATATGTACACACTGATAAAGATATTTACCAGGCAGGCGAACATATTTGGTTCAGGGTTTACCTGGTTTCGGCCGGGAATCACAACCCTGACACAACGGAAAACATTGCTTATACAGAATTGATTTCCTCTGAGAATAATGTTTTTCAGACAAAAATACTGAATTTGGATAAGGGTATATATCAGGGAAATTTTTATTTGTCTGATACTATTACTGCCGGCAAGTACCAGCTTAGAGCTTATACCAATTGGATGAGAAATTTTGATGCAGCACTCATCTTTACCAAACAAATACATATTGAAAATAAACAACTATTATTCACTCCTGATGAAATAAAAGAAGCAAAACGAAATAAAAGAAAAACAAAACGCTTAACCCGGCGATATAAGATGAGTTTTTATCCTGAGGGTGGTCAAATAGTTCATGGTATCAGATCAACAGTTGGATTTTATATTTCTGATGAACTTGGACATCCTGTAAAATGTTCAGGCAAAATCATAGAACGGCGTGGTGAAGAAATAACAAGGTTTGAAACAACTATACATGGACTTGGAAAGTTTGATATTACACCATCAAAGAATGAATCATATTGTGCAATTCTCACTTCCGGTATAGCAAAAGGTGAAAAATTCAGTTTGCCTGATATACAGGAACAGGGATTTACATTGAAAATAAAGGCCAAAAATGACAGCATTGAGGCATCGGTCAGAAATAATATTTTACCGGGAGAACGAAATGAAAATTTTGTTATCCTGGTACATGTCAGGAATAAATTGGTTTATTTAGAAAAACGATCAGTTGGTAAAAAAGCATCAAATTTTCGCTTTTCAAAAAAAGAGGTCCCTGGGGGCATTATTCACTTTACTGTTTTTCATCGTAATCGTCCTGTCTGCGAAAGACTATGGTTTAACGATCAATATTCAACAATGAAAATCAGCCTTCTGCCGGAACAATCAACGAAAGATTCTGCAGGATTTGTTTTAAAAACCATGTATAATGATGAACCTGTTAAAGCTTCATTGTCATTATCTACATTATCTGCTGAATCTGAACAAAATAAATGTCTTACTCAATCTGGCATTGTTCATTACATGTATCTTTTTTCAGATGTTTATACACCTGTTCATCTCTCGAATACATTTAAAGATACGCTCTTTAACAATGAAAACCTGGCCAATACTTTCCTCCTCACCAAACAATGGCTGAGATTTTCATGGCAGGATATGACATCAGAATTTGTTATGAAATATGAAAAAGAACAGGGAATTGACCTCTCCGGAAGGATAACAAAATATTTTTTTGATATACCGGTAAAAAATGCATCTGTTACCATGACCATTCTTGATGAATACAATGAAGAGTTTAAAACAAAAACAGGCGAGAAGGGAAGGTTTGAATTTAATGACCTTGAATATTATGATACTGTTGATGTATTGATAAAAGCCAGGACAAGCTCAGGACGAAAGAATGTACTCATTCTGATGGATGAATCGGATTATATGGAAATTGAAGATGAAAACCGGGAATTATATGATTACTCAATAGAAGAAATGAAAAACAGAAAAAAAGCATACATAAAAGATACCATACAAGAAGAGGATGATGGCAGGTTCAGGATATACAGTTCAGCAGACAATGTTGTTCATTTTGAACAACATATGACAACCTTCTCCTCACCTCTTGAAGCTATGAAAGGACGTGTTGCCGGTGTTCATATTACAGGTTCAGGGATGGATACACGGGCCAGAATAAGAGGTGTCAACAGTCTGTTTCTAAGTCAGGACCCCTTGTATTTAATTGACGGCATTCCGGTTGATGTTCAGGCAGTAAATGCTATGAGTGTGAATGATGTTGAGAAAATAGAAGTACTTAAAAATGCATCAAAAACCTCTATGTTCGGTTCGAGGGGAGCAAACGGAGTCATTGCGGTGTATACGAAACGTGGTTTTTTTATGAAACGCGGTGAAATACAATTTCAAATGCTCGGGTACAGTTCTGTTCGCGAATTTAAAAAGTCCGGATTAACGAGCAACTCAAAAGTTCCGAAGACGATTTTATGGAAAGGCAACATTAAGACCAATGAATCCGGAGAAGCAATTATTCATCTTCCAAAAAATGATTCAAAGGATTATTTTATTGCCATTGAAGGTCTTTCAGAGAATGGTATCCCTGGTCAAAAATATTGTTCTAGCAATGAATTGACGGATTGATTTCGACTGAGCCTACTTTATTATAAATCAAGTTTTTTTCTGATATCATTTGGTATCCCGTCTTTGTGAACCATAATAGCAACAGTTTTGATCTTATAATACGGTACAGACATATACAGATACCCTCCACAACTGTTCGAGGATTCTCCCCATGAGTTTTTAACCAGATAATATGGATTACCATCAGAGTCTTCAGCCTTTCCGGTAATATGCATAAGGTGATCATCTGTTGTCAACCTGTTATTAAAGGTCCGCTGTCGTTCAGTTTGATAGTCTTCTGCTGATTTCAACTCTTTTTTGTAATTATCATCCAATTTAGCAGTTGCAGAAAAAAAGTCGAAGGTTGGTTCTGATACATCACCATCCCAGCAGACAGAGTATCCGTTTTTCAATGAATAATCTGCAGTTTCAGCCAAATCATCCACCGTAACATTATAATACTGATCAAACGACCAGTTATCTGGTATTTCAAGAACAAAGGGTTCATAAAAAGGATGATGAGTGTATGAGGTGAATTCGATATAATCAGCCGGATTAATGCCGATTTCATCCTTCATATATTTTTCAGGTCTTATTTCTTTGCGACCAAACTTGAATTTATCAGGCGATTTGCCAAGATAGGCATCAATTATGCCCTGAACAGCATCAGGCCAGTGACTTGTGAGACTGTCATCCTGAGGATTTTGTGACAGAGTTTTAAGAACAGATTTGAGGACAGCAACAAGCTCAGTATGATTGTGTGTTGTTGCCTCATTCTGTAATCCGCTGTATGCTTTTTCCGGCGCCAAACCGACCACTCTTATAGCATTCATGACGTCATGTGCCTGTCCACCCTGAGAAAAGGTGATATTTCCGTGAAACCTGATATAATCCTTTGCTTTCTGCCGGTATATTTCTTTCACAATGTACATTTCAGACAGGTCTGGCTTGTCGTTTCCCAGCCTTATTGCTTCCGACTCCAGGAAGGAAATTGTGGCAAAACTCCAGCAAGTACCGGTTTTGTCCTGGTCTTTAACTGAAGTTGTTTCTATCTGTTC
>CAZVTW010000584.1:0-3537 GCA_964629805.1 uncultured Bacteroidales bacterium | reverse complement strand
TTTGATGTGCCCAGCAAAGGCTATGCACCTGGTGAAACACCTACAATACAGATAAGAGGGCAGGGATTATTAAATCAGGAGACTCCGCCATTGATAATCATTGATGGAGTACCAGCTAAAATGAGCGATTTTAATGCGCTTAATCCAAACAATATTGAAGATATTTCTGTGCTGAAAGATGCTGCTTCATCTGCAATATATGGAGCAAGAGGTGCTTTTGGTGTGATTTTAGTTAGTACCAAATTGGGTTCCGAAGCGATGGCGCCTACTGTTGAATTTTCAAATAGCATTACTCAGTCTGAGCCTATCAATATACCACGGACTACAGATGCTTACACATTTATTGTTTCCAAAATAGAAGCTTTCAAAAATGCCAATAATATGCGACATGGTGCCATCAGGTGGTTTGTTGAAAATCCGGATTTATTAGCCTTAGTGAAAGATAATGTAGAAAATCCGGGAAAGTATTCTAATGATGATTTGCTTTGGTACGCAAATAATATTCCCGAGGCTAATAGCTGGGGAGGGCCTCAACAAAATGCTTTTAACAATAATTTTCAGGATATTTGGCTGAAAAATTCCATTCAGCAAAATTATGATTTGTCAATAAGAGGTGGTGGTAATAATATAAATTATAATCTTTCGGCAGGATATGTTTATCAACCTGGTATTTTAAATTTTGTTTCTGAATTTGATGATTATCGAAAGGCGAATTTTAGTGGCGCTGTAGGTGCGAAGATAAACGATTGGTTTAGAGTTACTTTACGGTCAAACTTTTATTGGGATCAAACTCAAATACCCAATGTCGAAGATGAACATGGTATAGATAGAATATGGAATTTTGGTGTGTATGCATGGCCTACTACTCCATTTAAGAATGGTGATGGCACTTACAATAAAGCACCCAGAATACCGCAAGCCATGCAAGGAGGGAAAAAAGTGCATAAAAACTACAAACTATCCAATACCCTGTCTTTTGAACTTAATCCGGCAAAAGGATGGAATATACATTTTGACGGAAACCTGGCCAATACTTTTTTGAATAATGTAAGCAATCAGACAACAATATGGGATTCCAGACCTTTAACCGGACCTTTTAAATATTCTGAGCATGGATATACACCATTTTTAACCAAAGAATTAGGCATTATCAATTATTGGACTATTCAGGGTTACACTTCCTACGAAAAGTCCTTTATCAAACATAATTTTAAGATTATGGTTGGAGCCCAGGCAGAAGAACAAAATAACAGAGCTGTTTACGGAAAAGTGAAGAATTTAATAGATGAAGATATTATATCCTTCGAAAATTCATTCGATGAGAATCTTATTTTGGAAGATGAACTTGGCGAGTGGGCAACATTAGGTACATTTGGTCGATTTAATTATGACTATGACGGCAAGTATTTATTTGAGATTAATGCACGCTACGATGGTTCAGGATATTATAGAGAGGGAAAACGTTGGGGGCTTTTTCCTGGCGCTTCAGCTGGTTGGGTAATCAGCAAAGAAAACTTTTGGCAACCAATGATAGACAAGATCAATTATACTAAATTTAGAGTATCTTATGGAAGTTTAGGTAATCAGGTTGGACAAGGTTATCAACATGTTGCCACATATAATTTGATGACTGATCAAGAGATGATGTGGATATTTGATGGACAACAATTAAACTATCTTCAAATACCACAATTGATAAATTATGATTTGACTTGGGAAAGAATTGTAACAATAAATGCAGGATTTGAATTGGGTATGCTAAATAACCGCTTAAATATGGAATTTGACTGGTTTAAAAGAACTTCTAAAGATTTAGTTGGACCTGCACGGCCTGTACCTGCAGTATTGGGAGCTCAACTACCATTAGCAAACAATACTGAAATGGAAACAAAAGGATGGGAATTACAAATAGGCTGGAAAGACAATATCAATAAATTTAGCTATGGTATTAACACAGGTTTATCTGATAATGTAGCTGTAATTACAAAGTACCCAACCGAGATATATAGTATATATGGATACTATCCCGGAAAAAAACTGGGTGAAATATGGGGATTCGAGGCTAGTCGTCTTTTGAATGAAACGGATTTTGATGAAGAAGGTGAGTTAATAATACCTCAAAAACAAATTAATGGTGAGCAATGGAAAAAAGGTGATTTACGCTATGAAGATCTTGATGGTGATAAAGAAATCTCCTATGGGAACAGAACAGTGGATAATCCTGGCGATCAAAAAAGAATAGGTAACAATAGAGCACGTTATTTAGTGGATGCTTCAATTAATTTGGGATACGATTTTGAAAAATTTGGGAGATTAGATTTAAGAGCTCTATTCCAAGGTGCACTCAAAAGAGATGTTTGGCCTCAAACAGGAACAGGTACTTATTATTGGGGAGCTAATGATTGGCTTTTGCCTGTTGTGCAACCCGTTTTCGGTGGCGAACAATTGGATTTTTATAGAGATGAAAATTCCTTCCCCGAATTATTGGAACATTTGGGGGAAAACACTGATGCTAAATTTCCGCGACCTTATGCTCTTGGTGGACAAGGTGGTAAAAATTTCCGCCCTAATACAAAGTATTTAATTGATGCATCTTATTTGCGATTAAAAAGTTTGTTTTTAACTTATACTTTTTCAAATGAATTATTTAAGGGAATTAGTTTAAAAAACTTGAGTATCTATTTTGGAGCAGAAAATTTGTTCACTCTAACTAAGGTCCCAAAATCCATGGATGTTGAAAACTTGTCCAAAAATGCATTTTCTAATCGTATTTATCCACAGCAAAGGGGATATACGCTTGGCCTAAATTTTTCATTTTAAAAACAGATAAATAAATTTTAAAAATACAAATTGATATGAATAATACTTGTCTCATTATTACGAAAGTAAAAAAGCCCTTATTGAGAATAACAATATTGCTCCTTATTTTTTCCTTTTCTTCCTGCGAAGATGAAGATTTTTTAGATAGAAAACCTTTAGATGAAGCAACTGAAGCCAGTTATTGGACAACCTCGGAAGATCTTCAGACATACCTTAATGGCCGCTATCCATTATTGGGTGGAAATGTTGGTGGTCCAAATTTGGGATATCTTGGAGCCGACATACAGTCCGACAATATGGGTGCTTCAGGTTATAATACATATCTTAGTGGTGATTACCCAAATACAGCGCCTGCAGATGTAGGTGAAGGTGGTTGGAATTTTCGCGATATAAGAGCGATTAACATTTTTTTTGATAATTATCAAAAATGTCAAGACCCGTTCGAACGGTATAAACATTATGTAGGTGAAGCCTTGTTTCTAAGAGCATACTTATATTTTGCTAAAGTAAGAAGATATGGTGATGTACCGTGGTACAATTCACAGGTATTTCCAAATGATCCTGATTTATATAAACCAAGAGATAAACGTAGTTTGGTCGTTGATTCTATAATAGCAAATCTCGAATTAGCCATTCAATATTTAAAAACCCGGTCAGAGGTTGGGGTAAACCGCATCAATAAAGAAACTGCCTTAATATTTAAAACAAGAGTTGCTT
>CAZVTW010000583.1:0-3554 GCA_964629805.1 uncultured Bacteroidales bacterium | reverse complement strand
GGTTCTTTTTCAATGACCAGGGTTTTTGCTTTATGTCCTGTGAGGAATACTTCAACATCGGTACCGTCCCAGTCCATCGTATAAATTGTTTCAACTGTCTCATTTACATCTGAAACATACAGCTTGTTATAATCATCATCGAAAGCAACAGAGGAAAGATTCATAAATACCGAATCATTTAGCGGGCTTGCATTGTTACCGTTCATGTCAGATGACCAAATCCGCTGATCCTGTGAATCTGCCCAGAATAATTTCTCTTTCTTTTCCGAAGCAACCAAGTCAATGGCTTTATGAAGAGAGATAATTCTTGACAAGTTAGTTCCGTCCAAGTCCATTTTATAAATTTTTGCATCCGTTGTGTCAGAAAAATATATCTTTCCGGCAATGTTGTCAATATCAATAGCAATGGTGGATGAAAGGATTCCGGTATTATTTTTTGTCAACTCGTTAATTGATGAACCATTGGAACTTGAAACAAATACTGCCGGAAATTGATTCTCAGAAAGGTAGAGCTTTTCATTTTCCTGATTTAATAGTAAATCATTTGGTTCATAGACAGATAATGAACTGATTGCATTGATTGAGGACCCGTCTAAGTTCATTTTTATAACCTGGTTAGATTCGGCCAGATAGATTTTTGAATTCAAAAAATCAACAGACATTGGACCTGTTCCGGAATATGCACCATTAATGAAATTTATATCTGACCCGTCTATATTCGAATAGTATATTTTACCGTCATCAGCATTGAGCCAGTATATTTTTTGTGCAAATGAAAAGACTGGGATTATTAATAAAGCCAAAAGCAGGTTGTATTTTATTCTTGTCATAGGTATAAATAATTTAAAATCTGATTTCACAACTGATATGTTATTGTGATGATTTTTTCAATAAAATGGTTGCGTATTCGTAAACCATAAAAAAAATTCACCTAAAAACCAATATTCGTTAATAAATAAACAACCTGTTGAAACCAATTATATTTTGTTTATAAATCTTGTATTATTGGTTTTTTAACCACAAATACATATTTTTTAACCCACAAAGATAAATAATTATCAATAAATGAATTAATTTTGTCAGGCAACTTTTTTGCAAACAATTTTTATTGTGGGTCAAAAGAGTTATATTCAACAAAATAAATTACTGGTTCAATTCAATTTTTTTTCGGACAATACTAAAAAAATATATAAAAGGGAAAACCTTATCATTAAACATAACAATGATCAATAATTTCCGTTGTGACATAGGAAAAAACATCAGATTTTGTAAGTCCATATATCTAATTCATTTCAATGTATTATAAAACAAGACTAAAGAAGACACTGTATCCGGTTATCATTTTTATCATTGTTGTCATTTTTTTTTCGTGCGAAGAAAATGAGTATTACAGGGGAAATGATGTGAAACTTGAATTCTCTCAGGATACAATTCTTTTCGACACGGTGTTTACCACAATTGGTTCGGTGACAAAACGTCTCAAAGTTTATAATCCCTATAACAGTACCGTAAAAATAAAATCTGTTTACCTGGCAAAGAACACAGAAAATTTCAGATTGAATATCAATGGGATACCGCAATCATCTTCAGAAAATATTGATATTAACGGAAAAGACAGCTTATATATTTTTGCAGAAGTTACCGTTGATCCAACTAACCATAATGAACCGATGGTTATTCAGGATTCGATAGTTTTTGAAACAGCTGACAATTTTCAGGATGTTGATATTATAGCATACGGCCAGGATGTCCACCTCATCAACGGACAATTGTTACGGACACAAACATGGAGAAATGACAAACCATACCTGATATATAATTCAGCTATTGTTAATAGCAGCCAAAAACTGACCATCCTGAGAGGAACAAATCTTCATTTCCATAAGAATTCTGCTTTAATGGTATTTGGGACACTGCATGTGAGAGGTTCAGCAGAAGAACCGGTTGTTTTTACCGGAGACAGGCTTGAGTTCATGTATACGGATATTCCGGGTCAATGGGAAGGCATCTTTTTAATGCCGGGAAGCAGAGATAATACCATTGATCATGCCGTCATCAAAAATGCAAATTACGGGATTTACGTTGATTCAATCCCGGATCAAAGAACACCGACTTTGACAATTTCAAACTCCAGGATTGAGCACCATGTCATAAGCGGACTTTTCACAAATAATTCACTTGTTGAAGCATATAATTGTTTATTTGCCCATTGCGGTTATTATTGTGTCGCTGTTAACTATGGCGGATTTGCCAGTTTTTATCACTGTACTATAGCTAATACAGTATGGGAGTATTCAAACAGAAATACACCGGCCCTGTTATTAAAAAATTACATAGTCGATAGAGAAAATGAAATAATATATACGAACCCCCTTTATAATGCTTATTTTGGAAATTGTATAATTTATGGCGTCAATTATCGTGAGATTGGTTTTGAAAAACAGGATGAGGCTTATTTTAATTATCAATTCGAGAATTGTGTCATTAAATTGCAGGAACAAGGACTTAGCAAAGACGATACCCTGAATGTCGACATCCATAACAATTATTATTTCAGGAATAATATTATGAATCCTGATTCATTTAAATTTGCAGATATTCAGCCTGATAATTCTGTCTGGAATTACCAGTTGGATACACTTTCAATAGCAAAAGACGCTGGTGATATTGATATTGTCAATGAAAAACCTGATAAGCTTGAATTCGATTTGGAAGGGGTGAGTCGTCTCAATGACCAGGGTCCGGATATAGGCGCTTTTGAAAAGATATATGCTGAAAACGATTCTATCTGATTCTTTAGCTTTAAAATTTATGCAAAAAATTCTCTTTTCATATCTTCTTCTATTTCTCTTTTCATTAGATTTTGCTACCGGCAATACATTATATAAAACAAAATCAACTGCCGGCAGAAAAGATACTGCCATGATTTTATTTTACAATGTAGAAAACTTGTTTGATACCGTTGATGATACACTTACAATTGATGAAGAATTCCTCCCCGACAGAGCGCGTTATTGGAACAATAGTAAATATTATGAAAAACTTATCCGAATATCAAAAGTTCTCATCGCTTCAGGAAATTGGGAGCTTCCTGAAATTATTGGTCTTTGTGAAGTAGAAAACAGACGTGTTCTGGTTGATTTGGTGAATAAAACACCATTAAAAAATGGCGATTACAGAATTATCCATAAAGAGTCACCGGACAGGCGGGGCATTGATGTTGCTTTACTTTACAGAAAAACAGCATTCCGGCCACTTAGTTATTCGACTTTCCCTGTTTTTTATAAAAAAGGTCAACCCACTTCAACCAGGGAAATATTATATGTTGAAGGAATTTTGAAAGAAACCGACACATTACATCTTTTTGTGAATCACTGGCCATCACGTTATGGGGGCTATAAACAGACAGTACACAAACGAAGCGCAGCAGCCGCTACATTGAGGCGTATTGTAGATTCTGTCTATGGTGAACATCATGATCCTCATATTGTCATTATGGGAGATTTCAATGACAACCCCCGCGATAAGAGTATTTCAAAAATACTGAAAGCCCG
>CAZVTW010000582.1:0-3556 GCA_964629805.1 uncultured Bacteroidales bacterium | reverse complement strand
TTCTTTTTGCACCCCACCCGAATCTGTTAAAATTAGTTTTGCTTATTTCTTATAGAATCTATCGTACATGATATCACCATAATTTAATATGGCCGGATTATCTGCCGAATATGGGGGCTTGCTATCTTTAAAACCTTCATTTAATAGATTTTGGTATCCTGTTTCTGTTGGAGCAAATAAATAAGTAGAACAATGATAACAAACGATGCGGTTAATTTCTTCGGGCATTCGTTTATTAAACGAACGCAATCCTGCTTTGATATGTACCACCGGAATATGAAGCTTCGATGAGGCTACTGCTCCTGCTAAAGTCGAATTATGTATGTATCCGCTTAGCCGCTTTTAGAGGCTTAGCTGATTCATGGATGTTTGGAATGCCCGGCTCAGTAAAAAACACATGCGACATGTTTTGATCTAAATGCTGACCTGTATGTACAATAATTTCCTGTATCTGACCCGAAAATTTAGTTTGTATGGCCCGGTTTACCTGCCGAATGGCACGGCTTAAAGCTGCTGCTTTTATTATTTTTGTGGGCGTGAGCCGATGATGGTAAGGAGTTTGAGTATGTTTTTTTGTAATTATTATTTTATTTTATTCAAAAAAAACTTAGCAGCATTTTTTATATTTTGTAAAACTAATTCTTGGGTCCAAAGTGCAGCATTATCAGTCCAGCGTTGTGGGTGAATAGTTATCATTATTTTATTTGGCAGGCGATTCTCAATAGCTGCACTAATAATATCCTGTGTAGAATGAAACACCAACCCCTGGTGTACCATTCCTCCTGCTGGGGTACTTTATCCCGTACACTCACTTTCCAGCCATCCCAGCGGCGGCCGGTATCCGTAAGGTAGAAGACCTCATTGAAGTTGGTATCAAAATAAGGTTCTGCGACAATACCCAATTTTTTGTAACCATTTTTTAGCCAAATGTCTTTGCTGTTTCAGGATTTTCTGTAAATGCAATTCATCGTAATGAGTTATACAGGACAGAATTTACAAAGTTTTTAGGGAAAGTTACTCACATAGAAAATGTTATTATTCCAAATCGAGAGAAATTTTTAATTTTTTATTCATTTCAGTCAATGTTTCTTTTTCTACTTCACCCAGTTCTCCCGTAAAAATTGACTTGTTTAATGTTGCAATTTTATCAAGCTTAAAAACTGATGTCTTTTTTAATCCTGACTTTACAAAATCTCTCCTTTTATTGTTAAAGAATAAATCAGTTTCAGATAAAATTTCAGGAATGTTGGTTGAAATAAAATCTACAATAATATCGGAATTACCAGGTGTGTTTTTTGATATAACAATTGCTGGTCTCTTTTTTGATGTTTTAAGATTTGTGAATGGAAATTGTGTTAATACAATAGTCCCCCTTTTCATTGTATTATTTGTATTTTATTTTAAGGTCTCTGTCAGAATAGATTTCTTCTTCTTCATTTAAAAAATCAAGCGCCCCACTTTTTTCAGATAAATAATGCAATTCTTCAGAAGATATATCAGATGCAGGGTCATCGAGAAATGTCAATATCACGTGTTTGGGAGAGTCCACTTTAACATTTTCCAATAGTCTAAGGCTTTTACCGTCATAAATTGCTTTTACACTTAACATAATTATTTTTATTTACAAATTTCGCTCATTTTTTCTATTTCTCAAAATTTCTATACCCCAAATCCATTTTTTCATTTTCACACTCTCCCATCTTCTTTCCTCAGTCTCCCAGTCCCTCAGCCTCCCCCTCTCTCAGTCTCCCTGTCTCCCCCTCTCTCAGTCCCTCAGTATCTCCTTCTCAATCTCCTTCTCACCAAACCCCCCTTCACCACGTTCTTCACCCCCTGCCACACAAACTCCTTCACCCACGGAAACGGCCTATTCGTCCAGCGTTGGGGATGGGTTGTGATCATGATTTTATCCGGCAGTTTGTTTTGCTCTGCTGCTTTGATGATATCCTTTGTGGAGTATAACACCAGACCCTGCTCTTTCCATTTTTCCTGCTGGGGTATCCGTCAGGAGCCGGACCTCCGCTACGCTCCGGCCTTATCGCGCAGACTTACTTTCCAGCCATCCCAGCGGCGGCCGGTATCGGTTAAATAAAACACCTCCCTGCACAGACAAATTAAAATGAAGTAAGAATTATTGGAAGAATAATTTTTCTGAGCTGAATCACAGAGCGTATTTTCTTTTGTTGTTTTTATAACACCTCTGTTAATGGTATTCACTTCAATTTTTACCTCTGCATTGTTTTTCCTGCAAAACAGTTTCATCTCTTCATAGCTATTAGAACCAGAATTAATACGGATTCCAGGGATGTTCCTTTTCAGTTTTTCCGAAAGATTTTTTAACAATAAACCAATGTCTTTTAAGTCTTTTTCGCGAGAATTAAAAGGAATGTATGTCAAATCAATATCAACAGAAAGCCGGGGCATGTCGTGATAAAACAAATTGATTGCTGTACCTCCATGCATGGCAAATTCAGGGATTTTGTTCAGTTCGGGTATAATCCTCAATAACAATGCTACCTGTTTTTTATATTGCTCTTCCATTATACAAGATTATTGGGAAGTGTTATCCGGTATTTTGAATTTAACACACCATTTTTTACAATACTACGCTTACCTGTACCAAGCTGTATTCTGGAAATATCTAAATGTTTGAACCAAACGTGACCAGCCTTTTCTGCAAAGTAAAGAAATAGCCGTTTGGTTTTTATTGAGCTGCATTGCTCAAGCAAATGCTGGACCTGCTGCGGAGATAAAGCATTTAAGCCTTCCATAATAAGCCAGGCTTCTTCCAGATCAAAATGGTCTGGCGCCATTTCCAGACATTCCATCATGGCTCGGGGAACTGATGATATGCGGATTTCAATGTTGCCGGTATCATAACCGGATAGAGCCTCGCTGCCGGGTAGCATTGTTGTGCGACGGAATGTATAGGAACCAGACCAGTGTTTGGTGAACCATACAGGAAGTTTAGCAGCTTGTGGCGTAAAAAGTGTTAATGGCTGGTCTTCCATTGCAATATAATGAGCATAGCCCTGCAAATACAAGGAGGAAGGACCTCCAGGGTGGATGGCTTTGTTTGCCTGTTTTTGCAATGCATACAATGCTCCAAATATATTGATTTCATCACCGGTTCTTTTATATGCTCCTTTTCCAATTGGCGTTAGCCATTGGCTCCGTATGTACTTTTGTTGCAGATCATGAGAATAGCCTTGTTCAACAAGCCAGGAAGACAGCAAAACTGTACATTTGGGCATAGTTTGTAATAACTGGTTTAATTTTGATGCTGATTTCGTACTCATGGTACAAATATAAGAATTATTTTAAACCAGTGTTTTATTTTTCCTTCTTAATAGCGATATCAAAATACGCATCTCTAATATTATTGAGGCAGATTTGGGACTCAGGAACCGGAGTTACGAGATTAGAAGTCAGAGGTCGGAGATTGGAGTTCGGAGGAAACTGAGTAGTGATAGGTGAGTAGTGAGTGATGAGTAGTGAGAGGTGAGTGATGAGTTATGAGTAGACAGTTCTTACTTTACTGAAGTTTAGGAGAATA
>CAZVTW010000581.1:0-3559 GCA_964629805.1 uncultured Bacteroidales bacterium | reverse complement strand
TTTTTTGCCTTGCCAAAAGAAAAAATAATTATGACTTTAGGGTGTGTAATAAGATAATCAATAAAATAGGATGTATTAGCTATTCTATTACACACCCTGAACTTGTCCACTTTATTTTTCATCAATGCCTTAAGGATGATATATTCATTTACGACCTAAATTGTAAATCCGATGATCAAATTGAACCTGAAATATACTGATTCTAACGAACCACTTTATCGCTTCTTCTTTGTCTGACCTTTCTGAATTGCTTTTTGTTTAGCAACCTGTTGATCAAGCATCTGTTGGAATTTCGACTTTTTAGCCGGCTTTTTCTTTTGGGCATTCAGCTTTTTCAGTATCGCTTCGTCATCCACAAACCTCCTGATGCTGATAGTCTGGAGGAACGAAATAATATTTGATACCAGGTAATAATAACTCAGTCCGGAGGAGTAATTATTGAACCAAAAGACCATCATCACTGGCATCATATACATCATCATTTTCATACCGGGCATCTGATTACTTCCTGTATCCATCTGGGCGGTGTTCATTTTCGTAGTTACAATAATAGATGCAGCCATAAGCAGGCAAAACAGGCTGACATGGTCACCATAGAAAGGTATTTCAAAAGGTAATTCAAGAATAGAATCGTATGTTGAGAGGTCATTAGCCCATAAAAAGCTTTTTTGCCGCAGCTCTATGGAAGCAGGAAAGAAACGAAACATCGCAATAAGTATTGGAAATTGTAAGAGCATTGGAATACAACCGCCCATTGGATTCACTCCAACCCGTTTATAAAGCGCCATGACAGCTTGTTGTTTTTTCATGGCATCTTCTTTTTTCGGAAATTTTTTATTAATTTCCTCAACCTGTGGTTTGAGTACACGCATTTTTGCAGATGACAGGTATGATTTATATGTAAGCGGGAATAATCCGATTTTAATGATGATAGTCATTAATAGAATGATTAAACCGTAGTTATGAATAAAGGACCCAAGCCAGTTAAACAAAGGGATGACAATAAAACGGTTCACCCAGCCGAAAATGCCCCATCCGAGGGGAACAACCCGTTCCATTGCCAAATCATACTGGCTGAGCGTATTATAATGGTTTGGTCCAAAATATAAAGAAAAAGGAATAGTTTCCTCCCGGCGACCTTTGTATGGAAAACTGACTTCAGCAAGGAAGTTCATAAGATATTCTTCTGATGTCAGATTTTCGACATATTTAAAGTAGCCATTCGAAAAATGTTCATCTGCAATAAGTACAGACGAGAAAAAATGTTGTTTAAAGGCAAACCATTTTAACCTGGTAGCTATTGTTTCTTCTTCGCTTTCAGAACGTTCGGTGAGATAATCTGTTTCATCCCTGAAGTGTTTGTAATATATAGTTGTATTGTCAGTCTCCCACTCGCGTCCTTTTTCCTGCCCGGGGACATCAATTTGCCATTTTAAGTCAAGGTAACTGGTGTTTTGCGCAATCACATCATCCATCCCGTTCAGCCTGATATTAAAGTCCATCATGTAGTCGTCAGGTTTGATGCTGTAGGTGTACTCAATGTAACTTTCGTTGTCTGCATACAATCGAAGTTGTATCGAATCTCCGCCGGAGCCGGTTTCTGCACTTACACTGCTTTTTCCGTCTACAGGCTTAAAGAACAATTGGTTTGTTGATATTCTGCGGTTGTTGGCATAAAAATTAAGACCAAAATTGTTTTCTTCACCATGAAAAAGCACAACCTGAGAGGAGTCGTATCGCTTATATTCCTTAAGCATGAGAGAATAAGGTCTTCCACCCCTGGTTGATACAGTGAGTTTCATTTTACTGTTTTCCAGGGTTACAAACTTCTGCTCTCCTTTTGCTGCATCAGAAAAGGTGCCGAAAATCTGTTTTAGTTTTTCATCTTCTTTTGAATCTGTTTTCAGGGTATCCTGTTCCCCAATAACCGGAACAATATTTTCAGTTTTTGATTCCTTTTCTATCTCTTCCTGAGCTCTCTTTGCTTCTACCCGTTCAATTGAGTCCCGTATTCTTTGTTGTTCGCGTCTGCGGGTTTCCAGTTCTTCTTTGCTGGGTTTATTTAAAATGCTAAATAATATTATGATACCGGCTATTATAACAACTCCTAATATTGTATTCCTGTCCATATTTTGAAATTCTTATTTTATGTCTTATGTAAATATTATCATTTATTTTTTTCTTCACTTAAAGCAGCTGCGATAAATGCAATGAAAAGAGGATGAGGTTTCAAAACAGTGCTGCTGTATTCAGGATGGAACTGAATACCAACAAACCATTTGTGGTTTTGCAATTCAACTATTTCAACGAGTTCACTTTCCGGATTAATTCCGGTTGCCTGCATGCCTGCTTTTTCAAAATCTGCAAGAAATCGGTTATTAAATTCATACCTGTGCCTGTGCCTCTCAGCCACTTTTATTTTATGATATGCCTTAAATGCATGGCTTCCTTTTTTTATTTTACAATTATATGCCCCAAGCCTCATGGTACCACCTTTATCTGTGATATTTTTCTGTTCCTCCATGATGTCAATAACAGCATTTGGGGTGGTCGGATGTACTTCGCTTGAATTTGCATCTTTAATATTCAGAACATTACGGGCAAACTCAATGACTGCACATTGCATGCCAAGGCAAATACCAAAAAACGGGATATTATTTTCCCTGGCAAACTTTGCGGCTTTAATTTTTCCTTCAATACCCCGGTGGCCAAATCCCGGGGCCACAATTATACCTTTATATCTTTTTAATATCTCCTCTGCGCCTCTCTGTTCAAGGTCTTCCGAATGTATCCAGTCAATTTCTACTTTTGTGTCATTTGCAACCCCGGCATGTTGTGTAGCCTCTGCTATTGATAAATAGGAATCCTGTAACTCAACATATTTCCCGACCAGTGCAATTTTGACAGTTTGTTTGGGATTTTTTAATCTGGCGAGAAAATTTTTCCAGGGTTCCAATTTAGGTTGGTCTTTAATTGGTAAACCCAGCTTGGAAAGCACGGTTACATCAAGTTTTTCATCCTGCATTAATACCGGCACTTCATATATAGTCGGTACGTTTTTTGATTGTATGACAGCATCAATGTTAACATTACAAAATAAAGCGACTTTTTTGCGAATGTCAGATGTCAGTTCTTTTTCTGTTCTCAAAACCAGGATGTCTGGTTGTACTCCATATTCTAATAGTTGTTTGACAGAGTGCTGGGTGGGTTTGGTTTTCAATTCGCCGGTTGCAGAAAGATAAGGAACCAGTGTAAGATGGATGTAGAGCGAATTTTCCCTGCCCAAATCCCATCGTAATTGTCTGACGGCTTCGATAAAAGGCAAAGATTCGATGTCACCAACTGTTCCGCCAATTTCTGTTATGACAAAATCAAATTTATACTTGTTTCCCAGATGTTTTATGCTGTGTTTTATTTCATCAGTAATATGCGGAATAATCTGAACCGTTTTCCCAAGATATTCGCCTTTTCGTTCTTTATTGATAACGGACTGGTAAATCCGGCCGGTTGTTACATTATTAGCCTGAGAAGTAGGGATATTCAGGAAACGTTCGTAATG
>CAZVTW010000580.1:0-3560 GCA_964629805.1 uncultured Bacteroidales bacterium | reverse complement strand
ACTTTTGGAGAAGAAGAAGAGGTAGAACAGCTTCTCCAGGTTTTACAATCAGATGAAATACGTGAAAAGGTCATCCGAAAACATAATCTGATGGAGCATTATGATATTGATCCGGACTCAAAATTCAAATATACCAACCTTACGAGGACATACAACAGCCACGTAGAAATAGAACGGACAAAGTTTATGTCAATAAAAATTGAGGCGCTGGATAAGGAGCCTGAAATGGCAGCAGCTATTGCTAATGATATAGCCATGCTGGTTGACTCGACCATGAACAGGATGCAAAAACCCAGGGTTATGATGGCGCTTGATGTTGTTAAAAATGAGTATCTTGATTTAAAACACCAGATTGAAACCCTTGAAGATTCTCTGAATACACTTCGTGATCTTGGCGTGTATGATTACGAATCTCAGGCTGAGGTATATAGCGATGCCTATGCACAGGCTATTGCAAAAGGACTGACCAGGAATATCAAAGAATTGGAAGAAAAAATGAAAATTCTTGCCAAATATGGCGGAGCCTATGTTTCTATCAGAGATTTCCTGGAACATGAAAAAAAGCACCTTTCCGAAGTGAAAGCCCGCTATGCTGAGGCCAGGGTTGATGCTGAACAGGATCTTCCGCATAAATACATTGTTGACCACGCCAGGATAGCAGAAAAAAAATCCTATCCGATACGATGGCTCATTGTTGTTATTTCAACATTCAGTACTTTTGTATTAACCTTGATAACACTTATTTTGGTAGAGGTATTTTTCAAAAAATAGAAAGCATAACAGGCTTTCTCTGTATGTCTGATTTCATCCACAAAGTTGATATTTAAATCATTATCGTGTTTTCAAAAATGAAGATAAAACTATAATCAATAAAAAGCAGAACAATTGATAAACGGTCTCTCAGTCATACAAAATAAAAAATGGGTATATATCATAGCAGGTTTGTATATCCTGCTCAACGCAATATTTTTATACCTGGAATCTTTTTATATGATGCTTTTGCCGTTTGCCCTTTTTCTTGTTTATCTTGCTTTTTTTTCACTCGATAAATTAGTTCTGATCATTGTTTTCCTGGTTCCCCTGTCAATTCCCCTAAAAGAGTTTCTCAGTTCATCTGATTTTAATATGAGCCTACCCTCAGAACCTTTACTTTTTGGGGTGTTCTTATTATTTATCATGAATTTATTCCTGAACAACAAAATAGACAAGAAAATATACCGCCACCCTGTTTCCATTGCGATATACATCTATCTTATCTGGATGTTTATCACATCCATGACCAGCAGCATGCCAATAGTTTCTTTCAAATATCTGCTTGCACGTTTGTGGTTTCTGGCAGCCTTTTATTTTATTACCGCTCAAATCATGAGAAAACATAAAAATATTAAAACGTTTCTCTGGGCATATATGGTTCCTTTAATTGGCGTTATCATATACACAATTATTCGTCATATTGAATATGGAATTTTTGACAAACAGGTTGCCCACTGGGTCATGGGGCCTTTTTATAATGACCATACTGCCTACGCGGCAGTTTTGACAATGTTTATTCCTGTACTTATAGGCTTTTTATTTAAGTCCGATTATTCATTCAACATTAAACTGTTAATCCTACCCGTTCTAATCCTGTTTATTTTTGCAACCCTGCTTTCATACAGCCGCGCCGGCTGGGGAAGCCTTGTTGCAATGGCGCTTGTGTATCTTGTTATTCTGCTTAGAATGAAACTCAGGACACTGATTTTTTTAGGACTTATTGTTCTTGGCTTGTTTTTTCATTATCAATCAAAAATCATGATGCACCTTGAGCGAAACAGGCAGGACTCGTCAGCAAAACTCAGTGAGCATATCGAATCCATGTCAAATATTTCTACCGATGCATCAAATGTCGAACGTATAAACCGTTGGCAATGTGCCTTTAGAATGTTTTACGAGCGCCCGTTTTTTGGATGGGGACCGGGGACATATCAGTTTAAATACGCCCCTTTCCAGTTTTCATATGACAGGACAATTATCAGTACAAATGCCGGGGATAAAGGAAATGCTCACAGTGAATACATCGGACCACTTGCTGAATCGGGTGTCTTAGGCACTTTGACTTTCCTGGCAATAGTCATTGCTACTGTGGCTACATCATTGAGCGTTTACAGAAGACTTAGAAATAAAGAAACCAAAATGCTTGTTATGGCTTTATTTTTGGGATTAGTCACGTATTATGTACATGGTTTTTTAAATAACTTCCTGGATTCGGACAAAGCCTCAGCGCCCTTTTGGGGATTCACAGCGATTATCGTTGCCATTGACCTATACCATTCAAAACAGGAAAAGCTATCTGCATCATAAAATAGTTAAGCATTCATGATCCTTTTCTTATAGAGTCCAATTGTTCATAAATCATAAAATCTATCCTGGGTATAAACATTTACATTTCATTTTCTTCATATATAGCATAAAAAAGTATAATCTATGAAGAATTTTACTGAAACGTTCTGTTTATTAAACAAAATCAGTTATATTTGTTTTATACATATATATGAGAAAAATCAGGAAGTTATACTTCGACTGGGCATAACTTGCGTTTTTTAAAACCATAACCGACTACAAATAAGCAGTTTATTTTGTTTTAAAAAGTCATGTTATGCCCGCTCAGCATATATTTAGTTTGATCTTGATATTATCAAAATATTTGTTTTACTATAAATGCTGATAATGGAGCAAGAGACACCATATAGTTTTGAAATGATATACTTTTCAAGGAATATTCTTCAACTTCTTGATTCAAGGACATATACGACTTATATGGTCGGAAGCATGAATATTGCCGATCAGGATGATAATATCATTGAGGAAATTGCAAGAACACAATTCCGGATTTTTAATATGGGACCAGCATTAAATGATGATTTCGATATAGAACAGATTTCTGAGGATGATCCTGAACTCGAGGAATTATTTGGTAATATTTATAATTTCGACACACAAAATTTCAATGAAAAAATTCTGGACCTACTTGATCATGTTTCTATAGGAACCGGTTTTGTGTTGATCGATCAGATACAGGTGCTGGAAGCCCTAAGAGAAAACAGACTTGCCTGGATGATCATTAAAGATATTAAAAACAGGTTTGCCAACGGGCTGTCTCTTATTATTGTCAGGATAAGACCACTACAGCACTATTCTGAATATTTGGAAGAAGACAAAGAAACAGACCCGGAGTGGTATAAAAAAATGAACCTGGAGAAACTTGAACAAGATAAAGAGAAGGCTTTTTATAAATTAGCTGCTTATTTTCAGAGTATGGGATTTAAAAACCTGCCAGGTACTGATTTTTTTATACTCAACAATTGTGTCATTAATCCTGTGGATGATATTAACCTGTTATTAGAAATAAACACTATATCAAATCAGTAAGGATTTTTTTATGGTGCAAAAAAGTTTTGATCAATACAAATCTCCGATATCTGAATATCAGGCAAAAGAGGCCGTCGGAGAAATACTTAAATCATCGTATAATGTTTATAATGTCGTTAATCTAAAAAAAGCATTTAGTTATATTGATCTCA
>CAZVTW010000579.1:0-3583 GCA_964629805.1 uncultured Bacteroidales bacterium | reverse complement strand
AAAATATGATAAAAAATGGGTGATTGAAAACTCTCTTGGCGACAATCCCCTGTATCTGGCAGAAAGCCTCTCCGAGGTGATGAGCTATAAACCAGGCCAACGGGTACTTGAGCTTGCCTGCGGTAAAGCAGCTTCTTCGATATTTTTGGCTAAAGAATTTGATATTCATATTTTTGCATTAGACCGCTGGATTGATCCCACTGATAATTATATGAGGGCAAAAGATATGGGCGTTGAAGAAAAAGTTATACCCGTTAAATCCGATGTACGCAGACTCCCATTTCCTAAAAACTATTTTGATGCCATTATTGCGGCAAATTCTTTCCTGTATTTTGGCACGGACGATCGTTATCTGCCTTACATATGCCAGTTTTTAAAACCACATGGGACGATCGGGATTATCGATTCTTGCTTTAGTGACGAAATACATAATCTTGAACTCATTCCTCAATTACTCAGAGAAAGCTACCAAAAGCACTGGTATTATGTGCATTCTCTTGACTGGTGGGTTCATCACTGGAAAAAAACAGGACTAGTAAATATTGTTCACTCAGGCATTATTCCGGGAAGTAATTATCTTAAAGAAGACTTTATCAATATGTATGAAAAAGACCCCGATGAAAAAGAAATTGTTGATTTTTTGAAAGAAGATACAGAAAATTTTATTCAGACATTCAGACTTGTCGGAGAAAAAACAAGTAAGAAAATTTATCTTGAACCAGACGAACAACAATTATGATTAAGCTTGAATATTATCTTATTGATGTATTTACAGATACACAGTTTGGAGGAAATCCCCTTGCCGTTTTTTATACGGTTGATCCCAGGGTTAACACAGAAATGATGCAAAAAATTGCCAATGAACTTAATTTGTCGGAAACAACTTTTATCAGGCCGCCGCAAAAAAAGGGAAATGATTTTCAGGTCAGGATATTTACACCTGCAGAAGAGATGCCCACGGCAGGACATCCAACAATTGGAACCGCATTTGTTATACTTAACGTGCTAAAAATAAAACCGGAAGGACAGGATTATCTGATTTTTGAAGAACAAGTAGGAGATATACGTATCGAATTTTCCAAAAGAAATGAAATCTATACCAATATCACCATGCATCAGCCTTTACCGGATTTTGGAATTGTTGTCAGTGAAAGAGAAGCTGTAGCTGAAATTCTTTCACTTGATATTGGTGATTTGGATGATAATTTGCCTGTACAAAGTGTTTCTTGTGGAAACAGATTTATATTTGTTCCGGTTAAACAGATGTCGACCCTCGAAAAAATAAAGTTCAGGCTCGATCTGATTGAAAAATATAATCAATATTTAGATACAAATGAGTTTTATGTTTTCAGCCGTGAAACCAATGATCCGGCATTTGACACACACGGCAGGATGTTTGCCCCGATGCTTGGCGTTTTTGAGGATCCGGCAACTGGCAGCGCCACCGGGCCGTTGGGATGTTACCTTGTCAGGCATGGTATCACTGATGGCGCTGATATCAAATGTGAGCAGGGGTTTGAAATGGGAAGACCTTCCCGTTTATTTGTCCGGGTGGAGCAAAACAACGGGCAGATTTCTTCGGTAAAGGTAAGTGGCAATTGTTGCTTTGTGGGTGGAGGTAAAATCCTGATCAGGCAGGATTGAACAACGATTCCGCCAGATTGACTCCTGGCAAATCAAATAATTATCTTATGAGAAATAGTTTTTATGTACTGATTAGCATCATTTTTTTACATCTGCATGTCACTCATACACCTGTACATGCCAGCGATTCTCTTGTCTTATTTCATGAACTCACATATCATTCGGAGTTTGAAGCAGGAGCATTTCAAGAATTTCAGTTTCCAAATCAGTCTGATTATTTGAAAATTGCTCTTGCTGTTGACCCGGAATCAGATTCCTCAATAGTTAAAATGGCAAGAAATCAAATTCATGACATTGAGTCATATCTTTTGAAAAAAAATATTAGAAAAAAGAATCAAAAAAAACAGGTTAAACTGATTTATAAAACTGTTCATGACAGATTGTTTAAGAAATATGAAGAAAAAATTCTTTTTGACAAAATCTTTAAAAAAGGATTATATAACTGCGTGACAGCTTCGATTTTGTATACAATGATTTTCGAAAGGTTTAACATCCCCTGTGAAATCAAAATGTCTTCGAATCATGTTTATTTGTATGCTTTCCCGAGTACTGAATCTATTCTTGTTGAAGCAACCAATCCTGTTGAAGGATACTTTGAATATGATTCCCGTTTTAAGGAGAATTATGTGAAATATTTACTGGAGAATAAGATAATCAGTGAAGAAGAATTTGCAGGTTCGAACATTCATGATCTTTTTAAAAGCTACTATTTCAGGGAAGAAACAATAAGTCTGAAAGAACTTGCAGGTCTTCAGTATTTAAATTCAGGCGCTTATATGATTGATGAGGATGAGTACAGAAATGCATATTCCCTGCTGGAGAAAGCTTATTATTTGTATCCACATGAAAAGGTTGAATTTATGATGCTTATGGCAGCAACCAATATAATTGAAGGAAGTGATTATTCGAACATTGAGGATACAAAATATCTTTACAAACTATCCCGGTTTGACTCCTATATTAAAAAAGAGCAAATCATTGGTGAGTTTAACAGGATAACACACAAATTATTAATTGATAAAGGGATGACTGCAACGTATGATTCAATATTCGGGTTATTACAGAAACACATTACAGATAGCACAGCTCATGCAGAGATTTCTTTCATGTATTATTATGAAAGGGGTAGAATTTTATTTACAAAGACAGAAATAGATGAAAGCATTCAGTATTTAGGTCGGGCTTATAACATAAAATCCAAAAATGCCAATATCGAAGCACTACTCATAGGCGCTATTGCAACAATCCTGCAAAATGAACAGGACCCTGTTGTTATTAATGATACGTTGCAATCATTCATTCAAAAATATCCGGCGCTGGAGAAAACCAAAGCTTTTTCACAAATGCTTTTGATAAACAAATTATCAATGATGGCATATTATTTTTCTGAAAAAAAACCTGAAAAAGCGATACATTGTCAAACCTATTTTGAAAATAAGTATTCTCCGGAACAAGGGATGAAGATGCTGGAGCAACCAATCGTTTCCGCCTATTCATCAGGGGCTGTATATTATTTCAGGCAGGGAAATTACTCAAAAACCCGAAATATACTTGAACAGGGACTTGAATATGTTCCGGAGAGTTCTGAGTTAAAGCGGCGTTTAAGAGCAATTCGTTAAAGTAAGTCATATCCGGAATATTAAACAAAACAAGAAAATGGAATTTAACCATTTATTGTCCTTATTTGTGGAAATAACAACAAGCTAATTTTGAATCTGCTGGATTTAATACCCCCAGTTCCAAAATGGATGATTAGAAATACGAATGAGCAAATAAACTGATAATAATAACGGTCAAAGATCGAAAAAGTAATTTATATTCAAACCAGAAGCTATTTTCAGGTCATCCACCTCATACACCAGTTCATCATCTTTGTTCTCAAAGTGCCAGTTAACATTAACTTTCCCTCCTGAGTTTTCATATTCTTTCAGCAGAGTAA
>CAZVTW010000578.1:0-3589 GCA_964629805.1 uncultured Bacteroidales bacterium | reverse complement strand
GTGCTTATTTTGGGGAATGCCAGGCTTTCAATCATAAAAGCATAACAACCAATTAGTATTTTTTTATTAAAGGTTTTTGAAATACCAAGCCCATAATCTGTACTGCTGTATCCACCATATGTAACAACAGGTGTTACGTTAATGATATAGGGTAATTGATATGTTGCTGAAACATATACTTTTGGTATATAAGCTTCATTGAAGATATAATGACAACCGGCACTTAAAGATATTTTTTTATTTAATTGGTGGTTGTAATATAAACTAACAGTAGCAGGCAATACAGAGCGATGGTTTTTGATTTTGCTTGATATTCCGGGCATGTTTTTCAGACTGTCTGAATTAAAATTCACAGGTGCGCCATCAATGCCTGTTAATACATTATCTATCTTCCTGCCATCAAATGAATAATTGGTATCAATCGAATAACTATTTGTATTGTTCCACCATATTGCCCCGATATCATTCACATGCAGAGAAATATTACTATTTGAGCCAAAACGATAATCAGCACCAAAATGTATGGCTGTTCCTGTGCCATGCCAATTGGTTAAAGTGCGTCCGCCGTTTGTGAAATATGCACCGGCTTTTGCATCCAAAGTAATGATATCACCATCGCTCCCTGTATATAAGGCTCCTTGTTTGATCTGGATGTTATGATAATCAGAACCTTTTAATAATGCAATACCACCAGATATCTCAAGTGGTAATGATGAAATGGTTTTTGCAGCCCCCAGTGTTAACTTTTCATAGGATAAATAAGTATAACCCAATGGTGCTAATTGAACTGTTTGTCCTTCAAATTGTTTATTCCCGTTAAAAGCAAGTTTGAGCGCGTTTTTATTTAAATTGGTAAAAAGATGATCAGTTATGCACAGGTTGCCATATAAACGAAAGCCTTTGATTAAAGTATTTGTATTATACCCGGCACCATATTTTAGCTTATACCCGAACCTTCCGGTTTGTTTGATCCGGCTGATCACTTCATTTTTCAGGCCATCATTAATATAACCGTTATTTATAACTGTATGGATAAATGAATTGGTAATGATGTTGGAGTTGGCAAAATAAGAAGAATAGATGTTAATCTCATTCAGCGGTTCTGCAGGATTACCGCCTTTGGGTGCCGCGGAAAAATAATCATTCAATGGCTGTCCGTTAACGTTTGAGCTATAAAACAGTGTACAGGTTAAGAAAAATATAAACTGTTTGGCTAAAATATTTATGATGCTGTGTTTATTGTTTATCATTTAGCTTATAATTTATAGAAGTCCTTAAGTCTGCAGTTAATTTAATATCCAGTTTGTAAGTGCTGAAAAACTGCAAATGCTTATCCGATGGCATGGTATTAAGCCTGGCCATGATAACAACCTTATGTGCATTTATCATGTCCACCATCCTTTCTCCTTTTACAGGAAAGCTGAGTTTACTGAAAGCCGTATCATTTACGATCATCGTTTTTTTATCCACAGGTGCTGGTTTTACAGGCTCTGTAAAACATAAAGAGTCAAAAGCAAGGTGCCTGTTATCCAGAAAAAATACGTCGAAATACACTTCTACAGGGAAACCATTGTTAACAAGCAGGTAGTAAACCCCATCTTGTAAATGATTGCTCATTGAGGTATCATTTGTTAATATATCCAGGGTGTCAGACAGCACCAACTGACTGGCACGGATCTGTAATGGTATTTTAGCATTAACAGATATGTTGATGCCTTTATTGGTATGTAAGAAGTCATTATACTCGCCGGACTTGCCATTAGGATTTAATGAAACGTCCATGGAATAACTTATAATATCCGGTAATAAGCCAATAAATTCGCTGGGGTTGGCATTTTTATCATTGAATTCAAAAATGGTTTCTTTTGGTACCAGGGGATCATAACTTATGGCGCTGCCAATTTCCTGTTCCGAAGGGATAGATGATGTGTTTAGTGACACAGAATTTCCTGTATTGGTATTAATACCGGTTATATGTTGTATTGTTAGAGCTGCATTCATTCCTATTTGGTTGTTAATATGTATGGATATTTCACTGTTGTTAATATCCAGGCTTTTAATTTTAAAATTGTTAAAAGCACTGAATGTTATTGTGTCAAGGCCTGTTTTTATCTGTTCCTTCCCGAGGTACCCCCTGGCAAATGAAGGTTGCATATCAAGTACTTCAACAATAACATCAACACTGTCTTCAAGTGTTAGAAAAACCTGTTCACCCGTAGAGTCTATCCTGCCAATCAATTCATTATAAAAAGCATTTATTGTATCGCCATCTTTCCCTGTAAAATCAAAATGGTATCCGGAAAAAGGATAGAAGAATTCCTGTTCAATACTTTCTCCATGTGGGGCAGGGGGTACTGTCATATATTTTTCGAAAGCGATGCCGTCTTTTGTGGCATTGGGTATTGTGTAATAAAAATAGGTTATGTCTTCAATGGTACTTACTACCCTTATCCTGAGTTTGCCGCTGTCTATTTCACCATAGGTGATCTCCATATCATCCATGTCTTCAAGGTAAACCACTTCTTTATGGTGCAGTATGGTTTGTGCAGGAAATATAGCTGTTGCTGAAAAAATCTGCATATCCCGTATAGTTATTTCGGTCTCTACAGCATCCTCATAAATAATGTAAACAGGAGTGATGCCGGAGCCGGCAATGTCAAAGGAAAAAGTGACATCCATTCTTCCGTCAACAGTCTTACCCGAAAGATCAACCGAAACACTATCAGCAGCACCGGGTGGGAGGTCAGGGAAACTTCCTGAATGGATAATTGAATCATTGTCAGTGTTTGATAATTCAAAATTGATATTATTGATTGCCACTGGGAAGCCATTGGTTATTTTTATATCCATAACGCCTTCCTGCAGGTTGATAGACTGGAAGTAATCTGTTGCATCTATCAGGTATGGGCCAGAGGTAACATTGTTAATTGATGGGATGAAGGTGGTAGAACTATCATGTATTAGTGCAGAATATCCTTGTTCGGTGATCACCTCTCCAAGTGTAATAGATTTTAATAGATGCTGGTCGTTGAGTTTTATAGAGTCTAATTTGATATTCCTGATAAACGGATTGACATCAAGCAATAAGATCGTATCAAGTTTCAGCGGAGCAAGTTTTTCATTGAAGATGATAAACAATGAGTCCCCTTCTGTCTCCTGCAGAATGGTGTCAGTAATAATATCATATACAGAGAGCGATGATTTGGCAAGTGGAACCAAAGCATCAATATCCCAGCGTGGAGGTTCAATCTGCTTTATGCATGAATGAAACAATATGATCATTGGGAGTAAAAATAAAGTGTTGTAATATTTTATCAATTTGTCCCGGTTGGTTGGCATGGTGTGTGGTTTAAAATAGTATCACGCTCCTGTTTTGGTAACGTTTCCTCATGTTTCTGCCTGGATATATTTATATAATTATTAATGGATTTAATATCTGACGGGGAGAGGGTGTCTTCAAGCATTTCTATTTCAAGGTTCTTTTTGTATTGAATGTAAATCAGGTTTCGGTTTTCAAAGCCACAGTTTGGTTGGGTCTGTATAAAATTAAACTCAGTTTGGAGCGGTTTATAATTAACATCATTTATAC
>CAZVTW010000577.1:0-3598 GCA_964629805.1 uncultured Bacteroidales bacterium | reverse complement strand
CGCTATTTTCTTAACAATGTCTTGTATTTTAGAATTTTCAATCATAATCAAAATATTTAAAAAAAACTAAAATAATAATTTCTTTTCACATATCCATCTGTAAGCAACAGGAATTCTCTGCAAAAATGCAGAAACATATGTAAATAGATTGCTTTTATTCACATATTTTTCCGAAAATATAAGATTTCACAGGATTCACCTTGTGTAATATATAAATGAGAGATAATTATTTCACAAGGTAAATTTCCGGACAAAATCTATAAGTACGAATCAAAAATCTTTTTCCAACGCCTCAATTCGATACGCAAGACCATGACCTTTTATTGTCCGCAGAACAATGAAAGCGTCATGAAGACAGGAGAGATTTAGCTTCGCTGCTACTACGTGGTCTCCCTCTGGTTGAATTGACTATGCATTTATGAGTCCACTCCTATATACATAAAATGCCGGGGGCGCCTCTTTGCAGTAGAGACAACGCAGAGTTTGGCGAAAAACGGACTTTTAGGAGTGGACTCACAGTATTATATGTAGAAACGATTAGAGATTTTGCAAACCGTTTTGTTTTGTCTCCCTTAGTCGGTGGATCGGGATGAAAATCAGTTATTGGTCCTGATTATTTGTTTTTCTGCTCATTGATACCCCGAACAAATCTAACCAATCATTGATATTTTTTGGTGTATCCGGATTTTGATAGTTCGGGTGTGGATTTAAAAACATGAGTTTATGGTTTTGTTAACACGTAACTGGAATAAATATACTTGTTAGAGGCAAATTTATTATATGTGTCAGACCCAATTGTACCGGCAAAGTTCAGGGCTATTTTATGTAAAAGCTTAGGTGCGAGTTTTTTTATAAGCTTGCGTTTACGCATATCGTCTAATTCAAGCGCTGAAATAACTTCCTGATTAATATTTTTTTCTTTTATTACTTTTAATCCGCTCAATTTCAACTTATTATTCATTTCTTCCATTTCATAATCATACCGGAAATCTGTGAATAAAAAATTACCACCCGGACGAAGAATACGGAATACTTCCTTCAGAAAAACTGTCATATCAGGATAGCGATGTGACGATTCTACGTTGATGACTATATCGCAGGAATTATCCTCTAAGTCCAATTTTTGGGCATTTCCCTGCATAAATGATACGCCGTTTTCTTTGTAATGACGCTTACAAAATGAAATTGCTTGTTTATCCAGGTCTATGCCAAGGGCAGTTGCAGGTAAAAATTGTTTTGCAATATATGCCAATCCGCCACCCCTGCCACAGCCTATTTCAACAAGGTCTTTATTTTTTAATGCTACAGCTTCTGCCAGGTGGTGATAAAGCTGAATGGAGTATTGATTGTGTTTATGCAGCTCGTCAACTGTAAGATGTTGATTTTTATCATGATATCCATAGTTCATGAAAAGTATTTCAGCATTTTTATCAATTTTATTGACATACCAATACCAAATACGAAAGAAATATTCGCGTAAATATAATTTTACTGCCATCTTATTGGATTAAGTTTTAATTGTTATTCTTTAAATTGTAAACCTGTAAACGTACTTTTTGTGCCCACTCCCTGTGAGATAAAGAGTTGTCAAACATTTCATATGATATAGGTTTCCCTATTTTTACTTTTATGGTTTTGTCCCTTTTTCTAAAGAATTCATGAGGCAACAGGATTAATTCTACATTTAATTTAATACCAAGCAGTTGTCTTAATATAAAAATTGAATAAAACAAATTCGAATTCCTACCATAAAAATAAATGGGTATAATATCTCTTTTGTTTGAAATTGCTTTTGATATAAAGCTTTTATGCCATGCCGAATCCTGAATTTTTTTATTATATATTCTTGATACCTCACCTGCAGGAAAATGTGTTATAGGAATTTCACTTTTGTAAATATCATTAAGCACCTTTAAATACGCTTTTGAAGCGCTATCAAATACATTTACTGTGGCAATATATGCATGTAATTGAGGAATCAGCATAAATGCATCGTTTGCAATGGCTTTTAACGAACCGTACTTTTCTGAAACAATGTGGGTTATTATCATCCCATCTAATATACCATATGGATGGTTTGCAGCAAAAAAGCACCTGCCATTTTTGGGTAAATTCTCTTTCCCTTCAATCACCAATTTTAAATTAAATTCTTCAATCATTTTAGCAATAAAATCCTTTTCCGAATAACCTGAATATTTGTTTATTATATTGTTCATTTCGTCTTGCCTGATAATCTTCGCAATCCAATTAATAACAAATTTTGGAACATTATTCAGTAATTTTACATTTCTCTCCTCAAGGATTTTTGCAATATCGATATACTTTATGTTTTTTTGGGGTTTCGCCATTGATTCCTGTTCCAGTTTCTTTATGTTTACTTTTTTTTCCTGATTCATTTTAAGATATAAATAAAATATTTTATTGCTTACAGTTTTACAAATTCATTCAGTTATTTTCTTACTCATCCCAATTTTTTATCCTTGTAATGAGAAATTAACAACGTTTTCTATGTGTTGAAGTTATACCCCTCACAAGGTTCAAATATCCCAATAAATATGGGAATCCAAAAATACAAATTTATTTTTGAAAGCAGAATGATGTAGCAGGTTTATTTCCGGGGAATCATTGCGCAGCTTCCTGCAACCTGCATGGCGATACAAACCGCGTTTTACGGCTTCCTGCAATCCTCACTTAAATACCCCGCCTCCTAACCACCCAAAGGGTTTGGCGCCCTTTGGGGGTTAAAACTTGTGAAACCGGGGATGCAACCGGAGTTAGAACTAAGTAAATATACCCACCCTTCCCATTTAGGCATTTTTACTCTTATTTAAGGGGGTTCATAAGTGTATTTTTGTATTACAATCAATTTACAAAAACAATTAATATTTAGCGCTATGAAAATAAATAATGACATCATTAAAAATGCCGTTTTCCTGCTTATTTTGCTCTTTAGTGCAGCAACAGAAGCTAAAAACAGGAAAGGGGGACATTACAGGACATATAAAAAGTACAGACTTTGCCCCTATATACAGAAAGATGGCTTAACATTTGACATGAGCACAAAATCCATGTATACATCATCAGGACATGGTTTGATAACAAGTTACAATGTTGGTATGGGACTTTGTAAAGATATGGTCAATATAGGCATTATCTGTAATGCAGAAAGCAATAAAATGCTTGGGATACATTCTGAATACAGGGATTACCTGTCTGCTTTAGGACACAGGACAACAACCTATTCATATATCAGGGGATTATACCACACATCAAGTCCTCTTAGTTCAAATATGAACAGAAAGATTTACGGCTCTGATTATACAGAAGGGTATGCTACTTTTGAAACCCTTGAAGTGTATACCGGTTTTGGTTTCCAACGTTATTTACCCGGGCACATATATGTGACAGCAAATGCTGGTGTTGGAGCATATTTCAGCGCTTTGTATGATTATTCGGATAAAAGGATAAAAGATTACCAGGATATCAGACCTGACAAATACATGGCATTTGAAGTAGCAGTAGGGTTAGGTTTACAGTTTTAATAAGTGTCTGTCCATAAAGTCCGATCTCTTCGTTGGATTAAAAACCCTAAATCCTC
>CAZVTW010000576.1:0-3599 GCA_964629805.1 uncultured Bacteroidales bacterium | reverse complement strand
AAAATATCACTCATGTTTTTATCATAATGCTGACCTGTATGTATGATAACCTCACGAAAAGTATCTGAAAAATAATTTTTTATTTCCCTGCTGACCACAGCTGCTTTAATGAACTGTGGCCTGGCTCCCAGTACTGTCACTATTTTTTTCATCATTTTACCAATTTATATAGTTTATCTGATCTGCGCAAAAACTGTTTAACAGGCATTGATATCACATCTGATTTTACGGCTTTATCAGTCTGTAGATCATCTTTCCTGATTTCTGATACATCTGATTCAATAACCCCTGTTGTTGGCCCGATTATGAGGATTTCATCACCTGTTTGAATATTTCCCGTTTCGATTTTAAATTCAGCAACATTGATATTTTTAAAATAATTGGTGCATTTACCAACATATATTTTACGTCTGGTCGCTTTTGAGCCGTATGATTTACTCCATTCGCCGAGACGTTGCCCGAGGTAGTATCCATCCCAGAATCCCCTGTTAAACACTGATTTGAGCCTGTCCTCCCAATATGTAATCTTTTTTGATGTATAGGTCCCTTCTACAACAGCGTCAACTGCTTCGCGATAACATTCAACTGTTGTTTTAACATATTCGGGCGATCGTGCCCTCCCTTCAATCTTTAAAATTTCTACCCCGGCGTCCAGTATTTTATCTAAAAATCCGATGGTGCAGAGGTCTTTGGGCGACATAATGTATTCATGATCAATTTCGAGCTGATTGCCTGACTCTTTCTCAGTAACAATATATCCTTTTCTACAGGTCTGGAAACATGCTCCCCTGTTAGCTGAATGGTTTTGTTCATGCAGGCTCAGGTAACATTTGCCGGAAATAGCCATGCATAATGCCCCGTGTGCGAATAACTCTATTCTGATAAGCTGTCCGGAAGGGCCGGTAATTTGCTGTCTTTCTATTTCAGTAGTGATATGTTTGACCTGATTAAGATTGAGTTCCCGGGCCAGGACAATAACATCCGTATAGTTTGAATAAAATTTTAATGCTTCAATGTTAGAGATGTTCAGTTGTGTTGAACTGTGAACTTCCACATTTTTTGATGCTGCATACATAATCACAGCCATGTCCATAGCAATAATTGCAGAAATATTGTACTTCGAAGCTGCATCTATGACCTTGTAAAGTTCTTCAATATCATTGTCATACATGACAGTGTTCAATGTAAGATATGATTTGACGTTATGCTGCATGCATATTTTTGAAATTTTTTCTAAATCTTCAAAATCGAAGTTGAAGGAGGAGCGGGATCGCATATTGAGTTTTCCGGTACCGAAATATACAGCATCTGCTCCTGCCTGAATTGAAGCAGTTAATGATTCATAGGAACCAACGGGCGCCAATATTTCGATGTCTTTTTTAGCTTTCTGCATGTATCAAAGGAGTAAAAAATACTTCAGCGGTAAAATTACAGTTTTTTCCTGTTCGTTAATAGTTATTTCCTGTGCTTTTGAGTTAATTGTTATGCCATATTTTGGCATTTTTCATAAACCAACAAAAGTAGTTTACAGTTTTCAATTATCCCGTTCTTCAGCCCGGGATTAGTGAATTAGAAAGTGTAAGCGACTATTGCAAAATGCCAAAATATTGATAAATTCTGTGATTTTCCAAATTTTTCAGGACACGGTATATGAAGTGCGTCATTGTTGTGTGAAAGCATACCTAGAAGTCAAGTATCAGGCATTCAATTATGAAGTTAGAATAATTCTCAAAAGCGCTCATTTCATTTTTGTTTACAGTACTTAATCACTGATTGGTAGATTGAGTTTCGCCGGCAGGCATCATTATGCTGATTCAACCAGGACGATGACATGGTTATTGTAGCATTCAACGATTCCGCCTTCGATATCCAAAAACTGCACGCCACCATCTTTTGCAATAATTTTTATCCTGCCCGGCTCCAAAGTTGAGATTATGGGAGCATGGTTTTTTAATATTGCAAACGAACCTTTCGTACCAGGTATTCTGATGAGATTAATTTTTCCATCGTACAGATGTTTGTCCGGTGTAACTATTTCGAGTCGCATAAGTATATTGTGCGTGTTTTGATAACCTTAGGTTACTTTTTCGTACTTGCCAAAATTTGTTCTCCTTTCTCCATAGCCTCTTCAATGGTTCCAACCATCATAAAGGATGCTTCCGGGTATTTATCTACTTCACCCCTGAGGATCATATTAAATCCTTTGATTGTATCTTCTATGCTCACCAGGACGCCCATTTTACCAGTAAAAGCCTCTGCAACATGGAAAGGTTGTGATAAAAAGCGCTGTATTTTTCTCGCTCTGTGTACAACTTGCTTATCTTCTTCGGACAATTCTTCCAGGCCGAGAATAGCGATAATATCCTGTAATTCTTTATATCGCTGCAATATTTGTTTCACATTCTGTGCACAGGTGTAATGCTCTTGTCCAACGACTGCCGGGTCAAGTATTCTGGAAGTTGAATCAAGCGGGTCAACAGCCGGATATATACCCAGTTCCGATATTTTACGGCTCAACACTGTTGTGGCATCTAAGTGGGAAAATGTCGTTGCAGGGGCTGGGTCTGTCAGGTCATCAGCAGGGACATAAACAGCCTGAACCGATGTGATTGAACCATGCCTGGTTGATGTAATCCGTTCCTGCAGGTTACCCATTTCAGAGGCCAGGGTTGGTTGATATCCCACAGCAGATGGCATTCTTCCCAGAAGTGCCGATACTTCTGAACCTGCCTGGGTGAACCGGAAAATGTTATCAATAAAAAGCAATATGTCGCCACCTTTGCCTTTTCCCTCGCCATCACGGAAATATTCTGCCAATGTCAGCCCGGAAAGCGCTACCCTGGAGCGGGCACCAGGCGGTTCATTCATCTGGCCAAATACCATAGAAACCTTAGACTTTTTCATAGCTTCCATATCAACTTTTGATAAATCCCAGCCACCTTCTTCCATATTTTCAAAGAAAGCATCTCCATAAGTCATAACACCAGACTCAAGCATTTCACGCAGGAGATCATTCCCTTCCCTGGTGCGTTCGCCAACACCGGCAAATACAGATAAACCTGCGTATCTTTTCGCAATGTTATTGATAAGTTCCTGGATGATGACGGTTTTGCCAACACCAGCGCCACCAAACAGGCCAATTTTACCACCTTTTGAGTAAGGCTCAATAAGGTCAATGACCTTAATACCTGTAAACAGCACCTCATTTTCTGTTGAAAGGTTTTCAAATTCAGGCGCTTCTTTATGTATGGGATACCCTTTTTCTTTTGAAACCTGCCCGATACCATCAATGGCTTCACCGACAACATTAAATAAGCGGCCTTTAATCTCATCGCCGGTTGGCATTGTAATCGGCGATCCGGTTGCTTTCACTTTCATGCCACGTTGTAAGCCATCGGTGCTGTCCATGGCAATTGTCCTGATTGTATTTTCGCCTATGTGTTGTTCACATTCAATGATTAATTTTGAACCGTCGGATTTTTCGATTTCCAGGGCTTCCAGTAATTCTGGACAACCACCTGATTCATCATCAAACATGACATCTATCACAGGACCAATGACCTGTATTATTTTTCCGTATTTCCCGGCCATAAGAGTTT
>CAZVTW010000575.1:0-3601 GCA_964629805.1 uncultured Bacteroidales bacterium | reverse complement strand
TATGCCAATGGCGCTATTGTTGGCAGCGCTTTTATCAGGGCGCTTGAAGGTGAAGGAGATTTGCAGGACAAAATCAAAGGCTTTTTTGATCGTCTTCTTTTGACAGAACCTCAGCCTGGTAGTTAATTATCAGCGTTCGAAAGTGAACATAGCCGCTGTTGAAATGGATAGGAGTAATTCGAAAAATACAAATTTATTTTGAAAACAGTGCAGTGTTGTGGGTATATTTGTACCTCGCAGAGACAGGTCTCTTAGTTGAAAAGAGTTAAGACTCACTGGTCTCGTTTAGAAGTAGATTAGTCTTCTACTTGATTATATATATATTCAATCGTATTTATTTATGAGTCGATTCATTCATTATTACTAGAAATGAATAAGAAAAACATACAGGAAAATGGAATAATTCTTAACATTGTGTTTTTTATTTTGAATAAAATTATTTCTATAATTAAAATACCTGTAAACTATTTTTTCACCACAAGTTTATGATGTTCTGATGTCCGGTGTTGGTGGTTAAAAACATTGACAATATATATGCCGGCAGGCCAATTCATGACACTGATTTGAACAGATTGCCGGAATTGTTTTTCCATCACAACAGCTCCCTGCATATTCATGATTTTAACCGTGTTGTTCTCATAAAGACTGTTGATAAAGACAATATCTGCTGACGGGTTTGGGAATATCTGAACTGTTTGATTTTCATCTGAATATGTTTTGATGTTGTCTTTGACAGATACGGCAATCTGTCCGTCAAAGACCGGCAGTGAAACATGTGAGGGATGATCGGTATCCATGTAAATGGTCTGCATGGCTTTTCGGGGATACATGCGTTGATTATCATAAACATAGCTGGTCGTGTCTCCCGGTTTCCACCTGAAAAATTCGCCGTAATTGAGCGGTATGTTTGGATTAGACTGATAACGCGGGTGATTACTGCTGCTTATCAGTATTTTTATCCTGTGGTCTTTGCCGAATGTGTAGGCTATTGGCATCATCTTAAAGACATATTCGTAGGTTTCGCCGGATACAATATTGGTAAACGGGATGTCCGGGTCCTCCGCTCCCTGTGCAATTTTTCGGGCATAATCCCTGGCTCGGGCATTCACAACACCTTCAACAACAAAATATTCACCACCATCCGGATATACATCGATGATTCGCACCATAAAATCAATGTTTGTCGAGTCAGTCAAAGTCTCTACCGGTTCGGATTTGGCGTAAATCGTTGCTTTAGGAAATCCGATGATAGAAAGCGTATCTTCAAGCGGGTTGGTTTCAAATTGCAACACATCTTCGCGGTCAAGGCAGTAGGGACGTAACTCGGGAACTGCCAGATTAATTTGTCCCTGGCTTTTCCTGTCGCGTTGGGGTGTGGGAGTAATCATATTGGCGCCGCCAAGGGTGTAAACCGGATTTTTAGGATCATGAACATAGGACAAAAATTGTCCGGATGTTTCGGGTTCTTCTGCTGACAAGGTATTATCATTCTTCAGAAATAATGGCTGGTAAGAAATCCCCTTGCTAAAGGGAAATGAATCAGTTGCCAACCAGTAGTTGCCTGCATGTTGGTTATAAGATATACCATCGTCAACAGGCCCGGCAACGTATAATCTGATATTTGGTATTTCTGTGAAATCAATGCGGTTAATATTATCTATCTCGTCAATTTCTATCATGGGTTCTTCAGGAGCCGGAACTGATATTGTATCTTTGATGACCGAACCAAGTAATGAACTTTCGAATATGATATCAGTCAGGCTGTCACGGCCTGCCATAAAATTAATGAATTTCTCAAACGGGATAATATAATCTTCTGCCGGCACTCTGACAGTGACCCCCGGAATAATTGCCTGCCACTTCTCACTTTTGGGGAAAACAATTTTTGGGTCACCGGTTTTTTTCCAGTTATTATAAAGTAAATTACTCCTGAACCACTGAATAATTTCCGAACCTGCTAAATCACCTAAAGGTATATCTTCGATTTCTTCTTCAACACTCAGGACATCCAGAACAAAATCCTGTACATTTTCAGGATACGTTATATCGCCTGTTTTTCTTTGTGTCACCGTTTGATGAGCCCAGGGCCCTATAATCAGCTTCTGACGTTGTTTGTTGTCATAAGTATCACTCAGGTTATCCATCAGGTTGTTATAGGTTTCTATCTGCCCTTCAATAAATATGTCCCACCAGCCTGTCAGGTGATATCCCGGGACTTCCATATTCAAATATCTGCTATAAGAGCCATTGGTCGAACCGGTTCCCTGGTTATCAACAGGGGCAAAACTGGCATCAAGGTCAGACCTCATAACAGAATTTGGGTAGTAACCTGGTAATGAACCTTCATGCTTCTGCGATATCCAGAAATCAATGGCTGTTTCAGCCACTTTATCTTTTGTATCAAAGCCAAAATCTGCAGGTGAATGAATATCATTAAAAATGGAATTGTCATTTTCAGTCCCTTCGATCAGCAGGTTCTTATATTGTGTACTGACCCATCCTGTCACCAGTTGTTCCCTGAACACCCCGTTTTGGACGGCTGTAAACCTGTAATGTTCATTGGTCGACACTATTGGAAGCAGGCATTTCAATCCTCTGCCCTGTGGATTTGTTTGATGTACCGAAGCCAGTTGATACTGCACATTTCCCAGGGCAGAAGGCCCGAGCATGCCAATATTACCGTTACAAGTTAAAAATGTTTTTCCTTTGTATTCACGTTGAAGCTCATTGATAATAATTTGCAGACTGTTGTAACCATCCTCATGTGAATTAGCATCTTTGACATCCATATTCACTGCCGGATCAAGTGTGTGATGAATATCCGGATGATAGGGTTCTTTGCTCCATGCATCACTGTACATCGGCAAATACACACCCTGGGATGCATAACACCCACGGTTGTCTTGTATAATGACGGCATATCCCATAAAAGCAAACAGGTAACCAATACCTTCCGTGTTTTTATCGTAAGGTGTCCTGATAAAGATGACAGGCAGACTGTATGGTTCTTCATTCACTGAACCGTTGATTGAATCATATAAAATATACTGTGTCCCTTTTTGAAAAATTTCAAGACTGGCTTCATAACCGGAAAGTTCAAATGTGGTGATAATAGAATCCCGGAATACCGGCAGATAAACATCTGTCATCAGTTCTGTTCCATCAGGCATGGTAAATGGAATGGTTCGTTTCTCTGCCAACTCAGTGACGTCATCCAAAATACCATTATCGTTTTGAGCCTGACTATTGATTACAGAAAAAAATGCAGACATAAAAAGGAGAAGAACTGCTAACTTCATAGTATAAATCTTTTGTGAGTGGACTCTTTCATAAAAAAAACAAATATAATACAATTCTGTTCTGAAAAGCCATCATACTTTTTATTTAACCTCAATTTCTATCACCAGACTTCGTCAGTTTTTTAAAATGTTATGCATTTTTCGGCATTTTTCAAAAATATGTAAAAGTAGTTAACACTTTTTTCTCAATATGATTTCATTTTTCCTACGAGATTCCTCCCTATGGTCGGAATGACCATGCTATCGGTTGAATTTATAGGAGGAAGGATGAGGAAAGCGGAGCTTTCCTCATCCTTCCTCCT
>CAZVTW010000574.1:0-3605 GCA_964629805.1 uncultured Bacteroidales bacterium | reverse complement strand
GCGCTTCTCAATTTCAAAGCACATTTCAGTGTTTCGTTACGATTTCATTTTAGAATTTTAGGTATTAAACTATAAATATATAAGTTCATGAGTAAAAGAATGACCTCATCAGTATTCATTATAATTACCATATTTACCTTCCGTCTCGATGCCCAAAAGCCAATAGGTGAAAACTGGCTTGATACAGACGTACGTACCAAGGACGCCATTTGTTTTGCTCTTTACACGGTGCATAATAATATTATGAAAATGACTGTTCAACTTTATCCGCTTGATGAGGGTGTTGACAGAGTGGTTGAGTTACAGCTAAAAAAGGATAAAAAATGGGAAACAACAGGAGCATCAGTGGTGAGTGAAGAGCCTTATGGCTGGCCCCAGGAGGACAAAAAACGCTGGACAGCGCACTTCCGCATTGAACATTGGGATGCAGCAAAAAGATATGAATACAGAGTATTGGCAGCCGGGGGGAAAGCCAAATATGAAGGCATTATCAGGAAAGACCCGGTTGATAAAGCAGAAATTGTTGTTGCTGCCTTTACAGGAAATGGCAATTATGACCGCCGTCTGAAACCGGATATTATCAAAAACATCAAAGCGCATGACCCGGATTTATTATTTTTCTCTGGTGATCAATCTTATGATCACGAACAGCATCAGCAAGCCTGGTTGCTTTTTGGTCAGCAATTCGGTGAAATCATTAAAGACCGGCCAACAGTTTGCATGCCGGACGATCATGACATTGGCCAGGGTAATGTCTGGGGTGAAAATGGAATTAAAGCATCCAGCACGGCCGGGGATGATGGCGGCTATTATTATTCCGCACAATATGTCAACTCGGTTCAGAATGCTCAAACCTGGCATATGCCTGATGCCTATGACCCTACACCAATTCAACGGGATATTGGCGTTTATTACACATCTTTGAAAATCGGGAAAATGGATTTTGCCATAATTGAAGATCGTAAATTTAAGACCGGTCCCAAGGGCTTAATCCCCAAAATGGGGCCAAGACCTGATCACATTACAGACCCGGAATATGATCCTAAAATTGTTGATTTACCGGAGGGAAAAATTCTGGGAGACAGACAGCTTTCTTTTCTTGATGAATGGGGACAGAACTGGCAGGGCGTCCATATGAAATGTGTTCTCTCGCAGACAATTTTTGCCAATGCAGCACATCGTCATGGTAAATACAATTATGAGTTGATTGCTGATATGGATTCAAATGGATGGCCGCAAACAGCAAGAAACAGGGCTATAAAAGCTATCCGTAGATTTTATGGTTTCCACCTGGCTGGTGATCAGCACCTTGCTACAATTATTCATCATGGCGTCAATCAATTCAGGGATGGCTGTTTTTCTTTTTGTGTTCCGTCAATTGTCAATTACTATAACAGGTGGTGGTTACCTGAACATGAACCTGACGGAGAACCGGTCGAGGGGCAACTTGAAGGATTAGGAGATTATTATGATGGTTTTGAGAATAATGTTACCATGTATGCTTATGCCAACCCGAGTGAAGAGAGAAAAAACAAATGGGGCGGCGAATGGGGTGAACGTGCAGCTGGTTACGGTTTAGTACGTTTTAATACAGAAACCCGCAAAATCACCATGGAATGCTGGCCCAGGGGAATTGATGTTACTGCGCCGGATGCAGAACAATATAAAGGCTGGCCTGTAACCATAGACCAATTGGATAATTACGGACGGGAAGCAATCGCTTATCTTCCGGAAATACAAGTATCAGGCATGGAAAATCCTGTTGTTAAAATCATCTATGAACCTACAAATGAACTTGTTTATTCCTTGCGCATTAAAGGGAATA
The DNA here is from genome assembly GCA_964629805.1 of uncultured Bacteroidales bacterium. Taxonomy (GTDB): domain Bacteria; phylum Bacteroidota; class Bacteroidia; order Bacteroidales; family CAZVTW01; genus CAZVTW01. The sequence continues at coordinate 1,780 of CAZVTW010000574.1, read as the reverse complement.
CCTTTCAACCAAAGGTTTTTAAAGATGGTAAATATACCCTTCAGGTCGGGGAACAACCGGATAATATGAAATCTTATACAGGTCTGGATGCACAAGAATCAGAAAAAAGAAATGAAGATGTGCTGAAAATTCGATTCTAAGATGTTTTTTTTTCAAAATCAATGAGTCCACTCCTAAAAGAATGATTTTTTTCAAAATCGTACCTGTCCTCATAAATACAATGTGGCGACATTTGAAATTTTTTAACCGAAGTCTCGACTCAGTCGAGATGAGGATTGAAAAATTTCAAATAACGAAGAGTTTTGCAACAAATGGACTTAGGAGTGGACTCATCAATTAATATCATATGCAAGCATCCTGTTATTATTGAGGCGCTGGCTGCTGCATCTGTGGTTGTTGTGGCATCTCTTTCTGGCGACTTTCAAACTCATTCCTTAGTCTTTGTTGCAGGACTGTATCTGTTCTTGAAATCTGGCCAATCTGTTGATACCTTTGAGCTGATAAACCTTCTTCCTTGATAATTTCTTCACTTTCAGCCTGAAGGTCTTGTTGAACAACCTCAAGTTTTTCAGCAATCTGCTGGTACGAATCCAAATCTTCCTGCGAAAAGTCCTGCTGTCCTTGAGCATTCGGATTTTGCATTGATTGTGCAATGGCACGGTATTTCTGCATTCCAAGCTCTGATTGCTGAATAAGTTGTGCAGCTTGCATCTGAAACTTTCTCTGCATAGGTCTTAATTTTTGAACAATGGTAATAAACGTTTCAACCTCTGCAGGACTCACCTCTCCGGTTTGTGCAGATTGTCCAATATCGTCCTGTGTTCCAGGTTGCAAATTTTCTTGCTTATTCTCACCAGTTTCGTTTTTGCCATTTTCTTTGTCCGACTGGCAGTTTGTCATAATAAAAAAAATGAGCAAAGCAAACATCGTGAGTGTTGTAATCGTGATTTTTCCTTTTTTAATATACATGTAATTTATTTTAAATGAGTAATAAAATTATTTCTTCGCGGCGCAAGATAGTGAATCAAATATGGAAATCAAAATAATGAAACTCCGGATTTTATTATTGATTTTCCTCACTTGTCTGAGAATTCTGTTATGAATCACAACTTATATTTATAAAGAACCATAAAATTTTCCTTTATCTATAATCGAATTTTTATATATTTTTCATTGTTCGTAATCGAACATATTAACAAACTATTATCCAATAACTTAATTTGAGGTGTTCGATATTGTTCACTCGCTGTACGTATACGGGCAAATTCTAAATGCATCAAATCAACTCATATTTGTCCGTTTTCGGACAGGAAAAGTCCGGCTGTGAACAATAAAATGCAAGGAGAAAACGTGATTTTAATTATATAAAAACTTGATAATGTGTTTGTTGTGAGCTTTGGTATGATTTATGAAGATTGGATTAAATCAATGTTTAAAAAAATGCTTATGAAAGAAATGAATGAGATATGACCATAAAAAAATTATCCCTGGTTTGGGGGAACCAGGGATATATGTAATTCAGGTCTTCAATAGTTGTAGTGCTCTGACTTAAATACACTATTATTGAATATTACGAGGTAAAGTTAATTAAAATACATGATAAAAACAAAAATTCGGTTAATACAATTTCAGTCGTAATTCTTTTCATAAACAACTTCTCAGATATTCCTTAACCTGGTTAATATAAATTACTCCACATACATCTGTGTGAAATCCTGAATCATACAATTTCCTGCGCTCTGTTTATCAGTATGCGGGTTACTATATATTTTGCAATCGT
>CAZVTW010000573.1:0-3606 GCA_964629805.1 uncultured Bacteroidales bacterium | reverse complement strand
ATTACAAAGATTATACGAAAAGTCTGAAATGTGATGTGAAACTCATCGTTCATGTCCATGATGAAGAGAAAGTAATAGAGCGTAAATCCCTTAAACTCTAAATTCTGAACTCAGTAATTTTCGAAATCTATGCGTTGCAAGGCATCGTTTAACTCCTCATCCCGACATCAAGTATGTCGGGACTCCGGGATTAAACGATGCCTTGCGCCTTATCTTTCGAATTTACTGAGTTCAGAAATTAGAATTAGGGGGTTTCCCAGTTATCAACAGGTTCATCACCCATAAAAAAAACAACAGAATCAGCATTCACCAATTCATTATGTGTAAAAAACGGTTCTGTCAGCTTTATATCATTTAAATAGACAGATTCTACCCAAATATTTTTTGCGGAATTGTTTTTCCTGAGAATTCTGATTGTTTTAATTGTATCCTGATCAGGAATATCCATAAAAATTTCATCAAATCGGGGTTTTCCAATGGCATACTTTCCATCTGAGGGGGCAACCGGGTAAAAGCCCATTGAACTGAAAATATACCATGCTGACATCTGTCCGCAATCATCATTGCCATTAATTCCGGAAGGGCTGTCATTGTAGTTTTCTTCCAGGTAATTATCAATAAGCTCCTGTGTGCGTGAGGGTTTACCACAAAAGTTAAATAAGTAGATATAATGATGCCCTGGTTCATTATTGTGCTTGTAATGTCCCTCTCTAAAGTTTTCCTCCAGTTTTTCCAGGAAAGTTTCCTGACCACCCATCAATTCAATAAGCCCTGGTATATCATGCATAGCGCAAAACAGGTATGTCCAGGGACCGCCCTCTGTAAATCCTGTGAATCTTTCCGGTCCAATGGGCGGATTATGTGGCAGCGTATCCGGTGACCACCTGCCATTTGATAATTTAGGCGCCATAAAACCAGTTGCAGGATTATAGAGGTTTTTATAATTTTTTGACCGCTCTGTTAAGTAAACATAATCCTCTTCCTTTCCAAGTTGTCTGGCCATTTGAGCAACACAAAAATCACCATAAGCAAACTCGAGTGTCCTGGAAACAGATTCCCGTGTTTTGTCAGAAGGAACATACCCGTATTTGTCATACCAGGTTAAGCCCCCACGTGCTTCATAGCCTATCCATTCCTGCCTGTCCCACCAGGCATTGCCAGCGCCGGGTGGTATTGGTCCTTTGAAAACATCCCACGGGCTTGAATACCAGGATGATTTGTCTGTATCTCCTTCTGGCGGAACAAAAGCATTTTTACGAATAGCCTGATATGCCTCTTCAGTATCGTAATCCCTGTAGCCTTTTAAAAAGGCATCGGCAATAACAGCATCAGCATGGGTGCCAATCATAATATTTGTATAAGACGGATTTGGCCATTTGGGTAACCACCCGCCTTCCCTGTACATTTGAAGCAAGGATTGCACCATAGGACTGACATGTTCCGGGGCAATAAAAATCAACAAAGGATGCAGGGCCCTGAAAGTATCCCACAATGAATAATCATTGTAAGAAACACCCTGATGGACAGAATCATCAAAAGCGCTGTAGTACCTGCCATATTCGGAAAATGTTCTGGGATACAACAAACTGTGATACATTGCTGTATAAAAAATCCGCTTTTGTTCTTGCATAGCATCCGGTATCCTGACCCTGTTGAGCATTTTTTGCCACTTATCTTTGGTTTCGTCAGCTGTTTTATCAATATTCCAGTGCGGAATTTCTTTTCTCAGGTTTTCCCTGGCCTGATCAATGCTGATGAATGACGTGCCAATTTTCAGGGTTACGGTACTTTTTGCTTCGCTGCCAAAGGATAAGTAGGCGCCAATCTTATTCCCGATAATTGAGCTGATATTGTTATGAAGAACGCCTTCTTCCCATGTTCCGTATGAATCGAAGCCATTGTTAAACTCCATGACAAAATATCCGTAAAAATTCTCCAAAACCGGGCCTAAATGCGAACTGTGTCTGTCACTGTTATACCCGGTTATCTCTCGTTTGCGACTATTGATAGATATGTGACCCTGAAATTTGTCATCCCGGCTGGCTTCTATAAGCAAATATGGTAGGCTTTTCTCCGGATAAGAAATTTCAAATATTCCACAACGTTCAGTTGCAGAAAAATCCACCTCAATTGTGTTATTCAGGCTGTCTCGAAGTTTGACTGTGTACCTGTTGGGAGCGGAAAATTCCTCTGAATGGTCAAAGCCAATAGCCCTGTCCTCAGGCGCCAGGCCAATATTATCGATCTGGGGCATGAAAGATACATAACCATAGTCACCCATCCAGACTGTAGGCTGGTGTGTAGCCATAAATCCTATCAGTTTATCCATTTCATAATGATAAGGAGTCATACCAATACGATTTTCATTTGTCACAGGTACAAAATGCGTCATACCAAAAGGGGTTGTGACACTTGGCAGTGTTCCGCCATTGCCTTTCCAGGCAGTTCCGACAAGCGGATTAACATATTGTACCAAATCTTCTTCGCTTTCTTCAATGATAGATTCCAGTGGTAATTCCTTATTGTAATCACAGGATTGAACAAAAAATAGTAAATAAATGAAGATATATATTATTGTTGAATTTTGCCTGAAACAAGTCATAGGGAGTTAATTTTGATTTCTGTCAAATGTAATAGTTTCATCTATATTTTCAAAGGGAGACAGGTAAAATAAATTATTTTAATAGTCCCTGGTAATGAGCAGCTTCTTTGGGATTATTCAACATCCTGTGAATGGATGCTATCAGTTCAATGACACTTTTATTGCCAGGGCTTAACTCATGGGCGTGTTCAAGATAGGAAAGAGCCGAGAGATACTCGTTAGATATATGGCTGAGTTTTTCTTTTTGTTCAAGATATTGCTTTTGCGTTGGTTTAGCTATTTTGTCATATTTTTCCCTGACTGTTTCATGTTTCCTGTAGGTGTTGTGATAGATCAATGAACCGGATTTTATAAAAGAGTTTGTAAATTCCCTGTTGAGTTTTGTACTCATGATATAATTTTCAAGGGCTCCATCTTTGCGTCCCAATTCCTCCAGCAAATTTCCACGTAAATAATATAATTTATAATCGTCCGGGTTCTGCTCAATGGCATTGTCAATAATCTCCATTGCCCTGTTTAACTGACCATCCACAGAATATGAAGAAATAAGTTTCTCAATAAACTTTTCCCTTTCAGCAGGAAAATGCTTTAATCCTGTTTCAATGACTTCAATAGCCAGATCGGTATTGTCATTTTTATTAAAAAAATCAGAAATAATGATATATTGCTGATGATTATCCGGTCCAGGACGCAGTGATTTCAGGTAATATTGCTCTGCGAGTTTATTGTTGTGTCTTTTTTGGTATGAATATCCCATCCGGAAATAAAATTCTTTGTCAAAAATGACTGAATCCTGAGACTGGGCTAATGCTTCCTCATAGAGCTTAAGAGCTTTTTGATAATCCCCTGCATAAAATGCGATATCACCATAGTTTTTTTTCATCAGGATGTCATCTTCCTGGCTAAAAGAAGCAGGAGTAAACAAAAGAACAAGTATATAGGAGATAAAAAATCTTTTCAACATTCTTAATTTTGTATTGAGATTTCTGCCCCGGGTAACCCGA
>CAZVTW010000572.1:0-3608 GCA_964629805.1 uncultured Bacteroidales bacterium | reverse complement strand
ATTTTTAATCCGCCTCGACATCGAACTTTCTGGCCGGGACACTTACTTTATGGATGGACACCAATTATTTAGTGCCTTTAAGCTACATTTAAAATATTTAAATATAGCTTAGAGGCGCTATTTATTCCTCCGGCTTTTCTGAGTTTTTTACTATTTTTGTTTGCCCAAAACAGTCTATATCATGAAACATCAACAAATTCAATTATCCTGGAAAACAGGATGTAATGATACAAAAGAAGGTAAACCGGATAACTTTGTCCCTGCAACTGTTCCCGGAGCCGTGCAATTGGATATTGCCAAAGCAGAAAACTATGGCGATTACTGTTATGGCAGTAACTGGAAAGATTACCTCTGGATGGAAGATAAATACTGGACTTATAGAACAGAATTTGAAAAACCCGGTTTAGAAAATGATGAGGGTTTGTTGTTCGTCACCAAAGGCATTGATTATCAATATGAAATATTGCTTAACGGAGAACTTTTGTATGCTTACGAAGGCATGTTCAGACCGCTGGAACTGGATATAACCGGCCGGTTGGCGGCTAAAAACGTGCTGGAAGTAGTGATATTTCCGGTTCCAAAGTCACAAATCAAAAGGCAGGACCGCACACAGGCTGATCAAAGTTGCAAACCCGCAGTGAGTTATGGCTGGGACTGGCATCCGCGGCTTATTCCACTCGGTATTTGGGATGATACTTTTCTTCAGATTGTTCCTTATTGCAGGATAAAAAAGTCTGAATTGCAATATTCTTTATCCGGATGCCTGAAACATGCTGATATAAATCTGAGGATAAAAACCACACAATACTGTGAAGGGATTTCATTTTGCTGGAAACTAAAAAATCCTGCCGGTGAAACAGTATTTCAGAAGGAAGGGATGATTGATAAAAGTGACATATCAATTGTCGCGAAGGTTGAGAATATTCAGCTTTGGTGGCCACATACCTATGGGAATCAAACTTTGTACACATCAGAAATTGAATTGGTTAAAGACAACCAGGTTGTTGACAAACACATAAAAAGAACCGGTTTCAGGAAAGTGCAATTGGTTATGAATGAAGGAACCTGGGACGAGCCTTCTGATTTTCCAAAATCCCGGAGTCATCCGCCCATAACTGTTCAGATAAACGGGAAACGGATTTTCACCAAAGGCAGCAACTGGGTACCTCCTGAACTATTCCCCGGGACAATGACAAAAGAACGCTACCATGAATTATTGGATAAAGCTGTTGAAGCCAATTTGGATATGCTGCGTGTCTGGGGTGGAGGCATCGTGAATAAAAACAGTTTTTATGAATTGTGTGATGAAAAGGGGCTACTGGTCTGGCAGGAATTTCCCTTGGCCTGCAACGATTACAGAGGTACAGATACCTACCTCAAAGTTCTGGAAAATGAGGCCATAGCCATCATTGAAAGAATACGTGAACATGCCTGTCTTGCCTTATGGTGTGGTGGCAATGAGCTTTTTAATGTATGGTCAGGCATGACTGATCAGTATTTAGCGCTGAGATTGCTCAATACACTTTGCTACGACCTTGATAAAAACACGCCATTTTTGCCCACGGCGCCGGTAGCCGGAATGGGTCACGGACCCTATGGTTTCCTGGACCCGGTTACCAAAGAGGAGATTTTCGTAAAAATGATGCATGCTCAAAATACTGCTTATTCAGAGTGTTCATCAACAGGTCCGGCATCGGTTGAGGTATTAAAAACTTTTATACCTGAAAATGAACTTTTCCCTCCAAAGCCCGGAGCTATATGGGAAGACCATCATGCCTTCGGTGCCTGGGATGCTGAACCTGATTCGCATTTGCTCTTAAGTATGCTGGAGAGATATTTTGGCAAAGCCGAAACCCTGGAAGAACTGGTTGGAAACGGGCAGTTTATTCAAATTGCAGGAATGCAATGTTTGTTTGAGGAAGGCAGGAGACAAAAACCCTATTGCTCCATGGTGCTGACCTGGTGTTACAATGAACCCTGGCCGTGTGCCGCAGGAGGTTCAGCTATTTCATGGCCACTCGAACCCAAACCCGCCTATTATGCCATGAAACAATCGTGCCGGCCGGTGTTGGCCAGCGCACAAATTAAAAAGCTGGTGTGGGAAGAGGGCGAGGTGTTTGAATCAACTATCTGGTTGTTAAATGATTCTTTTGCAGAGGTGAAACCTGTTGACATCAAGGTTATCATAGCAGGGGATGAAAGGACAGAGACCCTTACCTGGCATTGCCCCGGCGCTGCTGTCAACACGAATACACCTGGTCCAAAAGTAAAATGTGTGCTGCCAAAATGGAATTGCGAAAGGTTTATGGTCATCCTCAAGGTTCCGGACTATCCTGAATTGGAATCGGAATACGAGTTGCTGTACCATAAAAAAGAGCATTTTAAAGATGGAGAGAAGGGAATGAATGTGTAAATATCAAGCAAACTGTTGCCAATTTTTTCAGCATTAAAATACTCAGAAACAAATGGTGGCAATGATAAGGCCCACTGTTAGCCGGTGTGATCAAGGCCGTAACCTTCTGCTAAGATAGTTTCACCCTGTTCAGTGATAAGTTTCCCGTAATATGGCATGCCATTTTCGGGGAAAAACTGCTTCATATTTTTTTCAAGGTTTTCTGCCTTTTTGAGAAATTTTTCAGCATATGCTTTTGTCTCCATAGCTGCCAGCATCCTGTAAGTTGAGTAAGCCAGCATATTGATGTAAATATCATATGACCTGACAATATCGCTTCCCTGGTATTTTTCAGGCTGCCATTTGTCCATGTATTTTCCGACGGCATTGTCCCAGTTGTGGCCCCGGCTACCTACCAAAGGGGTCTCGCAGTAATGGTATCTTCCAAATAGTCCGGCTTCTTCATCAAAGCAATATTCTTCAAGCCAGGTATTGGCATCCTTTAAGGTTTGCAGGTATTTGCCTGAGAAATATTTACGGTCTCCGGATTGTGTCCAGTGCATAAAAGCTGATAATGTGGCATAAAACAAGCCATCTTCCTCCCATTTGTTGATAGGCCCTCCGACCAACTGCCCGAAAAATTCACCAGCTGGTTCTTCATCTATTATGACCGTGGGATTGTTGAGCAGGTAGTTAGTCCACTTATCAACCGGTTCCAGCCAGCCTGTTTGAGAAGTATAGGAAGCAGCCATTCCGCCGTCGCGCACCCAGATCAGATAGTAAATTTCTTTTATGCTGGCTCTTATTGCCCCGGCCTTGTCCTGCATTGATAACCAAATCCGCTTGTTCATATCCATCAATGTTTGCATGTATGTTTGCATGTATGTTTCCGTTTTCATGAATATTTTGATGATACCTCTAAAAAATTCGTTTTGGTCACAAAATAATGATATTATATCTACCTATATAACAAATTTGTATTAGTCATAAAATCAATTTGTTATCTGTACCGGTGTTTGATACCAAAAATCATGAGGAATACTATATAACAAATTTGCATCTCGTTGATTATTTGTTATTTAAGGCGAAGTTTGATTTCGCCAAAAATCACGAGGACTATTTAATTACATAAAATGTTAAAAACTATCTGCGTCTGGTTTATACCTTGAGATTTCTCTTCGCCAACCGGCGAATCGAAATGACAATGGATACATGG
>CAZVTW010000571.1:0-3614 GCA_964629805.1 uncultured Bacteroidales bacterium | reverse complement strand
ATCGCGAATTTGCATCCGAAGATTTTATTCATTGTCAGATTATATATACATTTTATAATAACAAGATTGTAATCAAAGGCAATATCAATTCCGAAAGTTCAGTGAAAGATATTAAATACGTTCTTCCTGTTATTTCACCAAACCATGAACAAGTGACTGTGGTTTCGAAAAATGAACTACACATCACCAAACCGGATGGTAAGCTTGTAGTAAAATGTAACGTACCTATGCATTTAACCGAAACAAAGAAAGGACGAATATTCAATTTTGTTCCGGGTATGGAGGCTTTACCTGTTGAAGTTCAAAACGATAATTTCGAAATTGAAATTCTGGTACACTGATTTATGTGTCCGTCATGGAGTTTTAAAAATTTTTTAAAACTTATCAATATTGACCAACAAAAATATTTAGTGTCCTTCCATGAAGTCTTAAGTGTATGTTCTGAAAGTTCACCAGCAAGGCTTGCGAAATTTGAAAATCAGGAGTTCATATTAATAAATAACTGAATTTCAAATGGTGCCTAACGCAGTCAGGGGACTTTATGGACAGACACTATTTAGATTCCTCGCTGCGCTCTGAATGACAATATTTCCGGGACAGTGATTGAGGGAGAGGGTAGCCTGAGGCAAAAAATCGCAGGCTACCCTCTCCCTTAAAATCCTAAAAAGTTGATCGTCATTTCGACCGGAGTGAGAAATCTTTTGATAAAATAAATTGATCGGTTAATAGTGAAAGCTTTATATAATCAAATTATTACCATTAAATATATAATTATGAAAAAAATCATATGTTTATTTACACTTTGTTTTTTACTACCAGCTCTGTTTCAGCAACAAGCAACAAGTCAAATGAAGCAGCCACGCATGTATGAACTCAACATGAGCGAATACATGTTCGAAATTTTTTATGAATGGTGGACCGGGCACATTGATAATTGGGAGAAAAAACCGAATAAAGATGAGGGAACAATATATTCTCAAAACTGGGACTGTGTGCAGGTACAATGGAACAAAACAGACACCTGTTCGGACACGGTTTTTACCATGTTTAAAGACTATAGCCTTGATTGCAAGGATTTTGACCGTTTGGTGTTTTTTTTAGATTTGAATAAAACAACACAAATGCATGTTTGGGTTGCAACCGATAAAGAGCAATTAACCAAAACATACACATCCAAAGACCCCCTTAAAGAATATATTCTGGAATTAAACGGGGCAAAAAAAATCAGGCAAATCAAAATTGCATTAACCACAAACAAAAAAGGCATTGGCATAACTTCTTTCAGATGGATTGGCTTTCAGGATTCAGACTTATACAAAAAGTACCTTTCGCGATTTGATAACTACGATACCACCTGGAACAAATATTTGCACCTGGTTGATACAATTCCTGCATTTGAACCAATATATGGCTTAATTTTTTCAAATGAAGATATTGAAGCAATACGTGAAAAATTTAAGGGAAGATACGACGAATTAAAAGTGGTACAGGCGGCCAAACTAGCTATGCAATATAAACCCGAATCCATGATTGGGGACTACATCAACCTGGGGTTCGACAACCGGTATTCCCGCGACCACGACAGGAACAAGTTTTTGGTAGGTAATGCCGATCCGGAGCAACGACAGGGGTGCCAGGGCAATGCCATTGATGGTTTTGGAATTCAGTTGGCTATAGCTGGTACCATTTTGCAAGACGAAGAAATGCTCCGCCTTGCTGGCCGTTATGTCATGTCAATTGCTTTTTGTACCAACTGGGACCAGTCTGCTATTTGCCGTACAACCGGACTTTTATGGGAACACAGATCGTATCTGCAATCAATGTTATCGTTTCATTGTGCCGTAATCCTTGATCTTGCCGGCGATGTGTTTACACGCTACGGCAGGCAAATTGTGTTGCGGCGATTGGTTGAAAACGGCCTGGGGCAGATTGCTTATACTTCATACAGGTTTAACTATATATTCAGAAACAATTCCCATATTCTTTTTCAGACCGGGGCAATGGCTGGGGCATTGGCGGCAGAACAAAATTTTGACAGAATAGGTTACACCAAGGAAGAGATTCTGGATTTTGTCGCCCAAAATATGAAAAATATCATTCACAATGACGGAGGCTTTGCCGAAGGTCCCGGGTATTTTACAGAGGTTGTCAGGGGCTACCTCATTATCCAATATATGTATGCACGTATACACAACAAAGATTTTAAAGAACTGGTGCAACCCACCCTGAAAAACACTGAAAATTATGTTGCGGCTTTGCTTTCAACCGTACCCGATCAGGTGTTTATCCCAATTTGCGACGGAGCGCGTGAAGACCAGATATACAACGATTATATCCCCTTTATGGCCAACATTTTCCCTGATAGTTACTGGGTGTTTTTAGACCAAATGATGAACGAAAAAGAAGACAGATCGCCTTCCGAACTGTTTACTTTGCTTCCTTTAGGGCAGGATAAAGACCTGAAACCCACAAAAACGCCACACTTCATATTAATGGAAAACAACGGAATAGCTTCTTCGCTCAGAAAGCATAATGGTAAATATGTGAAAGTATTTGTTATGGGAAATTCCCAAAATGCAGGGCACAATCATGAAGATGTTGGTAGTTTTGTGCTGGAATGGGCAGGCGAAACGTATGCCATGGATCCGGGCATGACATTTTATTCCGACCCGGCGACATTTTATTACAAGTATTGCCAATACCACAACATGTTGCTGCCGTACGGCGTGTCTGATAAGGAAAGAATTCGCTCTGTTAAAAGATACAGGAAAAGTGCCATTGCCCCAACAGGATCCGGTGATAGTAATAAATTTCATGTAACCATTGATCCCTCTCCAACCTGGGATAAATACTATAAAAAATGGATCAGATAATTTGATTCACCTTCACCTGACAGATTAACCATAACTGATGAATATGAGCTGATTGGAGGAAGAGGGGTTGAGTTTGTATGGAATACAAAATTACCGGTCTCCGTCAACAAAAATACCATTCAAATAACCGGAAAAAACGGACGCGTTTTAATAGATATTCCCAAAAACGTTGAGGCTTCAATTGAAAAAGTAGATTTAGGAAGTCTGCAACAAAACAGAATAATTTTCAAAAGAAAAGGAAGGAAAGGAAAATTGTCATTAAGCATCAGTTTTCTATAACAAGTTTTTTTTCAATTTACAATAAATAACCAAGTATTTTCAGTTCAGACTTCTCCAGTTTCATTTTTTCAGTGCAGTTTATTTTTTTGGATGTCTTATCCGTGGAAAATGTATCATGAAGTCAATTTTGGAGTTATAAAAATACTGATTAAAAAATGCTAAAACTCATCTGATTTTTTGTATTTTTACCGGACTTTTTATAATTATTTGATTTGCCAATGAGCTATGCATTTGAATTATTAGCATGTTGTTTTTGAGGTTCTTATATGCTATCACAATCAGCTTCTATTAACCTTATCGACCCTCTGATTTTTATACATTTTTATTGTCTCATGGAAAACATCAGGATCAAACCTGCCCCGTATACATGAAATGTCGGAGGCTTTTAAAAATTTTGAACCGTCTCGACTCTGGTTTGCGCTTTATGACTGTCATGAAAAATTGACTCTGATTCTTTAGCAT
>CAZVTW010000570.1:0-3617 GCA_964629805.1 uncultured Bacteroidales bacterium | reverse complement strand
TTTTAAAGGAACGGGCAGTGAATTACTTCGAATGGATTGGATACAATTTAAATAACTTTTATATGATGAAAAAAATTAAAAACTTTATGCTGGTAATAACATTTAGTTTTATTACCATTAATGTGCAACAGGCACAAACCTTTTCTCCTGATATTTTTATTAGCCCCGGCGCAGACAGGCAGGTACAAACCTTTTGGCACTGGATTAATGGGGCCATTTCAAAAGAAGGAATCACAAAAGATCTGGAGGCAATGAAGCATGCCGGTGTTTCGGAAGCTAAGGTATTTGGAATACATCTTGGCGATAGTGTTCGCGATGTTCCTTACATTGCATTTAATTCTCCTGAATGGTTCAGTATGTTCTCATGGGCATTGCACGAAGCAGAAAGATTGGGGATAAAAATAACCGCGCATACATGTGAGGGATGGTCAACGGCAGGCGGCCCCTGGGTAAAGCCCGAATATTCGATGAAGGAATTTGTGTGGACAGAAAATCTGCTGGATGAGAATAGTGCAAAAACAATTAAGTTAGATCAACCCACGGGCAAATTGGGATTTTATAAGGATGTTGCTGTAGTTGCCTATAAAACATCTCAAAAAAAGAACAACTTTCATCGTAACAAGCCAATAATACGATATGCGGGAGAAAATACCAATGCCATACTTTATGACGGCTGCCCTGTTAGCGGCATTAAAATTCTGAAAAACCAGGAGCTTATTCTGGAGTTTGAAAATGCCTTCTCCGCTGAAAAAATTGTCATGTTAAATTTTCTATCAATGACACATAAAGCAAAGTTACCTTCGTTTGAATTATCTTATTCTAATGATGGGATAACGTATCATTCTTTATTAACCAATAAGAATATAAAGGTAAACCAATTGCATGAATACAAATTTACTGCAGCCAAAGCCCGTTTTTACAAAATAATATTTGACGATCCTGAAACATTAAACAAAAAATATCCAATCTATTTGAGTGAATTAGAAATATTACCCGATAATGAAAACCCTTTGTGCGATATTGCAATATCCGATTTCACGGCAAAAGCTGCGTTTTCTTCAACACAGGACAATCAAATTTTTTCATTTCCGCAAAATAAAATAAACGCTGAAACCATTCATCCGGATGATATTGTAATATTAACTGACTATCTGAAAGAGGATGGAACATTGGCATGGAAAAAACCGAAAGGGCAATGGAAAATAATTCGTTTCGGCTATACCACCAACGGATTTGTTAATAGCCCTGCCAGTGTTTATGGCGAAGGGCTTGAAGTAGATAAAATGGATACCATGGCATTAAATCTTTTTTTCAATGAATATCCACAACGACTTATAGATGCAGCAGACCGGCATACAGGCAAGAGCTTTAATGCCATTTTTAACGATAGCTGGGAAGTTGGCTATCAGAACTGGAGTCAAAACTTCAGGGAAGAGTTTACGAAACTCAATGGCTACGATATAATAAAATGGATACCGGTATTATGTGGCAAGGTTGTGCAGTCGGCGGACGCATCAGAAGCGGTATTGCACGATTTGAGGCACACGATTGCTCACCTCATAGAAAATTGCTTTTATGGACACCTTCAAAAGCTTTGCCATCAAAACAATCTCAAATATCATAGTGAAGTTATTTACGGAGGATCTGGTAACCCACCCCTTGATGTAATTGCAGCAAATACCAAAACCGATTTGGGAATAATGGAATTTTGGACTTCTGATAAGCAGGATGGTTTTGTAAGTTATTCCCCCAAAAAGAAAATGTACAATTATCTGGCCTCACATGCATCAACCATCCACCCGAATTTACTGAATGGGGCTGAAGCATATACCTGCGGAGATGTTTTTGCAGTACCCCCTTTTGTTATGAAACCTTATGGGAATTTGGCCTATTGCTCCGGAGTGAATCAAATGATTTATCATGTCAATGTCCATCAGCCTTCAGAAAAGAAACCCGGCATTACCCTGCTTCGTTTTGGCCAGTTCCTCAATCGGCATAATCCCTCATGGCCGCAAATGGACGAATTTGGCAAATACCACTCCCGCATTCAGTACATTTTGCAGCAGGGTTTCAAACATGCCGATATACTTTACTATATTGGCGATGCTTTTCCACAGAACATGGATAACGATGACATAGACAGTTTGCATTTTGGCTACCAGTTTACAACCATTAATGCCAACACCCTTCACACACTAAAAACAAATCCTGCCGGAGGAATCGTATTGAATGAAAACCAGATTTACAAAATGCTGGTTATACAAAATGGAGCGGCAATGAATTTTCAGACACTTAAAAAAATTGCCGCATTAGTGAAAGAAGGCGCAGTGTTGTTTGGCAATAAACCAGGCGGCATGCTCACTTTAAAAGACAAAGAAAACCATCAGACAGAATTTTACCAATTGGTTAACAGCTTATGGCCTGAAAACAGCAATTCGTACAACCAATATGGAAAAGGAAAAGTTTTCCGAAATATTGAAATCAATGAGGCATTGAAAATGGCAGGCATCACGCCTGATATTAGTACAGGTAACGACGATAGGGAAAATCTGTGCTATATACACAAAAAAACAACATCTGGCGACATCTATTTTATCGCCAATCAAACTACTTCAACCATTCACCGCCAATGCACTTTCGCTGTTACAGACAAAACTCCTCAGCTCTGGAATCCGCAGAATGGTAAGGTTTCCGAACAATTAATATTTGCCACAAATAATAATGGGATTACAGTACCCATAGAGTTAAAGCCATGGGAAGCAAAATTTATTATTTTTGAAAAACACAACAATGCATTGCCTCATATTGAAAAAGTATTCAAAGACGGCAACCTGGTTTTTCCCACAGCTGATTATTCGGTTGATATGAACAACCTCCCTTCAATAAAATACGCTAACGGAAAATATGCAGGTACAGCAAACGAAACTGGCGATTACCAGTTAATGCTTTCTGACAACTCCTCGCTTTCAGTTAATTTATCAAACAGAGAAATTTTCTCATTGGCAAAATCTCCTTGTGTAATAAATTTCTTACCCGAGTATGAATCAACCATTGCAAGTCAACAGATAACCAATTATAAATCGCTTCACCTGTTCGACAATGACGATATAAAATATTTCTCAGGTTATGCAGAATACACTATCAGGTTCAATTTACCCAAAACATTTATTAACTCTAACGATGATTATTATATTAATTTACCGGATTTTTCTTCTACGGCCACAATCATATTAAACGATACAGAACTGCCGTCATGTTGGATACCCGATTATCCTGTTAATATAAAAGGACTGTTAACAACAAACAATACATTAACCATTAAAGTTGCCATTCTATGGCATAATCGAATCATGGGCGATATTATGAAATACGGCGAACCAAAGAATTTTTGGACCAATAATCCCATAAATGATTACCCTAAAAGATATAACAATCAACTCTTGCCGGTTGGAATAATAAAAGCACAGGAAATTATCAGATATAAAAGTGTTTCAATTAATCATTAAAAACCATGAACAGAAGAAAATTTTTATCAGCAACGGCAGCCATGATTCCCCTGCACCAACTGATAGCGGGCGAAAATGAAGTAATGAAAGGAAAACTTGCCGGGACAAAAA
>CAZVTW010000569.1:0-3620 GCA_964629805.1 uncultured Bacteroidales bacterium | reverse complement strand
ATATCATCAACATGAGGCATATATATGAGCCGGCACAAATACTCGAAGAACTGGACCAACTCATTATAAAAATGCTGCGTCAGGAAAAAACAGACAACCA
This sequence comes from uncultured Bacteroidales bacterium, assembly GCA_964629805.1. Taxonomy (GTDB): domain Bacteria; phylum Bacteroidota; class Bacteroidia; order Bacteroidales; family CAZVTW01; genus CAZVTW01. Next base: position 3,520 of record CAZVTW010000569.1, on the reverse strand, counting down.
CGATGGTATGGATATGGCGCTTATAAAAATAGAACAGGATGTAGCAGACAGCTCAGGTCAGGCATCTTCCGAAAGTCAGGCAACAAAAATCTACTTCAGTGGTGCCAAACGTCCGCTGTATTGGTATCGGGCGGCACAGCAAAAATTAGAGGTGATAAGCGGTACCCGGCGTTCAATTGGTGGTGTTCTGACATCTGCAAATAAGAAACAGGCTTTTCAGACTGTTGAAATAGAAGTCCGTCCGGGTGATTGTGTATATTTATCTACTGACGGGCTGGCGGACCAATGCAATAGCAGGAAGAAAAAATTTTCAGGGAAAAGACTTCAGAGCATCCTTATGGAAAATGCCATATTACCTATGAATCAGCAAAAAGATATTTTGGAAGGAAACCTTGATGAGTTTCAGGGGAATTTCCCTCAGAGAGATGATATTACATTGTGGGGGCTGAAATTTTAAATCTGAGCTCAATAAATTCGAAAGATAAAGGCGCAAGGCATCGTTTAATCTCGGAGTCCCGACATACTTGATGTCGGGATGAGGAGTTAAACGATGCCTTGCAACGCATAGATTTCGAAAATTACTGAGTTCAGAAATTGAGGTATCACTAATCAGCCCTTTGGTTGTTCGTCCTCCATCATGATGGTTTTTTTAAATACCAAAAAAACACCTGTTTTGCAGTCATTTGTTCAACACATTTTATAATGTAACTTATGGAAAAAAATACTCGTAAACATTATTAATGAGTCAACTTCTAAAGATATTATTTTTGTCTCGACTTAGTCGAGATCAAGCCTGCCCTCGTAAATAAAATGTCGGGGGCCTTTGTCTCGACTCAGTCGAGACAAATAACGAAGAGTTTGGCAACAAAGAGGCTTCTCGGAGTAGACTCATTTATAATTTGGCAAATAAGCAGTTTTACACATATACCATGATTTTACAAAGGAATAGTTGCTACAAGTCATACCATTTTTTTATTTCTGTATTATGTGCAGAAATTTACCGCAAAATATCCAAAATGAATTATTACTCGGTAGAAAAGAGCGAAATATTATGTTTTATTCAGAGTGGAGAGGAATTATATTATGGATACTTGGCCGAAAATTTTACTTTTATAACATAAGCCAACCGATCCCTTATTAATATAAAATCCATCCGGAACAAAATTCAATGTTTATTTTTACGATTTTCTGTTCAAAAAAAATGAAATAATGATTATGAGAAGTAGAAAGTTAGCAGCGTTATTTTTGATTTTTTTATTTGCAATTAAAGTTACCGGTCAAATACAAAATCTTAGCTTTACCAGGTTGCGCAATCCCACGGGCTCAACAAATATTGATATTAAAGTTATTTATCAGGATAGTAAAGGGTACATGTGGTTTGGAACCACAAATGGCCTGTATAAATATGACGGATACCAATATTCGGAATATAAATCTGATCCATTAGACAGCAACAACCTGAGTCACTCCTATATTCGTGATATTGATGAAGATTTGGAAGGTAATTTATTTATTGCAACAAGGGAAGGTCTTAACAGGTATATAAGAGAAAAAGATCATTTCATTTCTTATTATCATCAGCCCAATAATCCAAACAGTTTATTATCGAGCGCTGTGAATGATATTTGTATCGACAAACAGGGTGACATATGGCTTGGAACAGTCAAAGGCCTGAATAAATTTTCTGTAGAAAAAGAAAATTTCACCCATTTTAAGCCCCATTACGATTCCACCTTACATAAAGGCGGCCGGGTCATTATATGTATGGAAGCGGGCAGAAATGAAAGCCTCTGGATAGGAACATGGGGCGGGGGAGTACTTAAGTTCAATATAAATACGGGAACTTTTGAGCGTTACCTGCATGATCCTAATAATTCAAACTCAATACCTTCAAACATCATAAAATCTTTAGAGTATGACTTGAATAATGGCATTTGGATTGGTACAGATAAACAGGGTTTGACTCATTTAAATATTCAGACACAACAGTTTAGCATTTATGAACCTGCGCCGTCAAATAAAAATGCATTACAGGCAGGAGCAATTAACAGCATTTACCTTGATAAAAATAGCAGGTTATGGGTAGGAAATGGCATGTTTTTAAGTGTGTTAGATGACAGGACAAATACTTTTACAAGTTTTTCACATGATCCGCTCAATCTTCAAAGTCTTTCATTGGGGAATATTTGGAGCATTTTCCAGGATAATACCGGGGCAATGTGGTTTTCTAACTCCCAGATTAACACTTACAGCGAACTACAGGATAAATTTTCTGCTTATTATGTTAAGCCTGAGAATGATAATATGCAGGATTACGTCAAACAAATACTCAGTGATAATAATCAAAACATTTTGATTGCTACTTTTGGGAACGGATTAAAAATATATTCTCCGGAAATAAAATTGAAAATGCGGATCACTGCCCGGAAAGATAAACAAAAGGGCCTAAAGTCCGATTATATCAGTGCTCTTTTGATCGATAATGACAATAATATATGGGTCGGGACTTCTGAAGGAATTAATGTATTAAATAGCATATCCTATAAAAATACATTGGAATTTCCTGACGAAAAATTATTTCACAAAAATATATATCATCTTTTTCAGGACAGACGGGGCATAATCTGGATAGGTACACAGGAAGGAATAAATACATATAATCCGAAAACCCGGGAAGTAGTAAATATAGAATACGCGCGACAAGGATTTAACTTTAAACTCAATTCGATGCTGGAAGAAAATGATACAGCCTTATGGCTTGGAACGTTTAATGGATTAATCCTGCATAATCCAAAAACAGGGATATTCAGACATTATTTTAACGAAAAAATGAAGAAAAATGTTTTAAGTGATAATATGATCCATTGCCTGTACCAGGATTCGAAAAAAAGAATCTGGATAGCCACCGGTAACGGACTAAATCAGTATAATCCCAAGGAAGATAATTTTACAAAGTATGGTGAAAAGGATGGCTTATTGAAAAATGACATCGTTTCTATTCTTGAAGGAGATAATAATAATTTATGGTTGACATCAATATCAGGTATTTCAACATTTAATACACAAACCGGTCAGATATTCAATTATGATATCAAAAACGGGGCGGATTTTAATAATATGATTGGTTATAAGTTGAAAAATACCGGAGAATTTATCATTGGTGCACGACACAAAAATTTTTACATTTTCCATCCTGATAGTATAAAAAATAATCCGTATGTACCTCCTGTATATATCACTAATTTTCAGATTTTTAATAAAAATGTACCAATAAATGAAAGCTCTCCTTTGTCAAAACATATTTCTCTGACAAAAAATATAACATTATCATATAAACAATCAGTTTTTTCATTCGAATTCGCAGCTTTAAATTACATCCTCCCTGGAAAAAATCAATATGACTATAAGATGGAGGGCTTTGACATCGACTGGAATCATACAAATGCGAATAAGCGCTTTGCCAATTATACCAATCTTGACCCCGGAGAATATACTTTTCGAGTAAAGGCTTCGAACAATG
>CAZVTW010000568.1:0-3620 GCA_964629805.1 uncultured Bacteroidales bacterium | reverse complement strand
TGCCGCAATTGTTTTTTCCTTTACACCGCCTATTGGTAATACTTTGCCTGTTAAGGTCAACTCACCTGTCATGGCAATATTTCTTCGTATGGGCTTGTTTTTAGCAAGCGAATATAAAGCCAGCGCCATGGTAATTCCTGCCGACGGACCGTCTTTTGGTGTTGCTCCCGCCGGGACATGAAGATGGAAATGATGTTCGTTAAAAAAAGCTTTTGTGTTTTTTTCTTTATCAAGCAAGGATCTGACATAAGAAAAAGCAATCTCTGAGGATTCCTGCATCACATGGCCAAGCTGACCTGTTTGTTTAAAACTGGTTTTGCCTGTTCTCACTGCATTAGCTTCTATATACAAGGTAGCGCCTCCCATCGAAGTCCAGGCCAGTCCGAGCGCCACACCCGGGATGGCTTTTTCATAGAGTTCTTCCGTCCTGAATACAGGTTTACCGAGGTAATCTTCAATGTTCCTGGTTGAAATCCTGAATTTTGTTTCACTGTCTTCTGCCATCTTAAGTGTGACCTTGCGCATAATTTTTTTTATCTGGTTCTCCAGGTTTCGCACTCCTGCTTCCCTGGCATACTTGTCAACAATATGTTCCAGGGCTTTGTCAGTGATATTCACTTCCTTTTTCATCAGGCCGTGACGTTTTACCTGGCGGGGGATGAGGTACCGTTTGGCTATCTCAACTTTTTCTTCAAGGATGTAACCTGATAATTTGATTATTTCCATCCTGTCAAGCAACGGACGGGGCACTGTGTCAAGCTGGTTGGCTGTTGTGATGAACAGGATGTTCGATAAATCATACCTCACATCAAGATAATGGTCCAGGAAATCAGTGTTTTGTTCCGGGTCCAGCACCTCAAGGAGCGCTGAGGCCGGATCGCCCCTGAAGCTGGTGCCAATCTTATCAATCTCATCAAGCATGATAACCGGGTTGGATGTACCTGTCCGTTTCAGGCTCTGAATCAGTTTTCCGGGCATGGCGCCAATGTATGTCCTTCTGTGCCCTTTTATTTCAGCTTCATCACGCATACCACCGACTGAAAAACGATAGAATTTCCTGTTCAGCGCATTGGCAATAGAATGGCCAACGGATGTTTTTCCTGTACCGGGTGGACCAACCAGGCAAATAATCGATCCGCCTACTGAACCGCGCTTAACAATGGTACTGATAAATTCAAGGATATTGTTTTTGACATCATGGAGACCGTAGTGGTCCCTGTCCAGTACATTTCTTGCTTTGGAGACTTCAAGATTATCATCTGAATAAATGCCCCAGGGCAAATCTGTCAGGGTGTGCAGGTAAGCGCGCGTTACCTGGAATTCGGCAGAGGCCGGCTCAAGCACCTTAAGCTTCTCAATTTCCTCCTTAACCACCCTGGCTGCCTCTTTGGACAGTTTCAGGTTTTTGACCTTATTCTCAATTTTTTCAATCTCTGTTGATTTATCATCCTTCTCAAGGCCAAGTTCTTTTTTAATGGCTTTGAGCTGCTCACGCAGGAAAAATTCTTTTTGCTGTTTATTGGCCTTTTCGTTTATTTGCTTCTGTATCTTCTCCTGGATCTGCGACACCTCGATCTCTTCCTTAAGCAGAATGAGCATTTTTTCTGCACGATTGTAGAGATCAACGGTTTCAAGCAAATCCTGTAATTTTTCAGACTCTGCTGTTAGCATTGAAGCCACAAGGTCCATGAGCATGCCCGGGTTTTCATAACTGATTTGCGACATAACCATTTTCAGTTGCTCCTGGAATATCGGATTCAGCTTCAGCAGTTCTTTCAGCGATGAAATAATTGACAATGTATAAGCTTTTAACTCTTCATCCGGTTTTTCCTGTGGTGTATAATGATATTTGACCTCATACCTGAGGAAATTTTTATCAGGTATTTTTCTGACCATGGAAAACCGTTGCATTCCCTGCACAATGACCTGTACCGTATTTTCCCCAACCATTGAAACTTTAAATATTTTCAGTACCACACCAACCTGGTAGAGATCGGAATTGAAATAGTCCTCCTCATCAGGGTTTTTAACCAATACCACACCGAGATGTTGCTGCTCCTTTTTATTAACTTGTTTGATGGTTTTCAGGTATTTATCTCCTGAAAAAGTCAATGGTATTGTTATGCCTGGAAATAAAGGGCGCGGTGAAATCGGTAATATTGTCAGTTTGTCTGGCAAAATTTCAGACACAACAACCAAATCCGAACCTGGTTTTGTATAGCTGCCTTGTTTATTATCTTGTTTTTGTCCCATATAATCGTCAATTTATGATATTATACAATTGTTATTATATTTATTTTACAAGTTTTGTACCTATAAAACCATATGATATGTTATATTTGGTATTTAAAATAATTATATTCCAAATACTTTAAGAAAAAAAATGAATGAGAACAATATCAGAATTACAACCCCAACAAATCTGGTCAGAATTTGAAAAGATACTCCAAATTCCCAGGCCTTCGAAAAAAGAGGAAAAAATGATTCAGTACCTGCTTGATTTCGGAGGTGAACATCAACTCGAAACAAAGCGTGACGAAGCAGGCAATGTATTGATTACCAAGCAAACACATCCTGATTGCCAGCATAAAAAGACAATCGTGCTGCAGTCTCATATTGACATGGTCTGTGAAAAAAATGCGGATGTTGACCATGATTTTGATCATGATCCGATACAGGCCTATGTAGACGGAGACTGGGTCAAAGCTCGCGGTACAACCCTTGGCGCTGATGATGGTATCGGTATGGCTGCACAACTGGCTATATTGAAGGACAAAACACTCAAAACCGGCAGGATTGAATGCCTGTTCACAGTTGATGAAGAAACCGGGCTATCCGGCGCCAGAGCTTTGCAAACCGGGTTTTTCCGGGGAAAAACATTGATCAACCTTGATTCTGAGGATGAAGGAGAGTTTTTTATTGGCTGTGCCGGGGGTTTAGACACGCTAATATCTTTCAGATACAGAGAAAGGCCTGTACCAGGTGGTTCCAGGGCTTACAAAGTTGATGTAAAAGGATTGAAAGGCGGACATTCAGGAGATGATATTCATAAAGGACGAGCTAATGCTATAAAAATTTTGAACAGATTCCTCTGGAATATTACCAGGGAATTTGCGATATATCTCAACAGGTTTGAAGGAGGCAACCTGAGAAATGCCATTGCGAGAGAGGCAACCGCAGTTTTCACCCTACGGAAAAAATACGGCGGAGACCCGATTAAAAACTATTTTCAGCAATTTGTTGATGAGGTGAGATTTGAGATACAGGAAACTGAACCGGATTTTGAAATGGCCCTTGAGCATGTTCCAAATCCTGACATGGTCATGAAACGCGGCACCCAGCGAAATGTACTGAACGCTTTATATGCCTGCCCGCACGGTGTGCAGGAAATGAGTTTTAAGATGCCGGGACTTGTTCAGACATCAACAAACCTGGCTTCTGTGAAGTTTTCCGAACCGGGACTGATACATATCACAACAAGCCAGCGGAGTGATATAGAATCAAAAAAGAAAGACATTGCAGCACAGGTCAGGAACGCTTTTATGCTGGCAGGCGGACAGGTCACGCATACAGAGGGATACCCTGGCTGGTCGCCAAATCCTGATTCCGAAATAGTGAAA
>CAZVTW010000567.1:0-3621 GCA_964629805.1 uncultured Bacteroidales bacterium | reverse complement strand
GGCCTTTTTACAAAAGTTTGATTCCCGCGTGCGGTAAATATTTATTCCCAAATCTGTCACGAAAGAATTTTAATTCCGGCAACCAGCAAAAGCTTGCGGCATAAAGCCATTCATTTCAAAACGGGAAACGTTAATTTTTGCCAGCGCAATATCCATATTTCAAAAAGACTTAACCTCGCAAGCTTCTGTTAAAACATTTTGAAAACCCACATTAACACTTCCCTGTTTTTCATTCATTTTTTATTCCGTTTCCTATTGCCTCATGCCGGAATTTAAAAATTGGATGTTTACGATTTGGGATATAAAGAATTGTTGAATTATTATTTTCTGAGACCTTTATGTTTTAAAAGATGGGGTTGCTCAAATGACAGTGACATTAATTCCTGTTCTCTTCTTGATAAACCATAATTTGTTGCAATTGATCTCCACTTTGACACATTTTTTTGAACACGATTGATTATTTCTCTGGCTTTATTTGGAGTAAGTCTAAAAAATTCAGCAACATCCAAAGTAAGCTCCAGGTCAAGCGAATTATCTTCATCAGAAATGTTAAGACTTAGGCCAGCGCCAGAGGGAACTGCATTAATATCGTAGGCAGGAGAAAGTTTCCAGCCATCTTTCCCGAGAATAAAACCATGATTTCTTAAATGGTCATCAGTGTTCTTTACGCAAACACTAAAAACAATTCTTCGCCACAGTTCTTCCAAATCAGAGGCTATGTGGTCTTTATCTCCATTTTGTAAAATGAATCCAACCAGGTCTAAATAACTTACACCACTCTGGTGATTATCTCCGTCAACACGGCCCAGTAAAGTCATTGCTGATGCAAAATGGATTCGGTCACGTTTTTGGGTTCTGTCAAATCGTTTGGTTAAAAATGTATATTGATTCCCCGAGAATTTTTGAATCGTTGATTCGGACATTTTTATGCCTGAACGCACAGCAATTTCATGAACCACTTTTTCCCAACCTCCTATATCAACATCATCATGAATACTTGGGAACTTTGCTATCCATAGTTGATTGTGCTTGTCAACAACACTTGCTTTGGGTCTGGCACCACCGAGGGAAGAGCCGGGAGCTGTCAGCAGGTTCAGCCATTTTAAATATTCAGGGTCATCAACAGATTTATCTTCTTCCAGTTTTTTGCTGGCATATTCCAGTTCCCTGACAGATGTCCAGGGAGGCGCTGCCATTTCTCTGTTGTCATTCACAAACGGGCCATCCAGGCTTTCTTTAAACCGAAGGGCTCCCATGCGGTGTTCGTCGTAAACACCCAACAAAAAATCCGACGGCATTAAATTTTTTTGTGGCCTGTTGCTCATCCTGGCCATAAGTGCTTCCCTTCGTCTCATAAGCACTCTTCCCCAACGGTCGGGAGATGAATCCAGGAAAATACCAAAGTTTACCTTTTCGTCTGCTGTATATTGAGGCCCTGAATAGTGCATTAAATCGGGATCGAGTAAATATCTTTCTCCTGATTCCAGCCACATTTTATCATATTCGAATGAAAAAACTTCATTTCCCCGAACCCGGTCGGCAAGCAAAATCCCCATAAGACGAGGGCCATTTAATCCATGCCAGTCGGCAAAAACATATATTTTTTTTGAGGCCATATTATTACTTTTTTACCCTTCGTTTTGGTGAAGTTAAATTTGCATCCTGGAGTTTTCGGCCTAATACATCGTCACTTGCAATTTTTAAAAAATCATCAGCAAGCCCTAATACAAATAAAACCTGCAAGTAATTTCCCATGGCAACCCCGGGGGAACCTTTTTCTATTGAGACAAGCGTTCTCCTGCTAATGCCTGCCCGTTCAGCGACCTGCCCGGCTACTAACTTTCTTCGCAAACGAGCCAGTTTAATGTTTTCACCTAAAGTTGTCATTATTTTCAACTGTTTTGGCAAAAGAATTGTTTTTCTTGAATCCATAATAAGTAATATTTTGCACAAATATAATTAAAATGAGTAAAATAATGCATTTTATATGTGAATTACATTGCTTCAATCTTTTTGTGCGGATTCTCATTTTTTTGAAGAAGCTTGTTTTTTAATAATTCCATATCCTCCCCAACCTTATTCTCAACAACTTTGGCGTAAATTTGAGTAGTTGATATGCTTTTGTGACCGAGAAGTTTACTTACGGTTTCAATCGGCACCCCGTTTCGCAAGGTTACCGTTGTTGCAAAAGTATGCCGGGCCAAATGAAAAGTGAGGTGTTTTTCGATACCGCACAAATCAGCCAGTTCTTTTAAGTAACTGTTCAACTTCTGATTTGAAATCAATGGAAATATAGTCCCGGAACAAAGTGACCGGGGATTGTCTTTGTATTTTTCAATTAATTCCAAGGCTTTTGGAAGAACCGGTATTTGTAAGGGAGAATTTGTTTTCTCCCTTGTTGTGTAAATCCAGAGTTGTCTGTCAATTCCGGTACGGACAGAAGACGTTGGAAGATTTACTGAATCAATATATGCCAGACCAGTGTAACAGCTAAAAACAAACATGTCCCTGATTATCTGAAGGCGTTCAATTTCTAATTTCTTGTTTTCAATGGCATTAAGTTCCTTTTCAGTTAAGAATTCGCGTTCAACTTTATCAAACTTAATCTCGTAGGCATTAAAAGGATTTTTATCCATCCATTCCAGTTTAACACCAAGTGAAAGAATTTTACGGAACCGTTGCATGTGTTTCATCATCCCGTTGTTGTTTAATGGTTTTTTATGCTGACGTGGAGGACAGGTGCGCATGTAATAATCGAGATCGGTAATGAATTTGTAATTTACCTGCACGAGATAAACATCATCCAGCTTCATTCTTTCTTTCAAAAATCCGAAAACATAACTTCTTGTGATTTTGTAGTTTTTATTTGTGCTTAAAGATAGTTTACCGGATTCTGAACGATGATGGTAATCGAACAGTTCGGTAAGTGTGTGAGCATTTTCGTGTTCACACAAAAACAGGGCTTTAATAGCATCAGGTGTAATAAAATTACCCTTTAGCTGAAGCTCCTGGTAGCACTCAACAAGTTTTGACTGGACAAACTCAAGGTAAGTATTAAACACATTATAGGAGGGAGCTGTAATTTTTAACCGCCCTTTTGATGCATCCCAATGTTTGGATTTAACTGTTTTTCTGAGAGAAATTTCAGCCCTTTTTTTGTTGACAGTGATTCGTGCATAAACCATACTCTCAGGAGTCGAACCTTTGCGCCTGCTAATAAACTGAATGCCAAATGATTGATTTGTTCTCATAGTCTCTAAATATTTAGTTTTAATTCATTTTTGTACATTTTGCCACTAAAAGGCTCACCAGCAAGCACACATAAGACATCATTTTACACCGATTTTCATCAAAATCCATGAAAATTTTCATGCCTGCAACAAATTGCTATACAATGAATTACAGAGTTCTGGTGAGTTATAAAACTAAAAAAATTTTCAACTCACTGTTTTACTCACCCGAGACTTGGTTTATATTGATATAAATTTGAATGGCTAAAAATCAAAAAAGCCTGAAAATCAAACGATTTGCAGGCTTTTGAATTCATTTGGAAATGCTTTCCGTTGTCCTGCTGGGAATAAAGAAAAGTTACAAACAGAAAATTACAACATAAATAACATA
>CAZVTW010000566.1:0-3623 GCA_964629805.1 uncultured Bacteroidales bacterium | reverse complement strand
TCGTGATGGATGCCGACAAGTCGCTTACAGCCAACTTTAGTCCGGTATTGGTAAGCAGCATAACCATACCCGAAGGCGACCAAAGCAAGCAGGTTGGCGATGCCGACTTTACGCTTACCGTGAATGTTTCGCCAAGCGATGCATTGGATAAGAGTGTAACCTGGGATTCCGATAACGAAAGTGTTGCCACGGTAACTTCTGCCGGCGTGGTATCCGTAATAGCAGCCGGCACGGCTAATATAACAGCTACAGCTAATGATGGCAGCGGCGAATCGGCTTCTATAACAATTACCGTGACAGAAGGCGGTGGCGGTGGTACATGGTACGACCTTACCGCTACATATTATGGCAACTACTTTACAGGAACAACTGTCAATAGCACCGATTTTACATGGCATGCCGATGGTACTGAATGGACTGGTATTAGCTTTGCTTCCAATGATGAACTTATCGTAACCAATGCCGGTGGAACCTGGTCGAAAATTACCAACACCTTTGCTACAGGTACCTCTGTTGATATTAGCAGTAACCCAATTGTCTCTTTTAAAGCCAAAACGGATGCTACCCAAAATATAACTTACGAGTTAAGACTGGAAGATAGCAACGGGGACAATAGCTTTGCTACCTACACGGTTACCATTGAACCAAACGGAGGCGCTTACAAAGAGTACAAGGTAACGGTAGGTGATGTGTACAATTTCAACACCAACTCAGTTCAAGAGGTTCAATTGTATTATGGTGACCAAACGAGCCACACAAATACATTATGGATTGACGATTTCGAAATTGGCGGGGATATAAAATCCGCGAAAAAAACTTCAATTTCCGCTTCTGAAAAAGTTGCTTTACTTAAAGTGTTCCCTAATCCTATCGGTGATGAACTACTGACTGTCGAAACCCATAATTTTGCTCCCGATGCAACTGTTAAAATTTATAATATTCAGGGGCAACTTATATATTTGAAAAACATGTCAGGTAATTCAATTAATATTGATGCTGGTAATTTATTGAAAACAGGTATGTATTTTATCAAGGTGTGCAGCAGCCAAAATTATGTTATAGAGAAATTGATTGTTCGATAAACTGACTTCTGATTTAATAAAATCATTGATTTTGTTGATATTGATTATAAAATCCCTGTCAAATTATTTGGCGGGGATTTTTAATTTATATCTCATATATTAAAGATTTAGTTATTTTACCAATTTACCAATTTCTAATTTCCAGGATATCATTGTATATTTACGGTTTTAATATTAATTATAATCCGATTATGAATTTACAAAGATTTATCTGTTTAGTTCTTTTGTTGAGTTTATCGCATCATCTTATCTCCCAAACTTCCGAAATTCCTTACATACATTTCACACATATTGAAAATCCGACAAAATCTGCCTCAATCCAGATAAATGAAATATATAGGGACAGTAAAGGTTTTATGTGGTTTGGAACACAAAGCGGATTATTTAGATACAATGGATATTCCTTTACCGAATATGCAGATAATTTGCATGATACTGCCAGTTTAATCAATTCATTTATACTATCAATGAAAGAATCCCCTCAGGGAGAATTATTGGTTGGTACGATGGGTGGATTAAGCATATATTCATACGAATCCGATAATTTTATCAATTTTACACATAATCCTGAAGATTTATCTGGTATCCCTGCTAACAATATAAACGACATAATTGTAGATTCGCATAATCAAATCTGGTTAGCTACTGAAAACGGATTGTGCAGGTATATTTCAACCAACAGAAACTTTATACGATATTATCCAAAGGTTAATTCAAAGCTCCATAAGGGCGGTAATGCATTAGTATGTGGAGTAGAAGGAAAAAAGGAAAATTTATGGATTGGAACCTGGGGTGGAGGCTTATTACAATTTAACAGAAATACTGAGCTATTTACCAGGCATCTCCATGAACCAGGTAATAATAATTCGCCATCAGATAATATTATCCAGTCAATTGCTTTGTCAGATGAAAATATACTTTGGCTGGGTTGCCAAAATACCGGATTAAGCTCTTTGAATCTTAATAACTGGACTTTTACACATTATAAACCGGAAAAAGCAAATGTTCATGGAATTTCTGAGAATGGTGTTATTGAGGCTTATATAGACAGGAAAAACCAATTATGGGTATCAATTCGTGGAGATTTAGGATTATATGATCGAAATAAAAATCGTTTTATTCATTACAAGCATAATCCGCTTGATCCTGAAAGCCTGTCCTTTGGAACCATATCTGATATTTACGATGACATTAAAGGGAATTTATGGGTTGGCTCTTCAATAATTGATATGCATTCTCCTTTTAAAGATAAGTTTACAAAGTTTTATCATCCGCCGGAAAATGACAATTTCCAAGATTATTCAAAAGTAATAACAGCAGATTCACAAAACGATATATGGATTGGAACATTTGGAAATGGCGTAAAAATATACAAAAATAACAATTTCAATTCTTTCAGACGAATTGAAACAAATAAAACGAAAGAAAAAAGTATTATCAATAACAGGATAAGCGCTTTGTTAGAAGACAGAAAAGGAAATATGTGGGTAGGCACTGTAAAAGGTTTAAGCCTTTTTAATGCAAAAACTCATGCTTTTATTGAACATTTCGAAAAAAATGATGAACTTTTTCATCCTAATATTTATCATTTATTTCAGGATAGTCGTGGAATCATCTGGATATGTACACAGGAAGGAATAAACACATTTAATCCGGAAAATAAAAATCTTGAAACTATAGAATACAAAATAGACGGATATAATTTTAAAGTTAGTTCCATCCTGGAGGAAAATGATAGTATTTTTTGGATTGGAACATGGAATGGTTTAGTTAGACATAATTATTCAACCGGCGAATTTTCTTTTTATTACCGGGATAAAGGTAAAAAAGGCTCCTTAAGCAATGATCGCATTAATCATATTTTTCGCGATTCGGAAAACAAGATATGGTTTGCTACAAAAACCGGATTGTCTTTGTATGTTCATGAAAGTGATAGTTTTATTGTTTACGGAAAAAGAAACGGATTTGAGGATATAAATATTCATCATATTTTTGAGGACGGGAATAAATGTTTATGGTTATTGGCTTCGTCTACGTTAATCAAATTTAATCCGAAAACAAATGAAGTTAGAAATTATAGTGCAGAAAACGGAGCACGATTTAATAGCAACGCTTTTAAATATCAAAAGTCAGGTGAATTTTTTATTGGTGGAACTCACAGCGGGTTTTATATATTTCACCCTGATAGCATTAAAGACAATCCTTTTATTCCTTCCGTTTACATCATTAATTTTGAGATTTTTAATAAACCGGTTGATATTGGTGAAGAGTCTCCTCTGGGTGAACACATTTCAGTTACCGATACTATTATATTATCATATAAACAGTCTGTTTTTTCTTTCGAATTTGCAGCTCTCAACTATGTCTTACCAGGTCAAAACCAATATGCTTATAAAATGGAAGGCTTTAATGAAGACTGGAATTTCACGAATGCCGATATTCGGTTAGCAACTTATACCAATCTTGACCCCGGAGAATATACTTTCCACGTAAAAGCCTCCAACAATGATGGAATATGGAATAAAGACGGCAGAAGCCTTA
>CAZVTW010000565.1:0-3638 GCA_964629805.1 uncultured Bacteroidales bacterium | reverse complement strand
TCCACAAGGTCATCAACATATTGAAAACTTCTTGTCTGATTCCCGTCACCATACACTGTGATGGGAAGATTTTTAAGCGCCTGGATGACAAAATTGGATACCACCCTGCCGTCATTGGGATGCATTCTCGGTCCGTAGGTATTAAAAATCCTGATAATTTTTATATCAACCTGATTTTGGGTGTGATAGTCAACGAACAAGGTTTCAGCACATCTTTTTCCTTCATCATAACAAGCTCTTCTGCCAATAGGATTGACATGTCCCCAGTAACTTTCCTTTTGGGGATGTTCTCTGGGATCACCATAGACTTCGCTTGTAGATGCCTGTAAAATCCTGGCTTTAATGCGTTTTGCCAAACCAAGCATATTAATAGCGCCCATAACCGAGGTTTTTATCGTTTTTATGGGATTATACTGATAATGAATTGGTGATGCGGGACAAGCCAGGTTATAAATCTGGTCAACCTCACAGTAATATGGATGGATAACATCATGCCTGACAAGTTCAAAAAAGGGATTTTTTATGAGATGTCTCATATTGCGCTTATTTCCGGTAAAGAAATTATCCAGGCAAATCACATCATTTCCTTCACTTATCAGGCGGTCGCAAAGATGGGAACCAATGAACCCGGCTCCGCCGGTAACAAGAATTCGTTTCATGTTTTATGGCTTAATTGTGTTTCTCCCTATGCTGTAATATATATATCCGTATTCCTTCATTTCAGCAGGTTCAAAAATATTCCGTCCATCAAAAATCAGCTTATTTTTCATCAGTTTTGCCAACACTTTAAAATTAGGCACCCTGAATTCCTGCCATTCTGTTGCAACGATGATTGCATCAGCATCAATAAGGGCTTCATACATATCCGGGCAGTATTTCACGATATCACCAAGTTTTCTTTGGGCTTCTTCCATGGCTGCCGGATCATATGCTTTTATTTCCGCGCCTGCTTTAAGAAGTTTGTCAATCAGTACTATTGAAGGCGCCTCCCGCATATCATCTGTATGCGGCTTAAATGAGAGGCCCCACAGAGCAAATATTTTCCCCTGAATATTCTCCTCAAAATGTTTTAATATTTTACTGAAGAGAACTTCTTTCTGTTGCGTATTTACCTCTTCAACAGCCTCAAGGACCTGTAGTCTGTAATGGTTTTCTTTTGCCGTTTTTATCAATGCTTTAACATCTTTCGGAAAACAGGAGCCTCCATATCCAATGCCTGAATAAAGGAATTTTTTGCCAATACGTGTATCACTGCCAATGCCCTTTCTAACCATGTTAATATCAGCCCCGACTATTTCACATAAATTTGCAATGTCGTTCATAAAACTTATACGTGTCGCTAACATGGAATTAGCAGCATATTTAGTCATTTCAGCCGAAGGAATGTCCATAAAAAATATCGGATGATTATTCAGAACAAAAGGACGATAAAGACGCTGCATTATTTTTTCTGCCCTGGGGGAATTGACACCAATAACTATTCTGTCAGGTTTCAGGAAATCATCAATAGCGGCGCCTTCTTTCAGGAATTCAGGATTTGAAGCTACATCAAAAGGAATATCAGTTCCGCGTCTTTTTAGGGATTGTTGTAAGGCCTCTTTTACTTTATTTGCAGTACCAACCGGAACGGTACTTTTTGTTACAACAACAAGATAATCTTCCATGTGTGCACCAATTTCATCTGCAACCCCTAGTACATATTGCAAATCAGCGCTTCCGTCTTCGTCCGGAGGAGTCCCGACTGCAATAAATACAGCCTCAGCATCCTGTATACTTTCTTTCAGAGAAGTAGAAAAATACAACCTTTTTTTTACAACATTTCTATCAAGCATCTCTTTCAGGCCCGGTTCGTAAATTGGAATAATTCCTTTGTTAAGATTATCAATCTTTTCCTGATCGATATCAACACAGGTGACTGTAATCCCGGTTTCTGCAAAACATGTTCCTGTTACAAGGCCAACATAACCGGTTCCCACCACAGATATTTTCATACAAGTAGAGTTTTAAATTTCATTTTCATTTTTTTGACAAGCTATTCATTATATCTTTATGCGCCAAAAATTGGTTGTAGCTTAGTTACAACAGTTTAATGGATTGGCGAGATAAGAATATAGAAATAAAAGTCATCGCTAAAGTAAAAAACTCCAGCCAATCCCAAAACATAAATTTAAAATTTCATATGAAAGGTCCATGTTAAAATAATTATTAACATACCGACTTTGGTCGAGTATCCTCGAAATCGAAGATTTCGGGACACCTGTCTGCCACAGGCAGGCACGACAATGATTATTTTAACATTGTAAGTTCCATCTGACAATTAAAAAGTTATAAAACTATAAACAGATGAATTACCAGGAAACAATGAAGTATATGCTTGAGCAACTCCCGATGTTTCAAAGAGAGGGAGGAGCCGCATACAAGGCAGATTTACATGTTACTAAAGCCATGGACAAATACTTTGGTCATCCACACCGTCAATTTAAGTCGATTCATATTGCCGGAACAAATGGGAAAGGTTCAACTGCACATTTCGTTGCTTCAATCCTGCAGGAAGCCGGGTATAAAACAGGATTATACACATCACCCCATCTGCTTGACTACCGCGAAAGAATTAAAATCAACGGTAAATGTATTGATAAAAAGTATATTTCGGATTTTATTTCAAATCACCAGCAACTTTTCAACAAGCTAAAACCATCGTTTTTTGAACTTTCAGTTGCACTGGCATTCGAATATTTCTGTGACGAAAAAGTTGATTTCGGCATTATTGAAACAGGACTTGGCGGCAGACTGGACTCAACTAATATAATTGCGCCTGAAATTTCTGTCATTACAAATATCGGGCTTGACCATACTGAATTTCTGGGAGACACAATAGAAAAAATAGCGATTGAAAAAGCCGGGATAATCAAAAAGAATATTCCGGTTATTATCAATGAAACCCAATCTGCAACAAAACCGGTTTTTGAGTCACATGCAAATGAAAAAACAGCTCTTTTATATTTCGCAGATGAAGAATATTATTCGGAATATTCTATGGTTTCAATTGATGGTGAATACCAGGTATTACAAATAAAAAATAAACGACATCCTGCTAAAGAATATCCAAATCTGCATCTTCCTTTGAAAGGGGAATATCAACGGAAAAATCTACAAGGCGTATTAAAATGTGTTGATTTGCTTCAGGAGATGAATGTTTCAATTTCAAAAAAACATGTATATGACGGGATAAAACATGTAATACGGAATACTGGTATGAAAGGTCGCTGGCAGTTGACAGGCACAAATCCAACGGTCATTTGTGACACAGCTCATAATGAAGACGGACTGACACAGGTCATTAAACAATTGATTAATATGCCAAAAAGACAATTACATATAATTTTTGGTATCGTTAAAGACAAAAAAACAGATACAATCCTTAAAATTCTTCCCGGGTATGCTTATTATTATTTTACAAAAGCAAATATACCACGTGCTATGCATGAAAAAGAGCTTTACCGGACATCGCAGAAATATCAGCTAAAAGGACATTATTTTGGAGATGTAATAAAGGCATTTGAAGCGGCAAAAGCAAACGCAGACAAGCAGGACATCATATTTATTGGCGGAAGTACATTTCTTGTAGCAGATTTTCT
>CAZVTW010000564.1:0-3647 GCA_964629805.1 uncultured Bacteroidales bacterium | reverse complement strand
CGTCGGAAGTTGCTGAGAAAGAAACATCTGAAGAAGCCGGTATGCAAGTCAAAGCCAAACGGATTTTAGCAGTATTGGACAAACATAAACATGCCCATCCAAGATCGCTTGATTACGTTTATAAGATTTTTATTGAATGTGTACCTCAAGATAATGTTTTGGAGTCGGGAAGTGAAACCCTTGATGCGCGTTTCTTTTCGCGTGATGACATTCCGGAACTTTCTGAACCCAGAATTCTGGAAGCTCAGATTAAAATGTTATATAAATTTTATGACGGAGAAATGACTCCTACTATTTTTGATTGACAATACTTTCTTAGGATGATTATTTCCGGGACTATCATACTTTTTTTATACGCCCTTGTTATTGTTTCCTTTCTTTATGGCTGGAAACGAATCCCGTTTTTTAAACCACCAACATTTGAAAACACTGACAGTCATATGCCGATCAGTATCAGTGTGATTGTGCCTGCCAGGAATGAAGCTGATAATATCAGTCAAATTATGGCTGATCTGATTAGTCAAAACTATCCCACAGAAAATTATGAGATAATTATTATACATGATCATTCAACAGACCAAACTGAAGAACTCGCAAAACAAGACATCAACGCAGCTCTAAATGTGAAACTATTTTCACTGCCTGACCATTTGTCCGGGAAAAAAGCAGCCATCAGGTTTGGCATACAAAAGGCAGCCGGTCAACTTATTGTCACAACAGATGCTGATTGCAGGATGGGAAAATTCTGGCTGAAAACCATCTCAGATTATTACCAACAGTATCATCCTGTGCTGATATCAGGCCCTGTTTCACTGACCGGCTATTCTATATTCGAAAAATTGCAGCAATTGGAATTTTTAAGCCTGATAGCCAGTGGAGCAGGCGCCATAGGTATCCACAAACCTATTATGTGCAATGGAGCCAATTTGATCTTTGAAAAACAAATGTATGTTGATTTGTCAGAAGAATTAGATGAAAAGTTTGCTTCAGGGGATGATATATTTTTATTGCTGGCCGCCAAAAAAAAATATAAGCATCGCATTTCTTTCCTGAAAAATCCGGATGCTTTAGTTCTGACTCCGGCCGGCAAATCATTTTCTGCATTTGTTGAACAGCGAAAAAGATGGGTGTCAAAATCAAAAGGTTACAAAGATTTTGATATAGTTTTTGTAGCTGTGATTGTTCTGTTAACAAACCTGTTTCTGGCAGGAACATTTGTTCTGGCTCTATACAATCCGTCAAAGATTCAGTATTTCCTTACAGCCATTTTTATAAAATCAATTCCTGATATATTACTTCTTCATGAAATTACCAGGTTTACCAACAGGAAAAACCTTTTATGGTATTTTCTTCCCTTACAGATTATGTATAGTTTTTATGTCCTCTATACAGTATTTGCCGGATTTTTTGGGACATTTACATGGAAAGAAAGGATCGTGAAAAAATAATAAGTGATTATATGTTTTTCTAATCAAAATGATATGAAATTGTTACTTTTTGAAGAAACTCACAGCTTCATTCAGTTTTTTAGCCTGCAAATCCAGTTCTCCTGCCCTTGAGGAAAGTTCTTCGGCAGTGGCTGCATTTTGCTGGGTTATTTGATTCATCTGATTAATAGCATTATTTACCTGTTCGGCGCCGGATTTTTGTTCCAGGCTTGCAGAAGCTATCTCACGAATCAGATTTGCTGTTTTCTCAACCTCAGGAGATAAAGTCTCAGCTATTTTTTGTGTGTTTGTCATCGAATTGACTGAATTTTTGGTCATACTGACAATTTCATCGGCTGCTGATTTGCTACGTTCGGCTAATTTTCTCACTTCACTGGCCACAACAGCAAAACCTTTGCCGTGTTCGCCGGCTCTTGCTGCCTCAACGGCGGCATTCAGGGCCAGGATATTTGTCTGAAAAGAGATATCGTTGATAATATTAATCTTTTCAGCAATGTTTTTTGTAACTGCCAGGCTGTTTTGGCTGGCCCTGGCCATTTCTTTCATTCTTTTTGAGGCTTCATCAGCTATTTTTTCAGTTTCATTTGCATTGTCGGAGTTCTGATTGATGCTTGCAACCATTTCTTCCAGAGAGGCAGAAACTTCCTCGGAAGACGATGCCTGCTCGTTTGCTCCTTCAGACATATGGTGCGAACTGGATGAAAGTTGATTGCTGGCCTCTGAGACTGCCTGTGAACTATCAGTCATCTTATTAATGATTGATTTAAATTGTCTTGACAGATTTTTCAGGGCATTATGTAACTGACTGACCTCATCCTTTTGCCGGGTTTTCTTCATATCTAAAAGAGAGACCAGGTAACCTTCAGAAATATTATTTATTGTTTCAATAGCCCGGTGCAAAGGTTTGGTGATTGAATTGGAAATATATAACGACAAAATAATGAGGAGTATTAAGAAAACAATAAACAGTGTACTTGTGGAAATAAAAATTGTTTTTGTTGTATCTTTGATTTCACTAAAAACGGTATCCATCTCTTTCCTGAGGATTTGTTTTTGATTTTTAATATCAGAGATTAAATTTTCATATAATGCATTCGCTTCTTTTATCTTCTGACTATCAGGTTTTTGGGCGCTGTCATTTTCGTATTGTTTAATCAGGTCTTCAATACGTTGGCGATATGTTTCTATTTCAGATTGTAGTTTTTTAAGATTCGCTGATTCTATTTGTGCTGAATTTTGGCTGATAACGCTATTAAGCTCTCTCAATGATTTTTGATAATTTTGCCTGGCTTTTATATTTCCACTGTATAAAAAAACTTCCCATTTGCTGTGTATTTGTCTTAATTTAATCTCAATGTCATGATTAAGTTCAATGATGGGATAATTCCTTTTTTCAATTTGTTTAAGAAGATGGCTATTTTGCCTGCTAAAATAGCTGGTAGAAAGCATAATAACAATGAAAGAAACCACAAATCCGGCAGGAAGCAGTATTAACCTTTGTCTGAAAGTTAATTTTTGGACTATCATATTAGTTTTGTTTTTATCTCAATAACATTTACATTATATTTATTTGAAAAGCCGGAGTATCCGATTTTTATATTTGGACTAAAGATAGGATTTTTTGTTATACCATATAAAAAAGTTTTAGAGATAAACCTGATTAATCCTGCTGAAAAATTTCAGGCGCCTCGGGATAAATCGGAAAATTTATTTTCGAAAAATTGAAATCAACAGTACTCCATTTCGGATGTCCTTTTGATTGTAATTCAGGAAAACTTTTTTTGATATCTTTTAACAATCTTTTTATGTCTCTTCGATAATCTCTGTCATCAGCTGAAATATTTGTCGCAAGCACTGATTTAACAGCATATGTCTGTACATTATAATCAGCCCATTTATAGATGCCTGCCGGAATGACAGCCTTATTGTAAACAGCCTGTAATTTACGGTGCCTGATGGGTACAAGTTTTATTTTTGCATGCATGGGTAAACGATAAAGTTTTGTAGCCGGTGCATATCCAACATAAAAAATGGCATCCACTTTTCTGTCCAGCAAAGCATCAAAGGCATCATCAAAACCAATAGGAACATCTATCCAGGCCACTTTTCTAATACCTTTGATAAGACTTGCCGTGATATTTGTGCCCTGATTTTCAGCGCCTACTGCCACACGTTTACCTTTCAGGTCTTTTAATGAAT
>CAZVTW010000563.1:0-3663 GCA_964629805.1 uncultured Bacteroidales bacterium | reverse complement strand
AATCTGATTTTCAAATATAGAAATTTTTATGAAAATGAAAATACAATTTTTTACTTGCTTCAGGACTATAAAAAATGTTATAAGGGAATATTCCCATGCTTTTTAGGCGGATTTGATTTTCTTTTATTTTGTGCCATTTCAAGGGCCTGTATAAGTTTAGTTCTGGTTTGTTTCGGATAAATAATTTCGTCAACATAACCTAATTCAGAAGCCTTGTATGGATTGGCGAATGTATCACGATATTCCTCAACAGCTTTTGCTTTCTCTTCATCGTTGAGTTTCCCTTTATGAAGAATATTCACGGCGCCATCAGGTCCCATAACAGCAATTTCAGCTGTTGGGTATGCATAATTCACATCGCCGCCAATATGTTTGCTTGACATGACACAATACGCACCGCCATATGCTTTACGGGTGATTACTGTTACTTTTGGTACAGTTGCCTCTGAAAAAGCATATAAAAGCTTTGCTCCGTGTTTGATTATTCCGCCAAACTCCTGCGAAGTGCCCGGGAGAAAGCCGGGGACATCTTCAAAAGTGACAAGCGGAATATTGAAAGCATCACAAAACCTGACAAAACGTGCCCCTTTCACTGAAGAGTCAATATCAAGAACGCCAGCAAAATGTGCCGGCTGATTGGCAACGATACCAACAGATTTGCCTCCAAGACGTGCAAATCCAACAATGATGTTTTTAGCATAATGAGGTTGCACTTCAAAGAAATTTTTATCATCAACAACTGTTTCGATAATTTCTTTCATGTCATACGGCTTATTGGGATCAGCAGGAACCAGTTCCTGAAGTTTTTCATCTTCACGGTGTATATCATCTGTACAATTTAAAATGGGTGGGTCTTCAAGATTATTAGAGGGCAGAAAACTGATTAACTCACGAAGCATCATCATAGCCTGATCGTCATTATCAGCGCTAAAATGGGCTACACCACTCTTGGCATTATGTGTCATAGCGCCACCGAGTTCTTCTTTAGTAACATCTTCATGAGTGACGGTGCGAATAACATCCGGTCCGGTGACAAACATATAGCTTGTATCTTTAACCATCATAATAAAATCAGTGATAGCCGGCGAATATACTGCGCCACCTGCACAGGGCCCCATAACGGCGGAAATTTGAGGAATAACGCCGGATGCCATCACATTCCTGTAAAAAATGTCTGCATATCCGGCCAGACTCTGAACACCCTCCTGGATACGGGCGCCACCTGAATCGTTCAGGCCAATAACCGGGGCCCCCATTTTCATGGCCAAATCCATAACCTTCACTATTTTGTCGGCATTTGCCCGACTTAAGGTACCTCCAAATACTGTAAAATCCTGTGCAAAGATATAAACCAGTCTGCCGTCTATCTTTCCATATCCTGAGACAACACCGTCTCCCGGAATCTTTTTTGACTGCATGCCAAAATCTGCACATCTTTGAGTTACCAGTTTATCCATCTCGACGAATGAACCGGGGTCTAACAGCATCTCTATTCGTTCACGAGCAGTCTTTCTGCCTGCTTTATGTTGTCTTTCTATTCTTTCCTTACCTCCGCCTTCTTCAGCTTTTCTATTCCTTTCTTCATAATCCCGGAATTTCTCATGTATTGTAAATGACATACGCTATTTTTTTTTGATAATATACTTGAAATGTGTAAAATCTTTACTTTTTGATTTATACTTCGACTGGGCATAACTTACGTTTTTCACAAAAAATAACCAACTAAAAATAAGCATTTTATTTCGTTTTAAAAAGTTATCTTATACCCACTCAGCATATAAATATCTATCATATTTTTATCACCCGCAAGTAATAGCATTATTACTTCACAGATTAAGGCATTGAAAAAAATAATTAAACCCTTTAGGGTGTGTAATAAGATTTTCAATCAGATAGGATGTATTAGCTATTCTATTACACACCCTAAATTGTCCACTATATTTATCATCAATGCCTTAGGCGCTTGAAATATGTAATGTTAATAATTAGTGTCCATCCAAAAAAATTTTAAGTGCCTGTTCAGAAAGTTCCCTAACAAGGCTTGCGACATTAGAAAATCAGTAGTCTCGATTTTAGTGGGATGACTGAGTTTCAAATGGAGCGTAACGCAGTTAGGGGATTTTATGGACAGGCGCTAATTAATTATCATAAGGAGTGAAAATTATTCCAGTTCAACCAAAACCTGATCGCCGTTTATTTTATCACCCTCGTTGATATTTATTTTTTTTACGATACAATCTTTTGACACTTTATACTCGCTTTGCATCTTCATTGCTTCAACAACAATGGCTGTTTCTCCGGCCTTTAAGGAATCTCCGGTTTTTACCGGAATTTTAACTACTTTCCCCGGCATGGGTGATGAGATGGAATTACCTGAATCCAAATCCGAAGCGCCCCTGTTGAGCATATATTTGGTCTGAGCATCAATAATTTCAATATCATAGGCATGATACAGGGAGTTAACACTGTAATGACGGCTGTCTTGTCCCTGAATCATTTCGAGATTAATAGATTGATTGTCTATTATGACAGAATAAACCCCTCTTTCTACTAATTTTACATCAAGTTCGTAAATTTTGTCATCAAGTTTGACTTTCATTTTATCCCCGTTTGTTTCAATAAGGGACACATGTGAATGTCTGTCTCCTAATTTTACTTCAACTGCCATGTTTATTATTTTAAATCCAGATTTCTCAATTTTTTTTTACAGTCTCAATATTGCTTCCCGCCGTCCGAATTCCCTCCAGTTATTTTTGCATTCTTTTTCATGAACTATCTGGTTATCAGCCAAATTCTTATGATAATCAAGGAAAGCAACAATAATAGCAACATCTTCGAGCTGATTTTGATGTGTGTCCGGTTTTAGAAGAAAATCCCGGTTCTTTTCAATGAAGTGTGTGTCATATGCCCCCTTAACAAAATCAGAGGCTTCCATAATTCGCTCCAGAAAACGGATAGTTGTTTTAACTCCCGTGATTTTATATTCAAATAATGCTCTTTTCATCCGTTTAATGGCTTCATCACGCGTTTTTCCCCATACAATAAGCTTTGAAATCATAGGATCATAGTAGATTGGGATTTCATACCCTTCATAAACATACCCGTCCGTGCGTGTTCCCAAACCGAGCGGTTCAGTAATATGCCTGACAATTCCCGGGCTGGGTCTGAAATCATTATCAGGGTCCTCGGCGTATATTCTGCATTCAATGGCATGCCCGTTTTGAACAATGTATTCTTGCTTAAAAGCAAGTTTTTCTCCATTGGCAATGTTTATTTGTTCTTTAACCAGGTCAACCCCCAGTACTCTTTCTGTGATCGGATGTTCGACCTGCAGCCTTGTATTCATTTCAAGAAAATAATAATTTAAGTCATTGTCAACCAGAAACTCAATGGTTCCTGCGCCCCTGTAATTGACAGCCTGTGCGGCAGCAATTGCCTGTTGTCCCATTTCTTCACGAAGTTCCGGGGTCATAACAGGTGAAGGGGTTTCCTCTACAACCTTTTGATGACGCCTCTGCACTGAGCACTCTCGCTCACACATGTGAATGACATTGCCATAATTGTCAGCAAGTATTTGAAATTCAATATGGTGTGGCGATTCAATGTATTTTTCTATATAAACAGAATCATCACCAAAAGCAGCAGAAGCTTCTGATTTGGCAG
>CAZVTW010000562.1:0-3677 GCA_964629805.1 uncultured Bacteroidales bacterium | reverse complement strand
CGTTCTCATTCATTTTTTCATCTACAAAATTAATGAATTAATTTAAAAGGACAATCATATAAGGAGAATGGTTTATGAAATATACAAAAAATCAACGGGAAATAAAAATGACAGGGTTGATTTCATTATCATAATATGTTCAAAAACAACATATTTTGCCTCTTATTTGGCAAGTTGCAAATGATGTTTTTCTACTTTTGTAAGAAAATAAGATATTATGAAACCGACACATATTGAACATATTGGAATAGCAGTTGAAAGTATTGAAGCTGCAAAATCGTATTACGAAGACGTCCTGGGTCTTGAATGTTATGCTATTGAAGAAGTAAAAGACCAAAAAGTTAAAACAGCCTTTTTTAAGGTTGGCGACACAAAAATTGAGCTCCTGGAAGCAACTGATCCTGACAGTCCCGTTGCTAAGTTTATTGAAAAGAAAGGCCAGGGTGTTCATCATATTGCTTTTGCTGTTGATGATGTAAATTCAGCTCTTAACGAATCACAGGAAAAAGGGGTGAGACTTATTGATAATCAGTCGCGAAAAGGGGCGGAAGGCATGAACATTGGCTTTTTACATCCCAAATCAACTTTTGGTGTTCTGACTGAGTTTTGCGGGAAAGAATAACTCTGAACCCATAAAAAAATATATCATGAGTAATCAGGACAAGGTCAGCTTGCTTATTGACAAAAGAGAACAGGCGAAACTCGGGGGAGGCATAAAGCGAATAGAATCGCAGCATAAAAAAGGGAAATACACAGCCAGGGAACGAATTGAAATGCTTCTTGATGAAGGGAGTTTTGAAGAATATGACATGTTTGTACGGCATCGATGCACAAATTTTGACATGGAGGAAAAAGAACATTTTCTGGGCGATGGCGTTGTTACCGGTCATGGTACGATAGACGGCCGTGTTGTGTATGTTTTTGCCCAGGATTTTACTGTGTATGGGGGCTCACTTTCCGAGACCTTTGCCCAAAAGATTTGCAAGGTGATGGATCAGGCGATGAAAGTAGGGGCGCCGGTAATTGGAATCAACGACTCCGGAGGCGCCCGAATACAAGAGGGGGTTAACAGCCTGGCAGGATATGCTGAAATATTTCAGCGTAATATACTTGCATCAGGGGTCATTCCGCAAATATCTGCCGTTTTTGGTCCATGTGCAGGCGGAGCTGTTTATTCACCGGCGCTGACTGATTTTATCATCATGAGTGAGAATACGAGCTATATGTTTGTAACCGGGCCCAAGGTAACAAAGGCTGTTACCGGAGAAGCGATTGATACGGAAAGTCTCGGAGGAGCTGAGGTGCATTCATCAAAATCAGGCGTTGCTCATTTTAAGGCAACTGATGAAAACGAAGGTCTTCTGCTTATCAGGAAACTACTTGAATATTTGCCAAACAATAACCTTGAAGACCCGGTCATTTCGAATTGTACTGATCCCATCGACAGGCTTGAGGATGCACTCAATGATATTGTCCCTGAACAGCCAAATCAACCATACGATATCCGGGACATTATTTATCCTATTGTTGATTATGAAGAATTCCTGGAGGTGCACAGGAACTATGCTAAAAATATTATCACCGGATTTGCCAAGTTTGATGGCAGACCGGTTGGGATAGTTGCTAATCAGCCAAATTTTCTGGCAGGCGTACTCGATACCGAAGCATCCAGGAAAGCGGCGCGATTCGTCCGAACATGTGATTCTTTTAATATCCCTATCCTGACACTTGTCGATGTGCCGGGATTCCTTCCCGGGAGTAACCAGGAGCATAGTGGTATAATCACACATGGTGCAAAACTTTTGTTTGCCTACGGAGAAGCCACAGTACCAAAAGTCACTGTGACAATACGGAAATCTTATGGCGGAGCGCACGACGTGATGAGCTGCAAGCAACTCAGGGGTGATGTCAATTATGCATGGCCATCTGCTGAAATTGCTGTTATGGGCGCTGAAGGGGCTATTGAGATACTTGAGGGGAAAAATATTGCAAAAATGGAAGATGAAAAGCAGCGTGTTGAATATTTTACAAAAAAAGTAAAAGAATATACCGATGCTTTTGCCAATCCATACCAGGCTGCAAAATTTGGGTATATAGATGATATCATTGAACCCAGAAATACGAGGTTCAGGGTCACAAGGGCTTTTCAGACCCTGGCTACAAAAAAACTTGTAAACCCGCCTAAAAAACATTCGAACATTCCATTGTGATTAAAAACAAAATAAGATGAATGCATTTGTTAATGGAGAATTGCCGGTTATATTAGCCAGGATAGATAATTCAGGATATATTATCGCCCTGGTCGGATATACCATTGTTTTTATAGCGCTTGTTTCACTCTATGGTGTTTTTTATTATATCCCAAAACTGAACAGGCGATTCAGAAAACGTGCTTTATCCAAACAAGGGAAAATGTATGATTTACATGGTGAAGATATGAGCCTGACCGGGGATGTCAATGCTGCAATAGGTGCTGCTATTTTCCTTATGATGGATGAACAGCATGATGATGAGAGTAACATCATAACAATAAAGAAGGTCTCAAAGACTTATTCTCCCTGGAGTTCAAAAATATATGGCTTACAGCAATTCCATCGCAATTAAAATACCCGGAGTAATGAAGAAATTTAAGTTTAAAATACGAGGCAACAGTTACGAAGTCAATATTAACAGGTTTGAAGGAAATGAAATAGAGCTCGAGGTGAACGGAACACCGTATCATGTTGAAATTGAAAAAGAGATAAAAAAATCAAAAACGCCTACCCTTGTCAGACCGCATGTGGACGTAAAAAAGACTGATCATGAGATAAAGAAATCTCACAAAAGCGGTACGACTTTGGTAAAATCACCATTACCGGGAACAGTGATGAAAATTCATGTGAAGGTGGGCGACGCAGTGAAAAAAGGACAGAATCTGCTTGTGATGGAAGCCATGAAAATGGAAAATAATGTGACAGCAGAGAAAGATGGTGTTATAAAAGCCATAAAGGTTGGTGAAGGGGAATCTGTCCTGCAAAATGATATACTAATCGAAATTGAATAGGAAATGAGGAAAATATCAGTCTTTGTATTGCTATTCCTGGCCATTGTCCTGAAAACACTTATTACACCTCAATCGGGACGAAGTGAGAAAGCAACTCAAGCACAGGACAATGATAATCAGGCTATTTTAGAAAAACTCACCTCAGGTAAATGGCTGAATCATTCTGATGGATACAGGATTTCATATGAGTCTGATCATACAACATCAAGATACAAAACCCTGAATTTTGAAGAAGACCGGACTTTCACAATGGACTCTGCTAAACAGCGATTTACAGGTGTCTGGGAATCGGACGGCAATACGATCATGCTTCGATTTAACCCTAAGATTGTCACTCACCTGACCCGGAATATGGACCCGAATGTTTTATCCCAGGAATACGCCACAGAAGACCAGAGAATACAACTTCCGGACAAATATTGCAGACTTAGGGGAGATCAACTCATTTGCGGGAATGAAACATATTCTTTTTATTCTTCAGCGCTTGCCGGACTTATCAATTTCTTCGAGTTTTCAGGATTTGCAAATGCGACATGGCAACATATTATCATGATGCTTGTAGGGGTGTTCTTTATTTTTCTTGCCATCAGGTATGAATACGAACCTTTGTTGCTTATTCCGATTGGAGTAGGTA
>CAZVTW010000561.1:0-3679 GCA_964629805.1 uncultured Bacteroidales bacterium | reverse complement strand
CTTACTTGCTTTTTGGAGACAAGCATTAAGAATTATTTGTAAGTTAAATATTATTTCTTAAATTAGAAAGAAAAAGTTTTTCTGATACATGAAAAAAATCCTTATTCTTGGCGCTGGCAAATCAACGCCGTATTTAATAAAATATCTCCTTGAACAGTCTGAAATAAATGACTGGAAAATTGTCTTAGCAGATTCGGATATCCGTCAGGCACAAGAGAGACTGGGCCGGACCAGTTTTGGTCAGGCTGTCAGTGTAGATATTACGGACCCTAATCAAAGCAGTGTTTTAATACAAGAGGCTGATATTGTTATTTCAATGTTACCGGCCATGTTTCATTTTGATGTTGCTTCATTATGTCTTAGCAATTCGAAACCACTGGTGACTGCATCGTATTTGACACCAGCCATACAATCACTTGATCGTGAATGCAGGGAAAAAGGAATATTTATTTTGAGTGAAACGGGCCTGGACCCCGGTCTTGATCATCTTTCTGCCATGCAGGTTATTGATCAAATCCGGACAGAAGGGCATGAATTAACAGATTTTGAATCATTCACCGGCGGTTTGGTAGCGCCTGAATGTGATACAAATCCCTGGAATTATAAATTTACCTGGAATCCCCGCAATGTAGTACTGGCAGGCCAGGGGACGCCTGTAAAGTTTATCCAGGAAGGAAAATATAAATATATTCCTTACCATCGTTTATTTCGACGGACCGAGGTGATTGAAATCCCGGGTTACGGGAGATTTGAAGGGTATCCGAACAGGGATTCGCTCAGGTATATTGATGTGTATGGTCTTCGCGGAATAGGTACAATGTTTCGGGGTACATTGCGGAGAGCGGGTTTTTGCCGCGCCTGGGATGTGTTTATCCAGCTTGGCGCTACTGATGATTCTTATGTTCTGTATGATTCTGAAAACATGACATACAGGGACTTCATCAATTCATTTCTGGCTTATAATCCACATGATTCTGTCGAACTTAAATTAATGCAATATCTGCATATTGACCAGGATGATCCGGTGATGGATAAACTAAAATGGCTGGGTGTATTCGACAAGGTGAAAATCGGACTTAAAAATGCTACCCCGGCACAGATTCTCGAACATCTCCTGAAAGATAAGTGGAACATGGAACCAGAGGACAGGGACATGATTGTGATGTGGCACAAATTTATTTATGGAGACAAAAATACGGGGATTAAAAAGCTAAAAACCTGTTCAATGGTGGTTGAAGGTCATGACCAAATGTATACTGGCATGGCCAAAACCGTTGGATTACCGCTGGGTATAGCTACAAAGATGCTTTTAACAGGAAAAATGAAGCTGGTTGGTGTTCATCTGCCGATACTTAAAGAAATATACCAACCTGTTTTAGAAGAGTTGAAGCAATATGATATTGATTTTTGCAGTGCTACACAAAATCTGTCTACTTCTTCAGACTCGCCTTTGTAAGAAGGTATTCAGGAATATCGACATTGAACTCAATTTCTTCAATGATAAATTCAGTGCCATCACCTTTTTTGAGCATGTCTTTGAACAAAATCTTTTTTGGAAACCACCGCTCATCTATTCTTACAATGTCCGACAGGGTTGTCCGTTTTAATAATTTACCGCTTTTTGCAAACAAATCTTCTTTAAGGGGAACAAATCGTTCCTTGTCAATCCATATTTTTCTTTTATCATATGAGACATCTTCAGTTTTAGCAACGAGGTCAAGGACGTAACATTCTCTGTCTTTCAATGTTTCTTCGCCAACAATAGTTGATTCGTAATTATCATTCAGCGTATTGTCTTCCATCATATCTTCGTAGCTCATATCTGATCCCATCACCGATTGCCGGAGCATATGACCGGCAATTTGTATCGTCCTGTCCGTGGAAGGTGAATATAATAGATTCCTCTCTTCGTTCGGAATGAGAGGGTGAATTGTTTTATATCTTTCAGTTAAATTGTGCTCCGAAATAGTTCTCATTTTTTTACAAAAGTGTGTAAATACTGCCCCTACATACTTTATATGTTATTTTGAGAATTTCTTAGCTGTTTTCTTTTGACAACACACCATAAAAAAAGAAATTTGTGAGTTCGATGACCATATCCTGTGGGTGTTTATACAAAACTGTCAATTGATTATCTGTACTGAAATCAATTAATTTATTGAGCATGTACATAATGAATTCCGGTTTTATATTTTTTCTGATATGGCCTTGCTCTTGTGCTTGTATAAAATCCTCAAGAATTACCTGAAGGTTTTTTTGCATATAAGAATTAACCAGTTCACTGAGTTCCGGGACATCATTTTTATACAAATCATGGAGTAACTCCCGGCTCAGCCCGTTTGTATTGTCCATTTTCATTTTCAGGATGTGTTTTACCTTTTCTTTGTAAGGCTGGTCCTGCTTCATAATTTCCCGATACTGACTGATTCCGTCATCAAACAGATTTTGAATGATATATTTTGCCAATTCAATTTTGTTGTTGAAATGTTTATAAAAAGTCATTTTACTGACATTGGCTTTATCACATATTTCTTCTACTGTGACTTTTTTAATTCCAAATTTCCAGTAAAGACTTTTAGCGCTGTCAACGATTTGAATACATTTTTGATTTTTTTCTTCCATACATTCAAAACAAATATTGTAATAATATACAAAAATAGTATAAATTTACATATTTCGTATATTATTTTTAATATTGTAAAATATGTTTTTATGGTTTGATTATGAATTATACAGTTCATGTGGGTTTTAGAAGATTTTGCCAGGGAGGTGACATTTTTTCCTTTCGGGAAAACAATATGAATAATATCTGATTTACAACGCTTCCGGGTGCAGGCGCGCCGGCAGGTTTAGCGCTCAAAATTGAAAGGTTAAAAAAGTTAATCTATTCTGGCTTATCCGGATTAGGGATACATGGACTTTCCGGTGTGGACTCATTTATACCATTCGAAGTTAAAGGTGTCATCATTAAAGACTTGTTACAAAATAGCCTTATACCGACTGCTTATCATGCCTTTGCAGATTCAATCGTTATGATGGAAAATGAAATTCCCGGTTTAGAACAAAAAATTCAGTCCAATATACAAACCATCATCTCCGTCGTTTTCGTCTGCTGCTATTCCGTAGTCAATGGCAACAACAAAATTTTGATTCAGTGCAATGTGTAGCCCGGCGCCATAACTGACATGCAGTTTTTCCTGTTTATCCGGGAAGAGTGATGTTTTTTTGAGTGTCACTGTTTCTGTGTTTTTCTGAAAACTGATTTCATCAGGCACAGGAGAGGTATCAAGCTTATATTTTCCTGTTACCTGGCCGGCATCTACAAAACCACTCAGGGCAAGATACAGGTTTTGGTTAAAAACAATGGTACGAAGGAATTTCCATCGAAGTTCGAAGTTGCTGTAGATAAAATCTTCGCCAACAATCCTGTTTCGCAATATACCGCGCTGGGTTTTAGCCCCGCCGAGTCCGTCGCGGTCCAGTTGACGGCCAATGTTAAAAACAAATGGTAGCATATAAAACGGCATTTCTCCTGATATTTTATCCTGGTAACCAATTCGGTATGCGAAGTTCAGTTTCTTCGGAATAAGTGTAAAATATTGCCTGTGTGTAATAGCCAGTTTTGTAAATGCATAATCATTTCCCAGGAACGAAGGGGCGAGAATAAGCTGGGCATCTG
>CAZVTW010000560.1:0-3681 GCA_964629805.1 uncultured Bacteroidales bacterium | reverse complement strand
TGCAGATTTTTCAGTTCGGAAATACGTGCCGGGACAGAACTTATTTTATTATCACCGAGATTAAGGTATTGTAGATTTGTAAATTTGAATATCTCCTTTGGAAATTCTGAAAATCCATATCCCATAAGTGTAAGTTTATAAACTTCATTGGGGGATTTTAGCGCTTCTTCTAATGATCTGAACTCATTTTTGTCTTGCATTTCTTCACCGGAAATCGGTTGTCCTTTCAGGAAAGGATTAATGTAAAGAAAGATAAAAATAAAACAAAGCGAAACTCCCAGAATATAATTTTTATTCATAACTTAAAATTTTAATTGTATATTATTATGTCTATTTCTTTGCTACTTTAGCCTTCATGATCAATCTGAGCGCTTCCCTTTTACTGAGGGCGGCTAGATGATTTGAATTAATAAATTCAACCACGTCTTCTTCAGAGGACTTTGACAACTCTCTTAATGCCCATCCGATAGCTTTTTGCACAAAGAACTCTTTTGAACCCGATAAATATTTTATATATTGGAATAAAAGTGATTTGTTCGTTTCTTCCTTATATTTGAGTTGAAACAGAATAGCTGATCTTTGAAGCCAAATATTATCGGAATGCACCCATTTATCAATAAACGGACCACTCATAAGGGTGAAACGTTTAAAAAAAGGGCCAACAAGGTTAATTGATATTCCATCAACTGTATCCCACCAGGATTTATGGGTTATCATATATTCATAGGACTCAATGGTTTTTGTTGTTGAATTTTTAATGTTTCTTCTAAATAACTCCATCCCAAAATATTGATATTCCCTCTCCGGTAAATTCCATAATTCTTTAAGGATGTTTGTGTATTGATTCTCATCAGGATAGCCATATTTAGAAAAAAAATCTTTGTATATGTTTTTTCTGACCGGGGTTTTGATACCAAAAAAATCGTATTTACCCCTGAAATATTTTTTCATATACAATGACACTTCTGCATCCTTATTATTTCTGTAATATTCTGTCAGTGGTATGAGGTATTCAATCATGTAAAAGGTTTTAAAGCCTTAAATTTACAATGGATTTTTCAAAACTCTTTCATTATATAAAAAAAATATACTTGATAAACAAATTTAGAATTTGTATGGATAAAAACCAACTATCATAAGTTAATAATTCATATTTTTTTTATTATTTTTGAGAAGCCTGTTTTTATGGGTGTAGTAATTACATACTTCACACCGCTAAAAGTACGTTTATTTAGTAAATATTTGATGTTATGAATAGAAATTTGTTCTACATTAGTTGTATTCTATTATTATTTGCATTTGCCTGCGAAGAGGATAATGAAAGTAACAGCAATCTTTCAGGAGATCCTGCTGTTTTACAGACTAATACTGCTACAGCACAGATAGATGGAGAAGAAGTTTTCTTCAGCGATATGATAGCAAGCATATTATTCGGAGAACTTCAAATTGAGTTTTCTACTGTTTCTGATACTGGCCTCGAGTCCATCCAACTCGTCATTACAAATTATAACGGAACAAACATGTATCAGATAAATCAATCTTCAAATCTTGCTTCATACAAAATTTATACTGATGAGGGTTTTGATGCTTATGATGCAAATTCCGGAGCTATTGAAATCACCAGGCAGGAAGAAGGTCTTATCATGGGTCGTTTTGAATTTGAAGCGAAGCAAGCTGATGGTACAATAAAATCCGTAACAAATGGTTTATTTAAGGCACAGTATTCAGTAACCGGGAAGTAATAAAATCTTTATGTTCTAACCAAAGTGATAATCCCCAGGCATTTGTTAGTCTTTCGTCATTCCCGGCGTTATTATAGATCATTAGTACCCTGATATCTGACATATTTATAGTTTTAAAAAAATGACTTTGCTTCCCGGATAACAATGTACCTGATGACAAGACTATTGTGTGTAAAAATAATCTTCTGTTCATTATTTATTTATTACAACTACGATTTTCCCTTCAGTGTGACCTTCTTCAGCATATTGATGAGCCTCCGAAATCTTTTCAATCGGGAAGATTTTGTCGATGTGCACACTGAATTTTTTATCATTTATCAGTTTGTTAACATATTCAAGTTCATATCCTCTTGAAACCATTAAAAGAGAATTAACTCTTTTTCCTGTAAATAAAGATACCAGGAAATGAATAAGAATTTTAGGTCTGGGCAGTGTTGTTATGTATCTCCCCCCGGGTTTAAGAACATGTTTAACTTTTAGGAAATTTTCTTTGCCAACAGCATCAAAAATAATATCATATTTGACCGGCATCTTTTTAAAATCATCCGCCTGATAATCAACTATTTCGTCAGGATTGAATGAGGCTATCATGTCCCAATGTCTTTTACTGCATGTTACAGTCACTTTAGCGCCTGCATTCTTAGCAAATTGAAGAGCGAAATGCCCCACTCCACCGGAAGCTCCGTTTATCAGAATATGTTCATTCCTTTTGAGTCTTCCCTTTTCAAAAAGTCCCTGATAAGCTGTTAAAGAGGCTAATGGAATTGCAGCGGCTTCTTCAAAAGACAAGGCCTCCGGAATTTTGGCATAAGTACCTTCGCTACCAATGGCATATTCAGCCAGCGCCTGACCAAATTTACGGTCAAGACGGGCATATACTTTATCTCCTTTTTTGAATTTTGTTACTTTTTTTCCTGTTTCAACAACGATACCCGCTGCATCGTAGCTTAAAACAACGGGGAAA
Organism: uncultured Bacteroidales bacterium; assembly: GCA_964629805.1. Taxonomy (GTDB): domain Bacteria; phylum Bacteroidota; class Bacteroidia; order Bacteroidales; family CAZVTW01; genus CAZVTW01. The sequence goes on along the minus strand of CAZVTW010000560.1, from coordinate 975 downwards.
CTCGCACGTAAAAAATATTTCAGATTCCCTTTTCGTGTTTTCCAGTCAATAGGATTAACGCTTGTAGCGTAAACCTTAATTAACACATCATCCGCTTTTTGAATTTTGGGTTCCGGAATATTTTTGATTTCGAAAACTTCAGGTGCACCGTACTGTTCAATAACTGCTGCTTTCATCGTATTGTTTTTTAACGTATATGCATTTTTGAACAAAAAACATAACTTTTTAGATTCTTTTATCAACTAAATGTCAGTATTGCAACACAGCGCATAATCAAGTAACAAAAACATGCTGTGTTGGAAATATTCTTATAAAACAAGAATATTAACCTGCCTAAGTAGTTACAAAAAAACAATAAATGAAAAGGAAAAACAATTTTTTCAACTAATATTTAGATGCTATATCTACGGCATCCTCATAGCTTGCAGAATCAACGAAATCCATATCGAACAAACTACCGGTTTTTTTCCAGGTATTTGTTCCCAGTCTGGTAAGGGCATTCTGGGGTAAAACGGTTATTATCGCTTTTATGCCAGCTTTTTGCATATTTGGAAATAAATAATCACCAAACCACTTTTGGTCTTCCGGGAATGGCACCCCTTCTGCGGTAGATGTATCTACAATAACACATTTTGCATTGGTTGTTTGGGCTACTTTTAATTGTTCTTCACAACTTGGCCTTACATGTTCCCGTGTTGTAAGCTTGTGCCATTTGGCAACAATAATGCCTTTATCCTGCTCGTGCCAGGTATCAACAAACCCGGGAGCATTATAAATATTATTTTTCATTTTAAAAGGTTTAAAGTGTTAAAAGGATGATTTATTTGTTTTTATGATTAATGTGATTTTACCTGTCTAAAACATATTTACAAGTTACAAAAAAAAATAATAAAACAAATTTTGTATTTTATTTTTTTCGGATGAATAAGAATTTTAATAAACAAAAAGTTAATCTTTTTTTGAAGTAAATTTGAT
>CAZVTW010000559.1:0-3682 GCA_964629805.1 uncultured Bacteroidales bacterium | reverse complement strand
ACCCCGTGAAATTGTTTTAATCGTTAAAGTTATTTCACAGGGTAAACGAATTAATTAACTTTCAGTTAATTTTTTAATTATCGGCGTGCCTGCCTGTAGCAGACAGGTGTCCCGAAATCTTCGAATTCGAGGATGCCCGACTTAAAGTCGGTATATTAAAAAACCATTATCATGGATGTTTCATATGTTTAAAAATGAGTTTTAATCACCCTCATGCCTGCCTGTAGCAGACAGGTGTGCACCACAGGCTTTCCAGCCTGTGAGCTTACCTACAGGCTGGAAAGCCTTTGTTACATAAGTGTTTCATCATTTCAAATTCATGTACAAATATTATGAAAAGAAATTACAATATTTAAATTATTGATTATCTGATATTCGTTTTTGTTTTCCAAAGTACAAATCGTCGATTTGTCCGTCTTTATCCCAGTCTATCTTACCTTTAAATTCAACCATGTCTTCCTGAATATCATATTCATATTTAAAAACGCCTGATGGTGTTTCCATAAAAAGCGAATCGCCTTTTATCTTCCATTCACCTTCAGGACTGTAAACAAGAGAATCCAGAACATCCCTGTATTCTGCCTGATAGGAGCCGTCTGACCTGAAAGTAGTCCTGATTGGTTTCATTTTTAAAACACTTTCCCAATTATCAGGATGAGCTTCCAATACACTGTCTTGTTGTGTGTTGTTGACAGAGTTAATTTCGATTTTAACATAGGTATTTATCCAGTCTCCGGTTAACAAATCTTCAGAACCGGATACAGAGGTTTTTCCATCATCCTTTTCAGTTTTTTTTGACTGACAGGAAAGTGCAAAAAGTACAAATAACAGTGAGATAACCCAGATGAAATGTTTCATTTTGTTGATTTTTAGTGTTTAATATACCATTGATCACTTAATTATTTTTTTTGATACTATGCTACTGTTGGTTATTATAATAATATAATATATACCATTTGGGTATGACTTCATGTCGAATTCTAAAGTATTGTTATTTTGAAGCACAGGTTCAACCTTTACAACTTGCCCTGCAATGTTACATAATCTTAAATCTTGTTTTGGTGTATACCCTGCCGGAAGTTTTACAAATAATTTTAATTCAACAGGATTGGGATAAACATGTATTGATTTTCTAAAATCTAATTTTTCAATATTGACTTTATAATCATACAGTTCAATGGTAAACTCACCGATGTCGCCACCATGACTGCCATCCACCTGCAACCAGTATGTTTTACCAGGTGTCAGGTTTTCAACTGATGTAATCCTTGCTGAAAAATTCTTTTCTATTGGATGGAAATCGTCATTTGCTGCAAGCAGTGTATATGCCCCTTTTTCAAATAAATCTTCATAACTGTTTGCGTCATAAAGCGCCATTTGGTTATCAAATCCGTAACTGTCAATTGAAATGAGGCCTGATTCCGGCGCCTGAAAAGTAAACCAGACACTGTTTTGCAAGCCGCCTTCGTGACACCATGTAATCTGGCTGTTGCAAGGATCACTGCTTCCGGTGGTTAGCGCCAGGACTTTTGTTGTATCCGGGTAAGGCTCATTTTCTTCAACACTGGCATATTCATTTGTAAAAGGACCGTTGTGGCCATATTGCAAACTTATTGCGTCTTTAGCATCGTCATTTTCAGGACCATTTCGAACCTTCACAAGAATTGATGACTTACCTGAACATTGTCCCTGAATTCCGGTGACTTCATAGGTAAAATCACCTTCCACAGAAGGTGTTAGTTTTGCTATATGATTATCAATTATTTCTAGTTCTTCAGAATCAGGCCAGATAAACTCATCAGCATCACCAATAGCATACAGATAACCAGATTTACCCATACTGATATAGGATTTATCAGTAGTAAGGGACATGGTGAGACTTCCTTCAATAACTGAAATCCTTGCAGAATAAGTATCATCGCTATTTTCACCAAAAACTGAGTAAGTAATTACTTTTTCCCCGGGCGCTGAATAAGAGACCTGATAGCTTTCTTTTCCTGTTCCTGATAAAACAGGTTTTATAGAAGCATCTTCACCAAAATTCCACTGGTATTCGGTTATTTTCCCGTATGCTTTGTTTGATATCTTTACAGGACTGTTAACACAGATTTGTTTTTTATCTGTTGAAAACAAAGCCACCGGTCCGTCCAGATCTTTGGTATATAATCTGACTGAAACATCAGCCTCTTTATCTTTATCTCTTCCAACCGCTTCCCAGGTTTTGCCGTCCTCACTCATCCAACATACGCCATATTCAATGCCGGGATGTGCATATCCTTCCAGATGAATTTCTGCAGGAATGGGATATTCATAACCGGGTGTGTGATATTTAATTTTCACAAAAACATCACCATTATTTTTTGCCGGCAATTCAAAAATATAATAACCGGGAAATCCACAATGTTGTGTTCCGGATTCAGCCAATAAATCAGACAGCTTACCTGTTCCGGCGTTAAAATCATCATACAACTCTATTTCAACCTGTGCACCGCTACTGTTGATGAAGGTGCCAACTTTTGTTATAAGCTCATTTCCGGGAATTTCAAACTTAACCAGTCCGTAACCGGTATTTTTATGCCCACGAAAAGATGTGACAGGACCAAGTTCGTCATAAAAATACACATGTTCTTTTGGATCGTATTTGCTTCTTGTCGGAAAAATGACATTTTCAGTTAATATTCGTGTATCGTCATAGGCCACGTAAAAAAAACCATTATCTCCCCAGTCACTACCCCAGCTATTTTTAACAATCCAGGCCCCGGTTGTGGAGATACTGTTGCGACGAGTCCCGCGGGTAATAACTTTATCATCATCCCAGCCTACAATCAGGATACCATGGTCTGTAGGCGCCGTGCCGTTGTACCAAAAGGTATTATCATCAGGACTAAAATATGGAGATTCGGAGCCACCAATGCCATAGGCCATCAGCGAAGCCACTGCCCCAAAGTTTAAAATGGTTTGTTTTATTGCCGCAGGATCTGAAGGGATATACCGGATTTCATCGACAAAGGCATCAGGCTGATATGATGTTACACACTTTGAATTGTTATCAAGGGTGCTATAAGGATCCTTTGATTCAGTAATGGGTCCGTCGCGCCGGTTAAGATAAGCAAAAGCAATCTGATAATTGCCGCCTTTCTCTGAAAATTGCCATTCAAATCCGTGACATGTCACCAGGTTTTTTTCCGAAAGGTCCCAGATTCCAAGTCCCAGTCTTTTCCAGTGTGCTTCAATGGCGCCCATAGTAGCAAAAGACCAGCATGATCCGAAAGCTTCCTGGTCTTTTACCGGACTGACAAATCCTTCATCCCTCAGATCAAATCCTGATGGTAGTTCCTTATCCTGGCTGCTTTTTTGATAATCAGTCCCTCTCTTACTAAACTGCAATTGCAATGGCATGGGCACGTAAGAATTACCTTTATATTTATCAGGTTGATTGATAAAATCAATGTAATTATCATTTAGGGGCGCTTGCCCCGGGTATTTTTGCTGTGCCTGTAAATAAAAATTTTGACAAAAAGTAATAATCAAAAAAACCAAAATCAAATTATACGTCCTCATTTCTCCTCCATCATTAATAAAAAATCTTCTAATAAACAACAATCCTTCGGTTGATGTTGATATTTCGATGTAAAAAATTCAGGAAATAGATGCCTGGTGGATTAGATTTTAATTCAAGCTG
>CAZVTW010000558.1:0-3686 GCA_964629805.1 uncultured Bacteroidales bacterium | reverse complement strand
TTTAGGGTTTTTAATCCAACGAAGAGATCGGACTTTATGGACAGACACTAATTCAAAATACATTTAGATATTTTGTGCATCAACAACAGCAATGGCAATCATATTAATTATTTCGCGTACAGAACTTTCCATAGCAATAATATGAACAGGTTTTTTCATACCAAGCAAAATAGGCCCGATAGCCTCCGAATTTCCAATTTCGTGCATCATTTTATAGGCAATATTACCTGCTCCAAGATTCGGGAAGATGATTGTATTAACATCTTTATCTGCAATTTTGGAAAAAGGGAATTTACTCATTCGTAATTCCTTGTTCAGGGCAAAGTTCATCTGTATTTCGCCATCAACTATAAGATCAGGATGTTCACTGTGAAGTATTTGTATAGCTTCCTGCACCCGGAGGGGACTTCCTTTTCTGACAGATCCAAAATTTGAATACGAAACCAGAGCAATAACAGGTGTTATGTTAAATTTTTTAACTGCTTCAGCGGTTACCAATGTTGTATCTACTAATGTTTTAGCATCAGGCTGTGGATTGACAGTGGCATCGGCAAAGAAGAAGGGTCCCTTTTTGGTGATCATCAGATACATACCGGCAATGTGATTTATTTCAGGTTTGATACCCACAGTATGGATGGCCGGACGTATGGTATCAGCATATTTTGTCGTTAATCCGGAGATAAAAGCATCTGCTTCTCCTGTTTCTACCATCATTGTACCGAAATAATTTCTGTTTAGCATCTTTTCTAAGGCTTCATCTAAAGTAAGACCTTTTCTTTTTCGCTTTTCAAAAAGGATTTGAGCATATTGTTTACGCCTGGCATTTTCATTTTTTGATCTAAAATCAATGATGGGAACATCTTCCAGCTCAAGATCATGGTCACAAATGATTTTTTCAATATCCTCAGCAATACCAAGCAAAATGGGTTTGGCAATACCTTCGTGCAATGCAGTTTGGGCTGCTTTGAGTACCTTAGGATTTTCGGCTTCTGCAAAGACAACACGTTTGGGATTTCTTTTCGCTTTGTCAGTGATAGCCCTGATAAGTTTATTATCTCTGCCAAGTCTTTTCACAAGAAGATTTTTGTATTCTTCCCAGTCTTTGATTTTATCTCTTGCTACCCCTGTTTCCATGGCAGCTTTGGCAACGGCAGGAGCCACAGTTATGATTAGTCGGGGGTCAAGCGGTTTTGGAATAATGTAATTTTTTCCATATTTCAGATTTAGTTCCTGGTAAGCAGTGTTAACATCCTCAGGAACTTCCTCCTTTGCCAAATTTGCAAGCGCCCGGACGGCGGCAATTTTCATTTCTTCGTTTATTTCCTTTGCTTTCACATCGAGAGCGCCTCTGAAAATGAACGGAAAACCCAAAACATTATTCACCTGGTTCGGATTGTCAGACCTGCCGGTGGCCATGATGATATCACCCCGGGCAGAGATTGCATCTTCATAGGATATTTCAGGATTTGGATTGGCCAGGGCAAAAACAACCGGGTTTTTAGCCATTGACCTAACCATTTCTTTGGTCAAAATATTTCCAACCGACAAACCCAGAAATACATCAGCGCCTTTTATTGCTTCCGCAAGTGTATGTAAGTCTCTTGTGGTAGCAAATTGTTGCTTAAATCTATTCAGATCACTTCTGTCTTTTCTTATGACTCCCTTACTGTCAAGCATTACGATATTTTCCGGTTTCATGCCCAGCGAAATATACAATTTCGTGCAAGATACAGCAGAAGCGCCAGCGCCACTGACAACAAGTTTGACCTTATCTATTTTTTTACCCGCAAGTTCCAGTGCATTTAATAATCCTGCCCCTGATATGATAGCTGTTCCGTGCTGGTCATCATGCATAACAGGTATATCGAGTTCCTTTTTAAGGCGATCCTCTATTTCAAAACATTCCGGTGCTTTGATATCTTCAAGATTAATGCCTCCAAAAGTAGGAGAAATTGCTTTAACGGTTTCCACAAGTTTATCAACGTCTTTTTCATCAATTTCAATATCAAAAACATCAATATCAGCGAAAATTTTAAATAATAAACCTTTCCCTTCCATAACAGGTTTTCCGGCAGCGGCACCTATATCTCCCAGCCCCAGGACAGCAGTTCCGTTTGAAACAACAGCAACCAGATTTCCTTTTGCTGTGTATTTATATACATCACCGGGATTAGAATTAATTTCAAGGCAGGGTTGGGCTACACCAGGTGAATATGCAAGCGATAGATCAAGTTGAGAAGAATGCGGTTTTGTGGGAATGACTTCAATTTTTCCCGGCCTGCCTTCTGAATGATAATTCAGGGCATCCTGTTTTGTGAATTTTGCCATAATTTATTCATTTTTGATTTACTTAAATGTACGGTTTTCAGCATAAAAGATAAAATAAAGCATCCTGCTTCACAGCATTATTCATCTTAGAATAAAAACCGGTGAAAACCAACTAATAAGATCAATACAATATAGGCAAGAAAAATAAGAATGAATGTGCTGTAATGGACAAGTCTTAACCATAGTTCATCACCTCGAATATCGCTATACCAGGTCCAGGGTAATCTTTTATTCTCGGATAATTCTTTGGCAAAAACCTCTTTTTCAATTTCCCTGATTGTTCCCAGTAGTTTTTCAAAATGGTTATAATTGATTATATGGAGAAATAACAGAACAAAATTAGATAAGATACCATAGGCAATTGTTGCGTATAGTAACAGTGCAAAAACCTGATCGATATATAGTTTTCCGGCAAGAATTAATATGGCTAATCCATGCACCAGGGCGGTCGTTCGAATTTTAAAAATCTGGCTTGAATAATGCCGCAGTGAATTGGAACATTCCTGATATCTTAAATCCATAATTTGTAGTTTTTAAGCATTGAATGAAAATTTGATCATTTATTTTCCTCAAGGCCATGGTTTTTATTTAGTTGATTATATACAAATGTAATCATTTTTTCATTCATAATCACAACTGACCTGTAAAAAAGGTTTTACAGTTTAAGTCAATCTTATAAACATATAACCGACACTGCTCCGGTAATCCCCCCGGACGTGATAATTGGTATATTTTGTTCAACTATCCTGAAATCAGTTTTAATGCTCTTTCTATTTTTTTATCTATTGGTTCATAACCATCAAACCAAAATATTTTTGTTCCCTGTCTTTCCATTCTTCTGAACCAGGTCATCTGACGCTTTGCAAACTGATGAATAGCAATATTGAGTTTTGTGATCATCTCTTCATATGATATATTTCCAAGCAGATAATATGTAATGAATTTATATTCCAGTCCATACCGGATAAGCATGTCAGAAGAAACACCCTTATCAAGTAATCGTTTAACTTCCCCGACCATCCCGTTATCCAGCCTTTCATGTAACCTTTCAGTGATTTTTCTTCTTCTTGACATCCTGTCATATTTTACTCCCAATACGACAGGGTTTAAATTTGGAAACTCAACTTTCTGATCCGGATGTTTTTCGTAATACATTTCTATTTCAATGGCGCGTACAATCCGTTCTTTATTTTCAGTATCAGTAGTAGCATGCGGAGTTTTGTACTTCCTAAGCAGCAAAGTGAGTTCTTCTAATGATTTATTAAAGAGTTGTTCCCTTAATTTTGGATTCTCAGGAACTTCAAGGAGCTGATATTGTTTCAGCACTGACTCAATGTATAAGCCGGTCCCGCCGCAAA
>CAZVTW010000557.1:0-3693 GCA_964629805.1 uncultured Bacteroidales bacterium | reverse complement strand
TAATTATATTGATTTCCTTCACGGAAAAGAAGGATTGAAAGCAACAGCCGACCTTATGGGACAATGGATAGACGAAAACAATCATTATCAGGCAGAAAATCCGCACCTTATTATCGGGCCGCTTAAGGAAGATTATTATGAGCAACTTCGTACTGTGACATTTTTTATTAACCCTGATCAATTAAGCCTGTTTGTAACAGGCGCACATTACTATCAGGAATCAGACAATATCACTGTTGTTTCATCACCATTTGCGTCAGGTTGCGGTCAAATGCTACCGTCCTTCCGCGACCAGAATAAGCCTGAAGCTATTATAGGAGCAACAGATATTGCCATGCGTAAATATCTTCCCTCAGATATTCTCACTTTTACTGTTACAAAGCCGATGTTTGAACAATTATGCAGACTTGATGAAAACAGTTTTCTCAATAAGCCATTTTGGGCAGAAGTCCAAAAAGCCAGGGAAAAAGATGGTTGAGATCAAATATTTTATGCTAAAAATGGTTTATCTTAAAGTATTATTTTTTTGGCAAGTCTGTCATATTGTTCATAACAATGCCAGTGTCTGAGAATTTTCCTGATCTTTTTAAAAATCTCTCTTTTTCAACCTCACTAATACAATTCCGGATATTCAAAACCCGCGAGTTTTGCAAAAAAACGGAATAGTCAGATTCCCTGTTAAACGCAGGCTGTCCATTAAACCCATCAATAATGAGGCCTGTGATGTCATGGCATTGAATTCCATGAGTGAAATATTCTTCAAGGTCATCTCCCCAGCGTAAATCAAATTCTTTAATCGTTAGATTCTCAATTTTTTGGCCATATAAGCCGGGAATATCATGTTCAAAAATGCGATCATCAAGGCGGAGTGTCGGGCGAAGGTCGAAATTTCCGCCGTATGAAGCGCTTTCTTCCCCATCGACAATTGTCAACTGGACATTCTTGAAGGAAATATTTTTTATTATATCCGGTTCAGCGCCATAAACAATAATGCCCTGCTCTCCCCGCGCTATAATGTTTTCAAACTGAATGTTTTGAATAGTTCCTAATGGTCGGTCCTTATTTTGATTAATAGCTGATATGTGTATTGGCTCGCCATTGCCCCACCACTGCCCGTTGTGCAGACTTGTTTCTATGATGATATCCGAAAAAAGGATATTTTCAACAGAACCTTCATCACGTGTAAAGACGCCTATTCCACGGTTTGAATTATAAATGACAATATTCTGAAATGTGCAGTTACGCATATTCTTTGCTCCATAGCCGATCCGTATGCCGGATGAAATGGACTGAAGCATACAGTTTGTAACAGTGATGTTTTCAGCTATTTGAGTATGGTTACCAAATGTATGTGGATCGTCCTGTCCTTCTAATTCGCCATGGACATTGATTTTCTGCGGAAATCCCGTTACGATGATGGCGTCATCACCAGCACGGATGTCACAATCTGAAATACGCACATTACGTGAAACGGTTGTATGGATTCCGTCACTATTAGGGATGAGCAGGTTATTATAAATTGTAATTCCCCTGACTTCCACATCATCGCAATTGCCAAGGCGAATTGCCCAGGAAGGTGTATCTTTAATAACAACATCCAGAATCTTTACATTCTGACAAAAAAACAGTTTGATGCACATGCCTGGCCGGCTTTTTTTTGCAATGGGTCCGTCAGTAAAAAAAACTCCTTCTTTCATGTAGTTTTCTTCCTGCCTGATAACCTCCCTGTTAAATTCAAAATACAGGTGGTTTTTTGTACTGTCGTGAAAATGAATGCCATTACCCTGTATTGTCCCGCGACCGCTGATAGTGAGGTTCGTTTGGTCCTCTGCATATAAAACCCCGTGTTTTTCTCCTGCATGCCAGTAATCAGCAGTGTCAAGGCTTCCCGAAAGCACTGAGCCCGACATGAGATGAAGATGAACATGGCTTTTCAGGAAGAGTGTACCGGTAATATACGTTCCGGGCGGGATGATGACTTGGCCACCACCTTCATTATGGCACTTGTCAATAGCTTCCTGTATCTGATTGGTCGATTTTTTATGTATTCTTGCCCCAAAATCAACAATGTTATATGTTTGGGCAATAAGCCCTGAATTTATTAAAAGTATTAATACAGAAAGAATTCTGAGTTGCAGTAGATAAGTTTTTGTTTTCATAGCTGTTTTTTTTCTAAAATGTAAGCATTTTTTTTTAATCTCCCAATTGTTTATATTTGAATATAATTCTGTAGATGTAGAAACTGGTAGTGAATGACAGTATTTATTATAAGGTTAATCTGAATAAATCATGAAGCATGAAACTAACATTTTAAAAATTAGAAAGTTTATTGATGAGCATTATCAAAAAGGAATACTCTGCACCGGAATAGGAAATGTACTCAAAAAAGATGACGGGGCAGGTGTTTATATCTGTCATAAAATCAAAGAAAATGACAATATCTGTTCTTTGATTGTCGAGGTCTGCATTGAAAACTACTTAAAACCCATCAATCTTCATCCTGCTCAAACTGTATTACTTTTAGATGTTGTTGATATAAACAGAAAACCGGGATATTTTGATTTGCTGGCTGTTCATGAAATCAGGGATTACACGACAAATACTCATAACATCTCACTCAAAAGAATCTCTGAATTTATACAAAAGGAGGTTTTTATTTTAGGCATTCAACCAGCCGATGTTTCTTTTGGAGAAGGCTTAACACCGGAAATAAAAAAAAGCGCTGATTCAATCATTGATTTGTTTCATCAAGCAAGATAGGGTAGGGGAGTCAGAAGACAGACCTGCATTTTAAAACCAATTACATAAAGAAGAGATTTGGTTAGAGCAGGGGAGTCAGAAATCAATGGCGTGATTACTGTTACCCTCCGGGGGCGCAACAATCACGCTGCAATATAATTTCTATCGTTATGTTGCCATTCCGTGGCAATTCCCTTTCGACCGGCTTATTTTCCCGAACTTCCGGCTTTCTCCTTTTCTCACTTTCTCCTCTTCCCTCTTTCCCCAGCACTGCCGCAAGTTTGCAACTTGTGGCTTTTTCAAACAACTCCCCAACTCCCCAACTTAACCCCTTTCTCAATACTCAAAAGACCTTCCGGTCATTTTTTTAGCCTTTATTTTAATGATGCAAATATTGTTGACTGCGGGTTTGGAAAATTTGAACTCCATATCAGAATAATTGCTCATAAAGATTTCAAGAGCATTCACTTTTTCATCAAATTCTTCCACGAATTCAGCTTTACCGTGTATCAGGACATTCCTGTATTTCATCCGCCAGGAACAAGCAACATGTTCGTGCCTGGAAAACAGCCCCCTGTCAGTATCAAATTGCACACAAACATGATTGTTTCTCTTTAAAATATCGATTTTTTATCTTCTTTGGCACAGTGCAGGTAGATAGTGCCATCCCGGTAACCGAAATTAAACCCAATACCGATCCGCTATCAATGAGCTTAATAAATTTCACTTCGTTCATTTATTATGATTGATAGTCGGTCGGCATTAACTCAACCAAGCCATCAAGTTAATATTCATCAACTTGATGGCGATTTCGTACAAGTACATAAGGCCTGTCTCTGTCAACCATGTCAACGTAACAAACATCAGACCGCGAAATGATGCCTTCAATTTCATCACCAGAAGTGATATCTTTAATCGCTTTGTCTCTTTTTTTCATACAAATAAGGTATTAGA
>CAZVTW010000556.1:1702-3697 GCA_964629805.1 uncultured Bacteroidales bacterium | reverse complement strand
AGATAACCTAAATAACTTATTCTCATTTGATTCAATAAAAGAGGTTTCCGGGTAAATATATTTCAAATGCTAGTATTGATGATAAAGCAGTAGTATTTTCCGAACAAATCAGTTCATTCTCTTTCCTGTTTGAAAATTTACCGGCTGTGGAATGTGGGTTGAATGAAGATGAAAAACAAACGTTATAGCGCTATATAAAAAACCGTAATGAGCTCATCGACTTTTCTCAATTCTCACCAAAATTTGGGGATTAAAAAATGGAATGAAAGTAGCCTTTATTCGCAATTCCCTGACAAATCTTTAATGATTTTTTTTGCCAGTATTTCGTTTATTTCGGAATGCCTCGGAACAGGTTGTGTTTTCCCTGTTAAAGGATTGTGGTAAATATCATGTTTGCTTCCATGCCGAATAAGAATACATCCTAAAGTATTTAGTTTTTTAATCAGCAGGTTCCGTTTCATTCAATTTCAATTTCTGTTACTTTACGTATTCCAGGGATATCATTTTTTGTAAATTCCTTAAATAAATCTTTAAGATGTTCCTGTAAATCATCAAAATCATCACCTTGTGTCCAGTGATCAGGGAATTCATTCAGGAAACCAAGATATTTTCCATCTGATTCTATCCAATATGTTATGCTCCTTTTCACGTGTATGTTTCTTTATTTTTGATTGATAGTTGAAACCCTGCATGATTAAATAATAATTATCGTTCGCTTTCGAAAAATCATGCGTTTTCTTATTGACACTAATTAATTAGTGTCCATCCATAAAGTAAGTGTCTCGGCCAGAAAGTTCGAGGTCGAGGCGGATTAAAAATCATAAACCGCAGTGTACTAATGTACATGAGGATTTAGGGTTTTTAATCCAACGAAGAGATCGGACTTTATGGACAGACACTAATTAGTTATGCTCTGTTCCAGTATATTATAAATATATAATGTTAAAAAAGAATTATTATAATCAATTATGAATACACTGCGTTTATATTACAACAAAATTATTAAAAAATAAACAACTTCTTTCGAAAAATAAAAGTAATATTTATTGTGGTTTTGAAACTGTTTAAGGAAAATATAACGAAATTCAGACAAAAAGGGCACATAATAAAATCAAAAGATAAAATTTAAACAGTTTCTTAGTATGTTTCAAAAATAATGTTATTCAACTCTTTTCAAAGTACATTTAACGCAAATCTCCTGTTTATTTAGATATTTTCCACTCAGCGCCATACTGTCTTTTTGCGGAAAATAATACCCCAAAAATAACCTTTTCAGGTTATTTTTTTCTAAAATTAATACCCGAACTTTACGTAATAATTTTGAAAATATTGAACCAAACCGTTCATAAAGTAAGTTCACATTTTCTCTCTCGAAAACTACCAAGCTAAAAAAGTTCGAAGAAAATGTGTATTTATAATATGGGTTATTTTTTTTTACCGATCGTACAGGGATGTGGTAGTTTCCTGGAAGTGGTCTTATAATGATAACCCTTTTAGTATTTTTTTTTTAATGTGAGATGTTTATTTTTTTGTTAAGGATGAGGTAAAATTAATATCTTTATCGTTAATAAAAAACTCCAGACTTTATGGATGAACACTAATTAAAATTAGCTACTTTAAATCTAACACAGTAGAATTAACAATTAAACTTTTTCCCGGGTAATGAAAATATCTGTATTAAAATCTATAATGCGTTTATTCGCAATCGTATCGAATGTTGACACTGAAAGTGTTCCCCATACTGAGCATCTCGTAAAAGAATATCTTCAAAAGCTATTGAACCAAAGCGCAATTGAAGATTATTTTAATATTTACAGGTTTTATTCAAAAAGAATCAATTTATACCCGGAAGAGAATGATAATACAATTAATAACAAATTATTGAGTAAGTTTTCAGTCAAAATACTCTTGATTTGCAATCATTTAAACAATGATTTGACAAAGAAGGAAAAAATGATCCTCGTTTCGCACCTTCTTGAAATTATTCAGGGGTCA
>CAZVTW010000556.1:0-1602 GCA_964629805.1 uncultured Bacteroidales bacterium | reverse complement strand
TCTGTTTTTGGATAGTTTCCCGATTACCCGGAACAAAATATATCATTTAAACAAAGGTTCTGCCATCAGAAGCGCTAAAATACAGCCAGTCTACTATAAAGATGTTGCAAAATCAATGCTGTTTGAAGAACATCAACAGATTCGCCTGGATGTTAAGAATATTGAGTATACATACCCGGAAAGTTACAACGGGATAAAAAAATTCAGTTTTTCGGCGTTTTCCGGTGAACTTATTGGAATCATGGGTGGAAGTGGAACCGGCAAATCGACATTAATAAATATTCTCAACAGTACCCTGTCGCCTGATAAGGGGAATGTCTATGTTAACGGGCATGACCTGTATGAGAATAAAAACACTTTAAAAAATTCAATCGGTTTTATACCCCAGGATGATCTGCTATTTGAGGAATTAACTGTGCGGCAGAATCTGTTTTATAATGCTCAACTATGCTTCGCAGATTTTGACAGGGAAAAAACAGACAGGCTTGTAGACAATATGCTAATTGATTTGGACGTATATGATATCAGCCATCTTAAAGTCGGAACTCCGCTGAATAAATATATCAGCGGTGGACAACGAAAACGCCTGAATATAGCCCTTGAGCTTATCCGTGAACCACATATTCTGTATGTTGATGAACCAACATCCGGCCTCTCATCTTCTGACTCTTTGAAAGTGATGGAATTGTTTAAGGATCAGACCTTACAGGATAAACTTGTTATTATTAATATCCATCAGCCGTCAAATGAAATATTCAAACTATTTGACAAGATAATTGTCCTTGACAAAGGCGGATATCCTGTTTATTTTGGCAATCCGGTTGAGGCCGTGGTGTATTTTAAAACGATAAGTTCGCATACGGAAGCATCAATCAGTGAATGCACTTCCTGTGGTTATATTAACCCGGAACTTATTCTGGAAATCCTTGAGGAGAAAGCGGTCAATACCAGGGGCGAATTGATAAAAAAGCGAAAAATACTACCTGAAGAATGGTATCGTCATTTCAGGGATAGCAAAAAAGAAGAACAGAAGTCCAAAACTGAACAAACGAAAGTCCCCGAAGGATTATTCCGGGCGCCAAATGTTTTCCGTCAATTTCGGGTATTTTTTACCAGGAATGTTCTCTCAAAAATATCGGATAAGCAATATATTTTAATCAATCTGTTTGAAGCGCCTTTACTGGCAGCCATATTAGCATTTCTGTGCCGATACAGTGTTCCCCTGAAAGAGGGAGCGACATATATTTTTCGTGAAAATGAAAATATACCCGCCTTCATACTCATGAGCGTGATTGTTGCCCTGTTTATCGGATTAACAGTGAGTTCGGAAGAAATTATCAGGGACAGGAAAATATTACGCAGGGAATCATTCCTTAACCTCAGCAGACTGGGATATCTCAATTCCAAAATCATATATCTGTTTGTTTTGTCTGCTTTCCAGTCATTAACTTATGTCCTGGTCGGGAATTCAATACTCGAAATACGCGGGATGATTTTTGAATACTGGCTCATTCTTTTTTCAACAATGTGTTTTTCAAACATTCTGGGTCTCAACATTTCTGCAGCTCTGAAATCAGTTGTGTCCATATATATTTTAGTCCC
>CAZVTW010000555.1:0-3699 GCA_964629805.1 uncultured Bacteroidales bacterium | reverse complement strand
CTCTGCGTTACCCTGCGTCCTCTGCGGTTAATAAATTCATCTTTCGGATTTTAGGAAATAACGAAATCTCCATCAGTTTTTTTGTGAGATTTGGCGAAATATACTCTAAACCACTCAAAATCTACTCCCACTCAATCGTTGCAGGAGGCTTGGAGCTGATGTCGTATACAACCCTGTTCACACCTCTTACGTTATTGATTATTTCGTTTGAAACATGGCTCAGGAAGTTGTATGGCAGGTGAACCCAGTCTGCCGTCATGCCATCTGTGGAGGTTACGGCACGCAAAGCGACCACGAATTCATATGTTCTTTCATCTCCCATCACACCGACTGACTGGATTGGCAGCAGAATAGCAGCCGCCTGCCAGACATTGTCATAAAGTCCCTGGGCTTTCAGCTCGCTGATGAAAATATGATCAACTTCCTGTATGAGTGCAATTTTTTCAGGGGTCACTTCACCAAGTATCCTGATAGCCAGACCCGGCCCGGGAAACGGATGTCTGCCTATTATCTCCGGAACCATACCAAGTTCACGCCCAACTTTTCTTACTTCATCCTTAAAAAGTAAGTTGAGCGGTTCAACAATTTTAAGGTGCATACGTTCGGGTAGCCCGCCAACATTGTGATGCGATTTTATGGTAGCTGAAGGTCCGTTAACAGAAATTGATTCTATGACATCAGGATATATGGTGCCCTGGGCTAACCATTTAACATTTTTTATTTTATGGGCTTGTTCTTCAAATATCTTAATAAAGTTGTGGCCGATTGATTTTCTTTTTTGTTCCGGATCAGTTACGCCTTTTAAATCATTCAGGAATTTTTCTTTTGCGTTAATACCAGTGACATTCAGCCCCATCCGTTTGTAAGCATCCAGAACAATTTGAAATTCATTTTTCCTTAACAAACCATTGTCTACAAAGATACAATGCAGGTTGTCTCCAACAGCTTCATTCAGAAGCATAGCTGCTACGGTTGAATCAACGCCGCCTGAAAGCGCCAGGATAACCTGCTCACCGTCAAGTTCTTCTTTGAGATTGGCAATAGTTGTTTCGATAAATGAAGCCGGCGTCCATGATTGATTACAAGCACACACATTAACGACAAAATTGTATAATATTTCCTTCCCTTTCCTGGTATGATAGACTTCCGGGTGGAACTGAATTCCGTATGTTTCCTCATTGTCGATTTTGTAAGCGCCAAATTCTACGTTGGCTGTGCTGGCTATTGTTTTATAATTAACAGGTAAACGAGCAATCGTATCACCGTGAGACATCCAGACCTGGGTGTTTTGTGGTATACCCCGAAACAAAGGTGAACTATCATCAATAAATCCCAGGTTTGCCCTGCCATATTCGCGCTTGTTTGAAGGTAAAACCTCACCGCCATAGTGATGTGCCATGTATTGAGCCCCATAACAAATTCCGAGAACCGGATATTTCCCTTTGATTGTATCAAGATTGATGACCGGTGCAGATGCATCCCTCACAGAATGCGGACTTCCTGACAGAATAACTCCTTTTACCTCATGACCAAAAGCCGGTAACAGATTATAAGGATAAATTTCACAATATACATTTAATTCTCTGACCCTGCGTGCAATTAATTGAGTATATTGTGAACCGAAGTCAATGATAATGATTGTGTCCTGAACTTTTTCCATCTATGTACATCTATTTACTTAAATTTTTTAAGGTACTTTTTTACTGCATCCATATGAATAGTAAATCCCATCATTTTGAGTTTTACATAATCCTCATGGAAAAAATAATGACCAAACTCTGGCGCATCCGTATCATTATTTCGTGAGCCTGAGCTTGAGTCTTTGAGTAAATACCAGTCTGTTCCGTCTTTTTCATAATACCCGATTAAGTGCATACCGTGATCATCAGTTGTTGAGCCATTTGAAAATCTGAACTGACGGGAATTTTCATTAATATATGCTGACGGGATATCAAAAGTGGGAACCATGGCGCAATTGGTTGTCCTGAGAAATCCGGCCTCCGAGACATCTCCGCCTATGCTCATGGAATAACCATCCCTGATAGCTTTATGAACTATTTCCATAAAATCATCCAAAGGAAGGTTGTAATATTCTTCACTGTGCCACCAGTTGTCAGGCACTTTATATTCAACCTTTTGCCAGTAAGGCTCTTGTTTGTATGACAAGATTTCAACATAATCATCAGGATTTATTTGTAAATAATCACTCAGATACGTTTTGGGGGTATATTTAGTGCCATCAACCGCAAATTCTTCCGGTGGCGCCCCTATATGATGATTCATGATACTTTGTATTGTTTCCAGGACAACTTCTTCGTTCCAGGCATTGATGCTTTCAACATGCTCAAGGTAAGATTTCATTTCCTTAAACATTTTGGAATGACCGTGAAATTGACGACCATGTAAAAGTCCGGTATATTCGGAAAGAGGTACTGTTCCGTATTTTTTCCACATCCTGGCTACTGCATTCCCTTCCGAACCCTGGCTAAAAAGCGAATTTCCCCGTTCCTTTACAAACCGGCGGGCTTTTTCCACATATTCCCAATACACGGTATACATTTCCGATAGCTTGACTTCTTTTCCGCGAATTCTTTTTATTTCGGATTCATAAAAGGAAATTGTTGAAAAGCACCAGCATGTCCCGGTATTGCCTTGTGAAATGGTAGGCTGTGACCAGACTTTTTCGTACAATGAAATTTTAGTGGGTAAATCATATCCGCTTTGATCCATAAAAAACCGTTTATCCAACTCTTCTTTTTCCAGTTCCTTATCAACATGTCTGACATCTTTGAGAATGACATTATGATAATACCCTTTTTCATACTCCTTAAAAAAAGCCTTGTCTCCTGAATCCTGTGATAATGAGACAGATACACAAATAATTGAAATGAATAGTAATAATACTGTATGTTTCATGATAAAAAGAATTTAAAATTTTTGTAAAGATATGTTAAATATAGAAAACCGCAAACTTGTAAATAATGAGCAAATATACCCGGTTAAAAAACAGGTTATCACCAGATAATATTCGCAATTTACAATTTTTAGTTTTGTTCTCTGCATTTTTAGCGTTATTTTTGGTTGATGTTTGAGTTCAGTAGGTTTTCATAATAGTATTGTTTTCTACAATTCTTATAAGTTTTGTTTATTAGATTCGTGAATCTACTCATTTAAGACGACCTTTACCATGACTTAATCGGGATAACGAAGAGTTTGGCAACATTGAAGCTTTTAGGAGTGGGCACATAAATCAAGTAAAATTTTTGCATGTGATTAAGTAACTTTAAATAACACAAATATGGTCAATCAGTTAGATCTTACATTACCGGAATACCCGAGGGGATTTCATCTTATCACACATTTTATTGAGAAGAATTTACCCGATCTCCCTAAGACAGGTATTCTGAATATTTTCACAAGGCACACTTCCTGTGGCCTTTCCATCAACGAAAATGCAGACCCCTCTGTCAGGGTTGATTTTGAATCAATCATGAATAATCTCATACCTGAAAGTGAGCCATATTATACACATACCCTCGAAGGAGCTGAAGATATGCCTGCACATGTGAAATCTTCGCTATTCGGCCAGTCAATAACCGTTCCGATAAAAAACTTTCAGATGGATTTAGGTACATGGCAGGGTATATATTTATGTGAATTCAGAAATCATGGTGGCAACCGCAAGGTAACCGTGACAAT
>CAZVTW010000554.1:0-3706 GCA_964629805.1 uncultured Bacteroidales bacterium | reverse complement strand
AAAGTATATTAAACTTCTCTTTGTTGCATACGCAAACATAGCTGGTTTTTATTATGTAAAAAGCGAACCGGAGATAAACCAAAAATATCCTGATGTCATGTTCCTGTATCGTCCGCCTTTCTATCCAAAATACCAGTTTATTTTTGAACTCAAATACCTGAAAAAATCAAATGCCCCTGCAACATCAATTACTGAAGCAACAAATACAGCCAAAACCCAACTCCAACACTATCTAAAAAGCAAAGAAATGCATGATTTTATCACCCGCCCGGAAGCAGGGATGGAAACAGTGAAAGCATATGTGGTGGTTTTTGTGGGAGATAAGGCTGAGGTGGTGGAGGAAATGAATGCTCAAAAAAGAATATAAATTGTAATCATCACAGGGGCTTACCCAAGATACGTTTTCAAAATTTTACTTTTCGTTGTCGATTTCAATTTTTTTATTGCCTTTTCCTTTATTTGTCTGACACGCTCCCTGGTGAGATAAAAATGTTCGGCAATTTCTTCCAGGGAATGCGCTTGTTTACTACTCAATCCATAATACATTCTTATAATATCTCCTTCACGTGGTGATAATGTGGATAACAAACGCTCAATTTCTTTACGAAGTGATTCATTTAGTAATGTTTTGTCGGGGCTGGGTATTTCCTGATTTGTCAAAATGTCATACATATTTCCGCCCTCTTCCTCATTGGCCAGAGGGGCATCCATTGATATGTGTTTTGAAACACTATTTAAAGCTGACCGAATATCTTTTGGCGCCACTTCCATCTCTTTAGCTATCTCGTTGTTGGTGGGATTCCGTTCATATTTCTGCTCAAGTTTTGCAAATGTTTTGTTGATCTTGTTAATAGAGCCTATTTTATTAAGTGGTAACCTGACAATACGCGCCTGTTCAGCCAGAGCCTGAAGGATAGACTGTCGAATCCACCAAACAGCATATGAGATGAATTTAAAACCTTTGGTTTCATCAAATCTGTATGCTGCTTTGATAAGCCCGAGGTTACCTTCGTTAATCAAATCCGGAAGACTCAATCCCTGATTTTGATACTGTTTTGAAACAGAAACAACAAAACGCAAATTTGCCTGCACAAGTTTGTTCAGTGCATTTATATCACCGCGACGAATTTTACGCGCCAATTCAACTTCTTTCTCAGGTGTTAAAAGATCCACTTTACCAATTTCATGGAGGTACTTATCCAATGATGGCGTTTCACGATTTGTTACCTGCTTGGTAATTTTTAATTGTCTCATTTTCGTGTTGTGGCAGATATTTCAAAATTAGCGAGTAAACTTACTAAATTTCAGAAATAAAACCCGCATGATATTATAATTTTTTTATTTTTAAGGTGTAAATGTATAAATTAATTTGGCTTTTATACAATTAAATTTTATGTAAATTCATTTCAACATTAAAAATCAAATAATCTGGTTAACAGTTTATCAATGAACAGCTCAGACACATTATTTGCCATGCTTTTCTATTTTCAAAAATATTTCTTCCTCTGATCATGCAAAAAATAATTACCTTCGCAACATTCTAAATGTTTTATTTTTGAAATATTGCTATTTTTCTTCATGCGAAGCATAATCAATAAAAATAGAACCGACTCTCTTGATAAAAGATATTTGTAAGAATTAACACAAAATTATATATGTCAGATTTAATATTGGTTACAGGCGGAACAGGCTACATTGGTTCTCATACGGTTGTTGAACTTATCAATGAAGGCTTTGAAGTTGTTATTGTTGATAACTTATCAAACTCAAAAATTGAAGTTCTGGACTGGATACAAAAAATTACCGGGAAAAGACCTTTGTTTGAAAAAATTGATTTGTGCGATCAGGTGAAAACAAAGGAATTTTTCGAAAAATACAAGACTATGAGTGCTATTGTGCACTTTGCTGCATCAAAAGCTGTTGGCGAGTCAGTCCAAAATCCTTTGAAATACTATAAAAACAATATTGTATCGCTTGTCCATTTGTTAGAAGGCATGAAATCACATCATATTCCTTCACTGGTATTTTCATCATCCTGTACTGTTTACGGACAGCCCGACCAATTACCTGTTACAGAAGAAGCGCCGGTTAAAAAAGCATTATCCCCTTATGGAAATACAAAACAAATAAATGAAGAGATTATCCAGGATGCTATCAAAGCAAATACATTTCTTAAAAGTATTTCTCTAAGATATTTCAATCCCATCGGCGCTCATGATTCTGCACTTATTGGAGAACTGCCTTTGGGTGTACCTGACAACCTGGTTCCTTTTGTCACACAAACAGCTATTGGCATTAGGGATGAGCTCAAAGTATTCGGAAATGATTACGAAACACCTGATGGTTCATGCATCCGGGATTATATTCATGTCGTGGATTTAGCGCAGGCTCATGTTGTGGCCATCAAAAGGCTGGCAGAAAACAAATCTTCAAAAAGGTATGAATATTTTAATCTTGGTACCGGACAGGGAAGTTCAGTGCTTGAAGTTGTTAATACTTTTCAGGAGGTCACCGGCGTTGAGTTAAAATATAAAATTGTTGACAGGCGCCCGGGCGACATCGAAAAAATATGGGCTGACACCTCATATGCAAACAGGGAATTAGGCTGGAAATCAAAAAAATCATTGGCGGATGCCTTAAAATCGGCCTGGGAATGGGAAAAACATTACAGGGCCATGACCAGGACCAATGAAAAAAATATAACTGATTCTTAATGAAAAAGATTTTTCGAAATATCATAATAATTTTTATTTTGTGTTTTCCGGCATATATCTTTGCACAGTTTAATGTTGGTGTCAGAGGAGGAATGAATATATGCACAGGCGATTTTAATCCAACAAGAATTATGGATAGATATATTACCGGAAAACACGCCGGGATACTATTGAGATATATTTCACCACCACATTTTGGTGTTCAGGCTGAAATGAATTATTCAATAAAAGGCTGGCGACAGTTATTTCCTTATAATCAGGAATTTATAGTAAGAGAAGTGTATGCAGATTATCTTGAGTTTCCAATAATGACTCACTTTGACATAGGCAGAAAAAACAATAGAGCAATGATTCATGTTGGTTCTTATATTGATTATTTTCTCAATTACGACGAGGTAGTCAATGTTGATTTTGAGCTAAAGGAGGATCTCCGAATCGAATATTTTAAGCAATTTTCCTATGGGTTAGCTGCAGGTTTAGGTTTTGAGAAAAAAAGCCCGATCGGAACATTCCAGTTTGAGGGACGTTTTTATCATAGTTTTACAAACGTTTTACAAAAAGAAAAAGACATTTCGACTTATTATTCTCAATACCAGCTTGTCAGTTTTTCTTTGTCTTATATTTTTGATTACTCGTATACAAAAAAAGAAGAAACGAAGAAATGAATGTCTTTCACAACATATTTAATCCGAAACCTAAAAAAAAACTTGTTGAGGACTTTTCATTCATCAAAACTGATATCCATTCTCACCTGATACCAAATATTGACGATGGTTCAGACAGTTATGACTCCTCAGTAGCTATGGCCCGAAGGCTAAAGGATATGGGTTATAAAAAAATAATTACCACACCACACTTTAATCATGATTTATTCGATGTCTCAACAGAAAATGTAACTGAAGGCATTTACAAGCTCAAACAGGTTCTTGCTCAAAATCATGTTGATATTGAAATTGAAGCTGCTGCCGAATATTTTGTCGATTTCGAATTTT
>CAZVTW010000553.1:0-3735 GCA_964629805.1 uncultured Bacteroidales bacterium | reverse complement strand
TCGACCTCGAACTTTCTGGCCGAGACACTTACTTTATGGATGGACACTCATTAAACATGATTTGTTGTAGAAAAGAAAATATTTGTTGTGTTGAGAGATATATAACGGAATAAAATTCAATGAATTGTTAACAAATCATTAAATTATTCAGAAAAAATAATACCAGTGTAATGCAAAAACGAAAAGTTACTGAAAGTCCCCGAAGAGGAAAACCAAAAAATAGGCTGAGGCTGAAAATATATTAGCAGAAAATGATATTATCAGGTATTAAAGATGTCATCCCTGTCTATTTCATCATAAATATCATCAGGATCAAAATCATCATCTTCATCATTGTCATCAAAATCATCAATATCGAACTCATCAGATTCACTTATAAACTCATTTTCCAGTTCAGCCATTTTTATGGCAGTTACTGCCGCTTCAACACCTTTGTTTCCATGTTTGCCACCTGCCCTGTCCAGAGCCTGCTGCATTTTGTCAACCGTAAGGACGCCAAAAATAACAGGAATATCGGTCACCACATTGAGTTCAGTTAAACCAGCGGTTACGCTCTGGCAGATATAATCGAAATGAGGCGTTTCTCCCCTGATAACGCATCCAATGGCTATAATTGCATCGACAGTTTTATAATCAATAAAAAGTTTTGCGCCTTTTGTCAATTCAAAGCTACCGGGCACATGTCTGATAATAATGTCGTCTTCCCTGGCGCCGTATTTTAGAAGTGTATCACGTGCCCCATTGCATAATTTATCGGTAATGTCACTATTCCATTCCGAAACAACAATACCAAATGTCAGATCTTCGGCTGAAAGCAGATTCTCATCTTTATCTTTAACTATTGACAAATTTTTTCCTTCTGTTGCCATGATGTTAAATATTAGTTTATTTATCAATGCCTTATTGATTCAGAACAAAGGTTTTCACCCTGGAAATATATTTTTCCGCCTGACGACCTTCGTTGGTATCAGGATATTGATCCTTAATTTCGAGATATAATTCAAGGGCTTTTTCATAATTGCCAAGCTCTTCATATACAAGCGCCGCTTTTTTCAGGTAAATTGGCGTTGTAAAAGTATTTTCATTTTTGTTAGCAGCATCCAGGTAATAATCAATTGCCTTCCGGTACTCCTCCAATTCCACGTAGGCATCACCTATTGCACACGATGACAGTGTTGACATGACAATATCATCAGAATCAAATTTTTGGAGATGTTCAATAGCTGATTCATAATCGCCGAGATTAAGGTATGCAATTCCGGTATAGTAGTGAGATAAGTTTCCTGCTTTTGTTGATCCGTACATGTCTATTATCTCGAGGAAACCCGGGTAATTACCATCACCATGAATAGCCAAATCAAAAGAATCGCGCTCAAAATATTGTTCAGCTACAAACATCTGTGACATGGCAGCCTGATTTTCGTTTTCAAGGTATCTGAAATATGCCCAGATGCCGGCAACAACAGCCACAATTCCAATAAATACGGCTAATAAGAGGCGCTGATTGCGTTCAATAAATTGTTCCGCTTTCGTTAATGAAAGCTCTATATCTTCAATCGTTTCAATTTCGTGTTTTTTCTTTTTACTCATCCTTCAAAACTTATAATTCTCAAAAAATTTGCGCAAATGTAATTTATTTGAAATATATCCCGAAATATTTTATCTTTTTATTTTTGATTATTTTAACTTTCAGATTATGGATTCTATTTTTGAGATTACTAAAAAAATTTATATAACAGGCTTATCCCTTGAAAACGGTCAACTAATAACATAAAAAGATTTATAATTTATTTATGAGTATTTCGTTTTTCCTCAGAAATTTGAGCATGAAAAAATTTTTGTCTCAGTCAAGACATACAACGAAGAATCTGGCAAAAAAAGGGACTTGTAGGAGTGGACTCAGAGATAAAGTAAAAAGGAGATTATGAATATAGCAATTATTGGTACAGGTAAGGTTGGACAAACACTCGCAGAAGGTTGGGCCAGGACAGGACATCATATTTTTCTCGGTGTCAGGGACTATAATAAACCTGCCATCCAAAAACTGACACAATCCTTTGACAATATTACAGCCCATGATATCCGGCAGGCCATTGAACTTGCCGAAATCATAACAATCTCAATACATCCTGAGGGGTTGCGTGAATTAATTGTGCAGGCCGGACCTGTAAAAAATAAAATCATCATTGACACCATGAATTCATTTGATGATTCACTTGTTCCTTTCAAAAACACATCAGATGCTCTTCAAATACTGACAGAGAATGAACATGTTGTTAAAGCATTTAATATGACCGGATATGAAAATCTAAAAGGGCCGGTTTATGGTACATCCAAAGTTGATATTTTTATTTGCGGGGACCATCAGGATGATAAAAATACGGTAAAAAAACTTGCTGAGGATTTAAATCTTGAGTGCCATGACTTTGGGGATCTTTCAAAAGCAAACTTACTGGAGAATTTTGCCAAAATATGGATTAATCTGGCTATAAACCAAGGATATGGAAGAAATATTGCTTTTAAACTTCTACGAAGATAAAAAATTAAATCAACTTTTTCCTTCTTACTTTATGCACTGATAATTTTACACACAAAAAATTTATTGGTTAATCATGTACCTCAGGTCGCTTCAAATGGTGAATTTCAGGAATTATGTCCAGGAAGAAATAAAGCCGGGACATAATATTAATTGTATTACAGGAGATAATGGTGTTGGTAAAACCAACCTTCTGGATGCCATTTACTATTTGTCTTTCAGCAAAAGTTTCCTCAATCCTGTAGACAGTCAGAATATCAGCTTTGGTGCTGATTTTTTCATGCTCGAAGGCGCCTTTGCAAAGAACCAACAGGAAGAACATATTTATTGCGGATTCAAAAAAGGAAAGAAAAAAATCCTCAAACGAAACAATAAGGAATATGAAAAACTTTCAGATCATATTGGTCATATTCCGCTTGTGATCATCTCACCTGCAGACTATAACCTTGTCAGTGGTGGCAGTGATGAACGCCGAAAGTTTATAGACAGCGTCATCTCACAATACAATCATGAGTATTTGGTATCACTCATGAAATATAACCGTGCGCTCTTGCAAAGGAATAGTTTGCTAAAACAATTTGCCAAAGCAAACCGGTTTGATCAACAAGCCCTCGAAATTTGGGATGAGCAGCTTATTCATTTTAGTCAAATGATTCATGCAGAACGTTCATCCTTTTTTGAGAAATTGTTACCGATTTTCCGGGAATATTACGAATATATATCAGAAGGAACTGAGAAGGTAGGCCTCGAGTACACAAGTCAGCTCAGCAGGTCACCATTAAAAGAATTACTTCGCGCAAATCAACAAAAAGATTCTGTGTTACAATACACAACTTCCGGCACCCATAAAGATGATTTGAATTTCACATTATCGGAAAAATCGATAAAAAAAACCGGTTCACAGGGTCAGCAAAAAACATTTCTTATTGCATTAAAATTTGCTCAGTTTGAATTTATCAAGAAAATTCATAATTTTAATCCCTTACTTCTTCTTGACGATATTTTTGACAAACTGGACAAAAAACGTGTTTTTAAAATAGTTCAGCTTGTTTCAGGTGATAGTTTTGGTCAGATTTTTATGACAGATACAAACAAAGAGCGTATTAAACAAATTATGGAAAGAACTGAAACTCCATTTAAGCATTTTCATATAGAAAAAGGACAGATTAAACCCGAATAATGTAGCAATATGAGGAAAA
>CAZVTW010000552.1:0-3735 GCA_964629805.1 uncultured Bacteroidales bacterium | reverse complement strand
AAAACCTGCGGGTAATTTTCGGGTGTGAGGCCGTCAGCACGTACCACTTCAATTCCGAATTCCACCTGTCCGCAATGATTGTTGACCTGCCCGGGACATGTGATTGTTTTTGACGCGCCAGGAGCCAAATCAAATTGAGCCAGTTCTTTTCCGTCACTTCCAAAGCCATTGGAGATAGATATTCCCCCTGACATGATTTTTTTCAGGATGATATTTTCCACCGCTGTTGCATTGGGATTTGTGACAGTTACGGTGAATGTTATATCCCTGGTTGTTGAACCCTGACCCTGAAAATCATTGTCTATGACCACAGTCAGGCTGTGTGCCGGATCATCCGACACAGGACTGTTTTCAGGCTTATCTTTGACACACCTGAGGGAAGCAAGAAACATTTCGGCATCCGATTTGTACCAAAAGACCGAATTATCTTTTTGATTTTCGTTGTCAAGACCAACATTAAAAAAATAACTTTCTTTCAGCAGGGAATAGGGTTCGGATGTGATGAACGAACCGGTTTGTCCAAGAGCATGGAAACCAATTTCATCAAGCTTATAGGGATATGATTCTTTATTGTGACAAAAGTTTACCATGCCGTGTCCTGCTTTTTTTGCATTGAACATCAGGCTGCCTCCTTCTGCCAGGTCTTGATCAGATGGTGCCCATAAGGATAAAAACTCATGTTTTGAGGGAATGTGCCACCCGGACGGACAAATACCCTGTGTTGTACCAATGCCGTTTTTATTACCTGCATCGCCTATACTGCCCTTCATTGCTGCTTCCCAGGTATATAAACCACCGTATTCAGCGCACATGTTGTCATTGTTATCATAACAATATTTCAGGATTTCATCCTGCCCGGTATACAGTTTATCATTAAAATCGACCCGGGCGCCGGCATCTAAATTTTCTGCCATCCAGCACTGGCCTTTAATGTCAACAGACCCGTAATATTTGCCCTGGTATTCGGTAATACCACAATCATCAAGACATTCACTGAGTTCCCATGAATAGGCAAAATGCCGTCCGTTAACTTTATCTTCAGCATGAACCATGAGGGTGGCAGTAATGAGATACCCGGGAAAATCTACCCGGAACGGGAATGATTCTATGGGGATATGGTTCATGTCTGTTCCCGGTACTTCATACCAGTAATTGTATCTTTCCGTATCAATATCAGAGATGGTAAACTCATGGGAAATATCCCCGCATAACATTTTCGAATTTCCAGATATATGAAACAAATCGCCGGTTGAATATACATCGCTTACAAAATAATCAAAGTCAGGATTCATGTATTCAGCTACAACTTTAATTTCATATTCCATATCCGGCTGAAGATTTTCAATAACATGATTATTTTGCCAGGGACATTCTCTTTTATAATCTTCATTTGATAACAAAGGTTTGTACCGCACCGTATACCATTCAGGTTCATTATCATTTGTCCAGGAGATTTCTATACTTGATGAAGAAAAACGTTCCTTTTTAATGGCGAGGTTTTGTGTAAATTGTACCGTCGGACTGCATATCAGTGTTTCGTCCCCCTGCTCACCATCAACATATAGGGTGGCATATATGTCGTACTGATGTTGAGGTTCAAAAAAGTATATGAGCATGCGATGTTCAAAATACAACCTGACGGGTTCGTCAATACCATAGGTTTCGGAAATGGTTTTTTCAGCAGCCGTATTCCTGTCAACAACGCGGAATTCATATTCAAAAGTTTTATCAGGATAGTCTTTTTGAGCATTGTGCAATTCAATGTAACTGTCATAATTATCAAAGCGGCCCGGGCAATGAATGACCAGCGGTGTTAAAATATCTCCCGGTACAAGTTCACAAGCCGGCCCGTATTCTCCCCACATACCACTGAGATAAACTTTTGTACAAAGCTGATACCTGTCGACCGGGAAATCAAAATCTCCCGGGGAAAATGTATTATAGCGTGTTTCAAATTCATATTCGTTCCCGCCCTGGTCTGTGAGTTTCCATTTATATGATGCCCCCGGGACACGATCACATTCAATAACATCGTCTGCACTGTTTAGCCATATGGTACATTCTCCGTCAAGACAACACGAGACAGCAGGTATATGCCTTGTGTTTATTGTATACGATTCAGGGCATGCTGTTTTCCATTCGTTTGCGGTTCTGGCGGTAACAGCTACCTGGTAATTGGCGCCAGGCCGGATACCCGGAATTTTGCACAACATAAAATGAGTATTTTCGGTGCAATAGTCCAATTCTTCCCCGCCATCGGAAAAGGTCCAGCAGTATTCATCCGCATTGACAAGGTTGGGGTAAATAAAATCATACCCGTCCAGTGTTTTTCCAGCCAGGGCCGGATCAATACTGACGCATTCATAATCCGTGTACCGGAGTGTCCTGTCGCCGTTTTTATCATACTCATAAGTAAAAATCTGTGCCTGCAGTTTTACTGAAAAAAGCACAACTGCCATACATAAAAAAATTCGTTTCATAATTTTACGGGTTTATTGATCTTTCGTTCTTAAGTTTAATAGGTTAAAAGTTTATGCTCTGTGTATTTTAAATTTTTGTGCCTGAACCATATAAAACGGCATTATTTTTTTTGTTTTGTTAGTATTTATTACCAAAACCTTGTTTTATCCTTTTATTTCAAAAATTTCCGGGAGGTGCTTTAGGCGTTGAAAAAAATAAACCGGACATTTATTTTTCATCAATGCCTTTTCCTGCCATCCTTTAAGGTTGCTCTTTTGTTCCCTGTCCGGTAACATTTCACTTATCAAATTAAGAAAGCGTTATATATGTCTGCTTTATAGACCAATTGGTTTTTTTGGCTTGATTATCTCTTTAGGCGCGCGTTGCAAATAATGTCATACGACACAAATATAAACGCGCACCAACCAGGACACACGAATATTTATTTTTATAATTTAGGTTCCTTATCAATAGCAATATTTAGAAAATTCCATAACGTTAAAGTTGTATGATATCTTAATCTCTTGTTTTTGACTAAAACATTCTTTAAACCAACAATTGAATTAATTTCTAAAAGAAAGGGAACACCATAATTTTGCAGAGCGTCTTCAATTATTGTCTTTCTTTGTACTGTATTAATATCTTCTCGCTCTAAATCTAAACTTTTTTGTAAGGTTTCTCGTTCTGGAAGCAGCCAATCTAAACTCCACCCTCCAAATCCACCATAAATTGACTTCGGGATTTCAATATTATTTAAGGCCTTAACTATAACATTAAGCAAAATTGAAAACTGCCCACCCCAAGTAGATTTATCAAGTTCTAATAATGAATAACATTCGTGTGATTCAAGATACCATAAATTTCCTTTTTTTTTGAATCCATTAGGTTTTAAGATATTTGATAATGTATCTATAATTTCTTTCTTATTTCCCATTATTAAGATTAAGTATTAATATGTATCTAAAAACTTCTTCCAACCAGGGCCAAACTGTTTTTCTAATTCCTTAACATAACGATTTAGTTGTCGCCAACCTTTGCTTATCGCAGCAGGATTATTGGGTTTTAATTCACGAATTATTTTATTAACATAATCCACTGCATCAGGTCTTAATCCAGAACCTGGTATTGCTTTATTTAATACATAATTTGACCCTGGATTATAAGCTCGATGCATAGCTCTACCATATTTGGCAGCAGAATGTAATTTACCCATCCCCGGTGTAGGGGCAGTACCCATTCTTGGTGACAATCCAGCTACCTGACCATTATAATGAT
>CAZVTW010000551.1:0-3738 GCA_964629805.1 uncultured Bacteroidales bacterium | reverse complement strand
ACGAATTAACCTGTCTCAACTAAGTCGATGACCTTATTTATTTTAATGCAAATAATAAGTGATTTTTCTCATTATTTTTGTACCATAACATACAGACCAGTTTAAAACCATTAAAATAATTCTTACCTGAGGCATTTAGTTGTGCAATAGAATATTTCATATTTAATGCTTTAGAAAATTTTTTAAGTCAGGAATGTGCGACCTAAATGCCTAAACCTGAAATAAAAAAGGCCTGCAAAAATTGCAAGCCTTTATTCTAAATATCATAGATAGTCGCATCTCACTTGCAAACTTTACAGGTTAAGCCTTTATTGTGGTTATGATGATGCAACTTTTTCATTTTTTTTTCTTCATTATTTTGTGCAAATATAGAATGAAATATTTAATATAAAAAATTATTGGTGTAAAATATTGTTTATATCGTTGAACATACTTCAAAAATTTTTCCCGGCCAACTGTAGCAATGCATTTAACTTGTATTTGGAAAAAGATATTTCGAAGATAAAGATATAAAATCTGCTTTTCTGATGGGTTTTGTTATATAGTCATTACAACCTGCTTCGATGCTTTTTTGTTTATCTTCGATCATTGCATATGCCGTTTGTGCAATTATAGGAATATTCTTGTTGCTTTTTCTGATTTTTTGGGCTACTTCATAACCATCCATCTCTGGTAGTTGAATATCAAGCAGTACTAAATCAATATTATTTCCGTCAGAAAACAATTCTAATGCCTTTTTTCCATCGGTTGCTATAATAAGCTCCGCTCCTGTTTTTTTTATAATTTCAGAAAAGTATGCTATACTGAACTCATCATCCTCAACCAACAGAATTTTTTTACCTTTCCAACTTGCTGTTTTTATTGTAACTGCTTTTTTGGCAGATTCTTCTTTTGACAGAACGTTTTCAAACTCTATGCTGAAATAAAATGCCGAACCCTTTTCTTCTGCTGATTCGACCCATATTCGTCC
The DNA here is from genome assembly GCA_964629805.1 of uncultured Bacteroidales bacterium. Taxonomy (GTDB): domain Bacteria; phylum Bacteroidota; class Bacteroidia; order Bacteroidales; family CAZVTW01; genus CAZVTW01. The sequence goes on along the minus strand of CAZVTW010000551.1, from coordinate 2,768 downwards.
GTCCAGGAGTTCAACCAGACCTTTACAAACTGCCAGGCCCAAACCTGTTCCTCCGTAAAGTTTTTTACCTTTTTGAAAAGACTGGGTGAAACGTTCAAAAATAGTATTGAGCTTATCCTTTGGTATACCAATCCCAGTATCTTTAACAAAAAATTCAAGATACTTCTTGTCTTTAATGGTATATCCAAATTCTATACTTCCTTTTTCTGTAAATTTTACTGCATTACTTAATAAATTGGACAATATTTGATAAAGCCTTGTCCTGTCCGAAAAAATCTCACTATAATTTTTAGGCAAAACATAATGTGGTATTAATTCAATACTATCTTTATCATTTGAATTAAGTTCAGCCCTGTATGTTTCAAATAAATCATTAATGAGTTCATTTAAATTAAAATTATGCTTCTTAATGTTCAATTGCCCGGCTTCTATTTTAGAAATGTCAATGATGTCATTAATAATTTGCAATAAATGATTTCCTTTCTGATTAATAATGTTAATATATTTTTCCCGGGCTTTCTCATCATCACTTTTTTCCCTGAGCAATTCAGAAAAACCAAGAATGGAATTCATAGGCGTTCTGATTTCATGGCTCATATTAGCAAGAAAAGCTGATTTTAACCTGTCACTTTCTTCTGCTTTATTTTTGGCTTTTCGTAATTCATTTTCGGCTTCTTTCCTGTCTGAGATGTCAGTATGGGTTCCAATCATTCTGTGTGGCTTTTTGTCTTCTGTATATTCTATCACTTTTCCCCTGTCTAATATCCATTTATATGAACCATCCTTGCATTTAAGCCTGTGTTCGTTGATATAAACAGGTACTTCCCCGTCCATATGTTTTTTTATGTCAGCATATGCTTTATCCCTGTCTTCCGGATGTATCCTTTTGTCCCATTCTTCAAGACTATTACTAATTTCATTATTACGATAACCTAACATTGATTTCCACCGGCTTGAAAAAAATACGTCACCGGTGCTGACATTCCAGTCCCAAACCCCGGCTTCACTGCCTTCAAGAGCAAAATGCCAACGTAATTCGCTCTCTTTCAATGTATTTTCTGTTTTATATTTCTGTGTAACATCACTAAAAACCAAAACAACACCGATAATTTCATTATTATCTTTCCGGATAGGCGCTGCGCTATCTGCAATCTGATATACGTTTCCATCCAGAGAGTGTAATTCCGTATCATTCGCTAATCCAATAATAAGGCCATTTTTAAGCACATTTTCAACCGGATTTTCAGCCTGTTCGCCAGTCCGGGAATCAAATATTTTAAAGATATCATTGAGTAATACTTGTTTCTGATGATTAAACCTGTATCCGCAAAGTTTTTCAGCAATGGGATTCATTTGTGTTACTACTCCTGTTGTGTTGGTTACTATAACCGCATCGCCAATACTTTGTAGTGTGACAGACAGATTTTCTTCATTGTCCCTCAATTTACTTTCTGCTTTTTTCCTTCTTTGTATATTGATATACAAAAGAATTATTATGAAACTTTCGACTATGATTAATGCAATTGCAAAAAGGATATAGGACCTGTATTTCTGGAAAAATGAAATCTGTCTGTTGATGATGATACTGTTTTCAGGAATATTGGTTTGTTCAATGTTGAATCGATCCATAAGCTCATAATCAAACATATACTGATTTTGGCTGAATACAGGGTCAATTTCCGATGCATTTTCTCCTCTCAGTATCCTGATAGCCAGTCTGGCGGCCTTTTGGCCATCATAATAACCACTCATGAGCTTACCACCGACAATGCCATGACCGAGATAAAAATCCCAAACACTATAAATTGGCCTGCTCGAATGTTTATATAATCGATCAAGGTTTTCCTCGTGAGAAAAAACAATGTCTTTTTCGTCTTTGCTAAAAATAAATAAAAAAATGATGGTTTCTTCATCCATCTCAGAAACAGCATTTTCCAAATCATCAATGGTTAAATCCTCGATAAATTCTAATCGCAATTGCTTTTCAAATGGCTCAAAAGCGTTAATGGCTTTTCTTTTCAGAGTTTGACCGGTGAGTGTTTTATCGGTTATGACAGATACTTTTCGTGTATTGGGATGATTATGAAGCGCTATTTCAAGGGTTTTACGAATATCCAAACGCTCTACAATACCTGTTATTTCCTTTCCTTCCAGTATGGTTGGTTCAAAACCACTCACACTTAAAAAAACTGATGGTACACCGGGAAAAAGATCGTTATGCCATTGTAGAAAAAAACGGAATGCGTGATCATCCGAGCAAATAACCAAATCAATTTTCCTGTTCCTGTATTTTAGCTTTAAAAACTCCCTGAATACATTAAAATAGGTGGCTGAATACAATCTTCTTGCATCCATAAATTCATAAACTAATTCGCAACATGGGTATTCATGTTGAAAGGTTTCGCCAATTCCCCGAACAATATCATCTGTCCAGGTAAAGCCGACATGATATGAATTAATAACCAGAATGCGCTGTGTCTGTTCTGTTTGCGATTTTATTCCTGCATTTGAAGATAAAAATAAAACACAGAGTAAAAAAAAGGTTTTGAGCCGAATCAGGTTTTTATATCGGAGATTGTTTCTCATTTTTATATTATTGGTTGGAATAGAATATCATCATAAATATACAATACTAATATCAAAACACAAAATGGTTTATATTGTTCTTTAAGATAATATCTTAAGACTTTTCTTTTCGTGACACTTTTGGTATGCAATTTGTAAATTCTTCTGAAAAAAGAATATTGCTATGGAAAAGAAAGTAAACC
>CAZVTW010000550.1:0-3738 GCA_964629805.1 uncultured Bacteroidales bacterium | reverse complement strand
CCCCGACACTTCGTGCACGGGGCAGGCAGTGAGCGAAAATCGCTCAATTTGGGTTCAAATATTCTGCAAAATTAACTTTTTACATGCAAATTATGAATATTTTCAAAGGTAAATATGATGAGTCAACTTTATTTTAGGAATCAGGATTTTTCAGTTTATGTTTTGTCTAAGATTTTTTTAAGTTGATTTTCAGGTATCTTGAAAAATGTTTTAACTAAATCGGAATCTTCATGAGCTTCAATCCTTTTTTTTGATTCATCGTTATCTATTACATTTAATATTGACATAGTTAATAATATTGACATTAAATCTTCAATTTCAATAATAAAACCTGTGTCTTCATAATCAGGATATTTGGAGTTTAAATCATTTATAGCAAACAGATATGTTCTGGCTTTATTGATCTCTTGGTAATGACCATAATATTGTATCATTATTTTGTAGAAAAAAAGAACTTCCTCATAACCAAAACTTAATCTGTCTGGTTGTAACTCCTGGAGAGTGAAGTGATTGTTCAATAATTCCGGTATATGGACATATTGAGATTCTTTTGATAAATATTCTTCTGCTAAGTATATTTTGGGGCTGATATGATGTGGGAATTTTTCGTTCATCTCATATAAAAGTGTTAACCTTTTTTTATTTTTATCGGTTAATACGTAAATTATATCCAATAATCTGTAGTAGAAAAATTCATCAGGATATTTTTTATGCAAATGTAAAACATCTTTTAACATTTTTTTTGGTTTATGACTCAGGATTGCCAAAAATGTCTCTGTATCTACACCTGTCTCCTTAACGAAATTATCAGGAATGTTGCTAAGTAGTTCATTTTTCGGGTGAATTGATATACTTGTGAGGATATCATATAATCTTTGAAAGTCTTGTGTTTCATTTTCATCTAATGGATATAACAAATCGTATAGTCTGTGAAAAAAATCTAGGATAAAACGTATTGGAATATCTTTTTCCCCTTGTTCAAGAGCAAAAAAATCTTCATCTGTAAAATCTAAAATTGAATTTTTGTCAGGAAAATCATCATCAAACTCTTCAATTTTATCATTGTCATCATCATCAAATCCGTCTGTTTCCTCTTTATCTGTCAACTCATCATTATTATCGTAATATTCTATACGATATTCTGTGGCGTTTTTCTTTAGTGTTTTGATTTTTTGACCTTTATTTTGATCAGATTCATTTACCATCAAACAGGGCTTATCGTTATAACCAAATTCGATATCTATCATGTTAATTGCCTCAGTGTCTTCCTCCAAAAATTCCCGTGTAATCCTAAAATCCTTATGTGGACTAAAGCCATGGTCTTCAGCGAAGGCCAAAGCGCCATAAATAATGTTATGAACAAGGGTGTAATCTGTCTCAACCATATTAAAACCATCTTTTGATAATTCAAATCGCTCCTTCATATCATTTTGCGGGATATTGAATTCGTAGTACGTCTCTGTTACACCCAGGCATAACAAGTCAACCAGGTAACTACAATAGGTAATAAAGCCATTTTTGTGTATACGGGAAATATAAATAACAGCTATACCTGTTTCATTCCATCCTTCGTTAATATAGCACTTGTGGATTGGGATTGTTCTGCCGCGTTTAATAATATAATTCTCTGGCGTAAGTTTTACTGCCTGGTTTCTTCCCTTTGTTTTTCCCATTTTTGACGCCATAATAATTTTCTTTTAATTATGTTTTATTTAGGTATAACAAATATATATTTGTAAAAATAAAAATGAAACAATATTTATTGTTGTTTATTAATTATTTATTAACATCACTAAAATTATTATTATATGAAATCTTTTAAAAAAGAACTTTGGTTTAATATAGAAAAGAGGAGGCAACTGATAAATATCACGCCGCAGGTAGAAGAATCCTTACGTGAAAGCGGTATTCAGGAAGGTCTTTGCCTGGTAAATGCCATGCACATTTCAGCCAGTGTATTCATCAATGATGATGAATCCGGTCTTCACCATGATTTTGAAGTGTGGCTGGAAAAACTTGCCCCTGAAAAACCTTATAGTCAATACAAACATAATGGTTATGAGGACAATGCAGATGCTCATCTCAAGCGCACCATCATGGGAAGAGAAGTTGTTGTTGCCGTTACAGAAGGAAAGTTGGATTTTGGCCCCTGGGAACAGATTTTTTATGGCGAATTTGACGGAAAAAGAAGAAAGCGTGTGCTTGTTAAAATTATTGGTGAATAGTCTCAATAATCATCAATATCTACATTCATAAATTCAGGACGAAAGTTTACCAGGTATAGCTTATCCATAGCACGGGTGACAGCAGTGTATAGCCAGCGCAAATATTCTTTTGTCAGCATGTCCTGCGTAAAGTAGCCCTGATCAATAAAAACATGCCTCCATTGTCCGCCCTGAGCTTTATGACAGGTTACAGCATATGCAAATTTCACCTGCAGGGCATTAAAAAACGGGTCTTCTTTCACTTTTTTGTATCTGGCACGTTTTGATTGTATATCTGAATAATCCTCTGCAATTGTATAAAATAAAGTCTTATTCTCTTCTGATGACATTGCGGCAGAATCTTTGTATAAGGTATCTAATAAGATTTTTACTTCAATTTCTTTACCACCATAATCTACAAATTCTATGGTTACATCAGCAAATTTGAAACCGTATTCCTCTTGGTAACCTTTAATCCTGCTAATTCTTATGATGTCTCCGTTTGCAATGAAATCCGTATTTAAAAAGGATTCGTCAAGCCAAAAATAGTTGTTTTTAACTACCATGAGATAATCTCCGGCAGTAATTTCATCTTCAAAAAAAAGAATGGTTTTTCGAATCCCCTGGTTGAACTGATTGGCTCGTTTATTAGAACGGCATATAATGAGTGTTTCGTCAATGCCATAAGTTTGATATGCATCTGATATTTTTTCCGGAAGAATGTCGCCTTTAATATATTCAATATCCTGAAAAGAGGAGATGTCAAATTCAGGAATCTTTAATTCTTTGTTTTCCGTGGATATATATGTCCTGAGCATTGTTGCATTTTTTAGAATCCCGGAGTTTTCAGCCTGTCTCACAATATCTTTCAGAAGAACCTCAGAAACAACAAGTCCAAAGGATGATAATTCCTTTTTATCAAGCGCCGGGCTTAATGAAATACCTACCGGGGGCAATTGGGCAGTATCACCGAGAAAAATGAGCTTGCAATTTTTATCATTATACACATATTCTATGAGATCAGCCAACAAATAACCGGAGCCAAAAGTAGATGTTTCCAGCCCCTGATTAGAAATCATCGAGGCTTCATCAACAATAAATAATGTATTTGTATGTAAATTGATATCCAGTTTGAATTTACCGAATCCATCAGAAGATGATTTTTGTCTGTATATTTTTTTATGTATCGTAAATGCTTCTTTAGCAGCAAATGCAGAAAAAACTTTTGCTGCTCTCCCGGTAGGGGCCAGTAAGACAGAATTATAGTTAAATTCTTTCAATAAATGCACCAAAGCTGAGATAACAGATGTTTTTCCAGTCCCGGCATACCCTTTAATAACTAAAACACCCAGTCTTTCATTGTCAGTGAGAAATTGAGACAACCTGCCGATGAGTTCCTGTTGTCCGGGAGTGGGTTCAAACCCTAAATTTGCCGTTATTTTGTTATTTATAAAATCAGATAACATTTTTTTAATAAATCAACGTTTAGAAACTATGAATTCAATTTTTTTTTTATTTTTGCATGCAAACATAA
>CAZVTW010000549.1:0-3741 GCA_964629805.1 uncultured Bacteroidales bacterium | reverse complement strand
TATATACCACCATTCGATGCGGAAAGAAAAGGAAAAAGGTCAAATACCGCAGGCAGATATTAATACCAGAAAAAGTCCCGAACAAACGGGTTGCATGAAAATCAAAGGGATTGGTGTGTCCAGACGTGAAAAAACACGATAAAACGCCAACAAAAAAATTAAAAATGTGGAACAAACAGAAATTTTGAACATGAAAAACTAAGAAATTGACTATTTTCACACAGAGCAAAAATACAAAAGAAAACAGGGAAATATTGAAAACCTAATAATAAGGCACATACGTACAACATTTAGGGCTGAATTAATCCCCACGAGAGAAAAAATCCCGCTTCTTCAAAAGGAGCGGGATTAATTTTGCCCGTTGTTGGACTTTACCCGGGCATTGCAGTTTTAGTGAGGTAGGCAGCCTCCAAAGGGATATAGGGTTTTCAATGGTTTTTCTTGTTGTTTACTGGAGGCATTCTCCCAAAATATTTGAGGATGGGTACCACCAATTGACTAATTTCTCTGGTTGACATATTGCATTTATGTTCATTTTCAAGGACTTTTGGTAACCTTTTTTCGCTATTGGACATACATCACCTGTTCACCGTCCCGGGCAAAGGACGCCGTTACTTTAAAAACCCGAACCACCGCTTCTTCATGCTAAGCGGCCTGCTTGTCTGGGCCATCTCGTATGGGAGGTATCACTTCCACAACACACATGAGTCCCTGACCACACTCGGGACACAGGAACGGTGAACGTCCATACCGCCGCTGAAAAAGCTCGTACCACGGCTCCGATTTATGACACTCCGGAGCCTTTACCCTGAAAAAATTCCGGGCTGCCTCCAGGGCTATTTTCTTCTTTCGACAAGAAAGAATGCCGTAATGCCTCACTTTTACGAAGCCCCGAGGCAAGACATGCAACAGCCACCGCTTTAGGAATACGCTGCCGGGCAAGGTCATCAGGTGCTTTTTCCCGGTGCGATAGTCCTTCCACGAGAAGGTTACTTCTTTTGAGTTTACATCCTTGATGCGACTATTGGCAATTGCCACCCGATTAACATAGCGCCCCAGATATTCTACCACATGCTCAGGATTGGTAGTGGGTCGTTTGGCATATACCACCCACTGTCGACGATAAAGGGGATGAAGATGCTTTTGATTGTAGTCAAATGGTTCATCCATTTTTATCTTGCCAGCCTTCTCGAGCTTAATCATCCCATCGGTGAATTTTCCTCTGAACTTCTTACTCAGTGCTTTTACCGGATAGAGATATTTCCCCTTTGCGCGGGCACTGCGCCATTTACCCTGGGGAGTCAAACCCCCGGCGGGCACCAGACAATGCACATGCGCATGCAGGTTGATGTTTTGGCCCCAGGTGTGCAATACAGCTATCATTCCGGTATCGGCCCCAAGGTGTTTTGGATTTGTGCCAAATTCCCGCATTGTGCCCCATACCGATTCAAACAAGAGATTATACATAGCCTTCGGATGCTCAATACACAACGCATTAAGATCATGGGGAAGCGTAAAAACCACATGAAAGTAGCCTACTGGTAACATATCCTCTTTTCGATTGAGTATCCAGCGTTCGCGTTTGGTGTGCGTGCACTCAGGACAATGACTGTTGCGACAACTGTACCACATCAGATGTGCATGACCGCAATTATCACAAGCCTTTAGCCGGCCGCCAAGAAATGGGGTGTGACAATGACTTAATGTAGTCATTACTGATTTTTGGCGACTGGTAAATTGGCTTTCTTCCATTTCCGGTCGGAAATGGTCAATTACTTCAGCAATTCCGTGACCGCTCATAGCACAGGAAACATTTTATCCAAAGGATTCACCACCTCACTCTTCATCCGGTAATTGATGTGCAGGTAAATCATTGTCGTCAGAATGCTCTGATGCCCCAGCAAATCACGAATCACCATGAGATTAACGCCCATGCTCAGCAGATGAGAGGCAAACGAGTGTCGCAAAGAATGAATGTTGAGACCACGTTGCAATCCTTCTCGCTTGAGGGCCTGACATAATGCCCATCGGATGCAGGAGGCAGAAATGGGAGTTCCTTTCTTTCGGCCGTTGAATAAATAATGTTGTGGCCGACACTCTTGGATGTAGGCATTCAACTCTACCAGCATGTGACGCGACAACATCACGTAGCGGTCGCGCCGTCCTTTGCCGCCACGAACGCGTACCTGCATATTTTTGGTATCGATGTCACTCAAAAGAATATTACAAGCTTCACCTCGCCGCAGACCTGCTGAATAGATGAGTTTTAGAAGGGCGCGGTGTTTTGGATTTTTTATGCCCAGAAACAACCCTTTAAGTTCCGCTCCGGTGAACACCTCCGGGATGTAACGCTCGGCTTTGGGGTAAGGTATCTGTTTGCAAATTTCGGGGCGTTCCAGAAAGTGTTGGTAGAGATACCGAATGCCGTTGACAGCAATGCGCATGGTAGTGCGTTTCTGTTGTTTCTCTTCTTTGAGATGAACCAGATAAGCCAATATCTGGTCGGAGGTAATGGCTTGTGGCAGCTGGTTGTAGTAGCGAATCAACTGCTGCGGTCCGTTAAGGTAAGATACAATGGTGCGCGGAGATAGATTTTCAAGCACCATGCGTTGCCGCATCTTTTCCAGCAAGGGAGCTGCCTTCTCTAAGGCTTCATTTTTTTGTTTTTCATGTTATTTACTTTTAGTTAAATTCCGAAAAGTAAACATTTTTTGCTACTTTTATTTCTCCCGACGAAAGGAGGGTTTAGTTCAACACGCGGTATAAAAAATTGCCGGTTCAGTAGGTTATTCAAGGGTTGTAGCCCGCTTTAACTTTTGTGTAACTGGATAGGAAATCGCCCGCAAACGGCAACTTTTCATACCGCCACTCGTTGTGTGCAAGCAAGCTTCGTCAAAAGTTGACATGTAGAAAATGGAGGAATAATTAAACATCAAAATAGTAGATTTTGAAAAACATTGATTAGAAAAAAGGAGATTTGTAATGGAAATATCAAAGCATGAAACAGTATGGTTGGAAAGTGATGGAGCAAAAATGGTCATAGATCTAGGTGTAAAACAAGGATACAATATAATTGACTATGGTTGCGGAGAAGGACGATACACTATTCCTTTATCGCAAATTGTAGGCGAAAAAGGCTGTGTTTATTCTGTGGACCGAGATGAAAATGCCATTTCAGTTGTACAAGAAAAACTTTCTCTGTTCTCTAATCCTGATATTGTAAAATTTATAATAAATGACAACTTGGAAACATCAGTTATACTATCTGAAAAAAGTATTGATGCAATCTTTGCTTTCGATGTTTTACAATATGTGCAAGATTGGGATATACTGTTCCGCTATTTTTATACTGTATTAAAACCAACAGGAATTGTTTGTATCTATCCTGCTGCAATCCCTCATCCTGGTGATGTTGACATAAAATTGGTTATATCAAAAATGGAGAAAATTGGATTTCAATTTGTAAAGTCGAATAATTTTCGGATTATTCATAATGTAGATATGGTTGATGATGTTGTGTATAGTTTCTGTTTATAATAATATTGTAAAATTATAATGCCAGCACACAACATCGTGTATAAAACATTGGTGTTTAGGTGCTTAAATCAAGCGCTCTACCCCGCATCAGCGTTTGTGCCGGCGGATAGGAAAGAAGCCCGCAATCCCCAACGTTTCATACACGCAGACGTTACCGTGCATTAAAAACAGCGAAACAGAAAACTATGGAAATAAAATTTCACT
>CAZVTW010000548.1:0-3742 GCA_964629805.1 uncultured Bacteroidales bacterium | reverse complement strand
TATCATCGTAATCCGTTCCTTGTTCAATACCTTTATGACGCCGGGATTGTTGAGCCTCCCGGTCAGGGGATACCCAAGACAAACAAATGGATGAAAGAGAATGGTAATCTCCCACTCAGGATAGTTGTGGATGAACATGAGGTGAAGGTTGTGATGTATAGAGGCGTATGACAAATCCTATTTTAGGATTGGACTCATTTCTTATTCCTTCAACATGCTGAGTAATCCCTCTTTCCTGTTTTTTGAAACTACAAGTGTAGTGCCATCTTTCAATAGAACAGAGCCACCGCCGGTTTTGATATATGATTGTATTTCGGCCAGATTCACAAGGTATGACCGGTGGATACGAAAAAAGCCCATGTCTGAAAGCAGCAACTCATATTCTTTGAGTGTTTTGGAGATAACAAGTTGCTTTTGTGATTTCAGGCAGAATGTTGTGTAGTTGTTTTCTCCTTTGCAGTAGGTTATATCTGATGTTTTAATGAATTCGATTTTGTCCTGGGTTGGAAGGGCTAAACGCTTTTCATCTTTCGGTAGCCGGTAATTGTCAAGGAATAGTTTTAATTTCAGGTTTTCGTTCTGATATGTCATTTTTTGCCTGCCTTTTTCAACAGCTTTAATAAGTTCTTGCTCATCAATCGGTTTAAGAATATAATCAAGGGCCGAAAATTTAATCGCTTTCAGAGCGTATTGATTGTAAGCAGTGACAAAAATTACTTCAAAATGTTGATTTTTTATCTCTTCAAGCACTTTAAAACCATCGCCGCCGGGCATCCTGATATCCAGAAAAAGAAGGTTAGGTTTGCGATGCAATATTTCCTGGATGGCCTCATCAGCTGTCCCGGCCATTGACAAAACATTGACATACGGACAATTTTGAGTCAGCAGGTAATGAAGGTTTTCCCTGTTATTCGCTTCGTCATCAACAATGATGGCAGTGAGGAGCATAAATTATTTTATTATTAGGTGAAAAATGTACTGTCAACATATTACAATTCATATGTCAGGTCAATCTCAACACGTGTTCCATGTTGATTCTTGTCAATATCAGCCATGTTAAGCATTTTGACAGAATTTTTTTCAGATGGATCAAAGTTAAGCAATTTTAACCGTTCTTGTGATAGTTTGATACCATATCCGTTGTTTTTTTTGTTATCCGACTTATCAGCAATTCCCGGACCATTGTCTTCAATAACAAAATGTAAATTCCCTTCTTTTTCAGAGATGCTAACCAGGATTTTTCCTTTTTCTTTGACATTTGATATGCCATGAATCACAGCATTTTCAATAAATGGTTGGAGCAGCATGGTTGGTATTTCGCGTGTGAATGTATCAAGACCTTCTTCAACCGTGATTTCATAATCAAAATTGTACCTCAGCGACTCAAGCTCGCAATACAATTGTATCCCTCTTATTTCTTCAGTGAGAGGGATGAATTGTTGGTTTGCATGATCAAGGACATGACGCATGAGGGTTGAAAATTTACCAAGATAAAAGTTTGCCTGTTTTACCTCCTGTTTATTTACCAGGTTTTGGATTGCAGTGAGTGCATTAAACATAAAATGAGGATTAAGCTGTGACCTGATAGCTCTGAGTTCAAGCTCTGTTTTGTAACGCTTTTCTTCATCTTTTTTCTTCATCTCCTTTGTTCTGTAGCGATAAATAAGAAAACTCAGGCTAAGAGTTATTATCAATGAAAGGAGAATACTAATCACTACCTTGTTATATCCTTTATCAATCTTTTTTTCTGCTTGTTTAAAAGCCTGGACGATTTGTTGAATCCTGCTGGTCGGATTATTATTTCTTTGGGACCTGAAATTTTGGTCATCCCGGATAAAATGTCCTGATTTGTCTATTAGCAAGCCGTATTTTTGGATTCCGGCAAAGATATATAATCTTGTTATCAGGTCGTTTGCCTGCCTGGTATCCAGTATCTTTATATTTTCTCCTAAATCCCTGATAGTATCAGAAAATGTGTGGATATTATCTTGATCATATAAGATGAGTATAATTGCATTATCACGAATTTCCGGCTGATTATTTAATTCCTGTAAAAATTTAACATCCGATATTTTTAATTCTTCAGGCATATAAGCAAATGCTTGGATGTATATATTTTTACCATGAAAATCAGATAATGATGTTTTCTCTCCCGAAGCATCAGGTAATGTAAAATCAAATGCTTTACCCTTGTATTGCAGACTTTTATAAAAATCACCAATTACAGATAGCTCTGATGTATTTTGTCTGTCAGGGTAATTCGTGAAAAAATCATTCATAAATCCTTCAAAATCACTCTTCATGATTGCATTTTGATAGAATCTCATTCCTCTTAGAGCTTCCTGATATAATAACCTGGCCAAATATGCGTATTCAGTATCTCCTTCCAGCAGAACCCTGCCCATATAGTATTTTTCTTTTGAACCAAACGGGTATGAAGGTATGGTTGTTTGATTGGCTAATTTTAATATATAAGACACATAAGCATCAATGTACCTGTTTTTGTGCTCTGTATACACAACATGCTGAAGGTTTATTGGAATTGTGTCTGTAAAACCATAATAATGAATATTTTTTTTGATAATATTACACAAAGTATCACGGTTTATTTGGCACTTTGTCTTACTTCCAAAGCATCCCCTTCCCTCTGTGCAATACCCAAGCAGGTAAAAATTTCTGTATCCATACGTATAATTCAATACATTTCTGATGTAATGATAGCCAAATTTACCCAGTTGCACTTTGTTCTTTTCAATGTCGTAGAAGAGTAGGTCATAAATATCTTTTAATTGTTGTTGTCCTTTTCGAATAATGTGATGTTTGACGACCGATGAATCGGACTTATATTCATCAGAAGTAATTAGTTTCTCTGTGATATTTGAAAATGTATTTTCCAGATTGTGATTAGTCATATAATTATGCAGGTAGGCTTTTGAACCGGAAAACTCTATTGTGTTTTTATAAAACCTGTCCTGGCATTTAAAATATATGCTATCCCCGGGCTCAAGAACAAACGATAGTTGAATTGTGACCATTAAATATGATTGTTTATTATTGTATGCCCGCAATTCCATTGTCCTGGCTTTATCCAGCATAAACTCAAACCTGAACTCACCGTTTTCATTGATTGTTGTTTTTTTACGGTAATTGGGGTAAAGATAATTCCATAAAGCAAAATCATGGTCTATTCTGAGTTTGAGTGAATCACTCATTGGTTTAAGGAGCTTCCCGGCAATGATTGTCCTGCGGTTTTGATGAATTGCTGAATCTTCAGGCTGTGCCATTAAAAACTGCACAAATAATATCATTATAAAAGGGATGATAATTGTTCGTTTCATATTCTGTTTCTTTTGATCGAATTCAAAGATACAATCAAAAATGGTTTATCGATAAAGGATTTGAGTGAGAAGACAATTTGGGTGAGTATTTGGCGGAGAAGGAAGAGGGGTGGCAATGCATGTAATTCTTCCACAACAGGTTATATATTAATTCTGTGAGTATTGTTTTTTATCATTTCTTTCTTTAGCGTTTATGTGTCAAATGATGATTGCCCTATCAACAAAATTAAAATCCTGACGATATTCCATCATGATGATAAATATTTCCTACCTTTGTGGGAGATATTGGTATGATGAGTGACTATTTTCCTTAGAATAGCAAACAAATAATGATATTATGACAACTTTAAAAAGACGAATCCCTTACGGCATATCAAATTTTGAAGAGATTACCTCTGGTAAAT
>CAZVTW010000547.1:0-3743 GCA_964629805.1 uncultured Bacteroidales bacterium | reverse complement strand
GATGTAAAAAATTCAGGAAATAGATGCCTGGTGGATTAGATTTTAATTCAAGCTGGTATGTTTCACTGGTTGGCAGGTTTTTCTTTTTCAATATTTTTTTTCCGCTGGCGTTGAATAATGTCAGGTCATATGTTCCTGAATTATAGCTGAAAGGCGCTATGTTCACATATTCATGAGCAGGGACAGGATAAATCTGAATTGAATTCTTAAAGTTCTCATATTCAATAATTTCACTGGTAATAACCTGGATTTTTAAGTTATCAATGGCCCATCCCCATCCATTTGAAAAAGGATCGGAAAATAATCTGAAACGGATAATAATTTCATCGCCAGGTTGAAATTCATGCCCAGGTCCGTATAGACTGATAAATCTTTTGCGAAACAAATCCGGGGACCCTTTCGCTGTAGAGTTGATGTTTCGGCCTACATATTCAATAGAAGAATTATACACCTCGAACCAATCTTTATAAAATCTTGCATCTACGCCTTCATCAAGCGCTACCCAATTTTCACCGCCATCATTTGAAGCTTCAACAACTGCATAATCCCAGAATCCGTAAGCAGTGTACTCTGTAATTCCTTCATCCGCTGGTTCAAGCAATACAATTTCATCATACGTCATGATTGCAAATCTGTCTCTGAGTTTCACAGGCAATTTGAGTTGTGTGATAAAGTCTGCTAAAACTTCATCCTGGCCGGTACTTTCGTAAGGATGTTGCGAATGCAAAGCGCCATTGGTAAATCCCTCCGGAGTATAAATTGAGAAATCAGCGCCGGAAAAATCATCAGTTTGACTGTCAAAAGAATTTTCATAAGAAGTAACTGTTCTTGTGACATTGACTGAATAATAACCATCCGATGGTAAAGTTGTAGTATTTACATTTGAGGACACATCAACAGTAACAATTCTATACCTGATGATGTCACCTTCATTCACATCAGGATAGATATTCAGTGAATATGTGGTTCCTGATTCAAGAACAAAACTCTCAGCTGGCTGTGAATTATCATTAATAAGATATTCAAGCTGAACACTTTCTATTCCAACATTATCGGTGACCTCGGCGCCGAGAGAAAATGAACCGGTCTCAGCATTTACAGATACAACAGGTTCATGCACAATGACAGGGGATTCAGTATCTCTTCCAACAAAAAATGAATGATAATTTGTTTCCCCTTTGTAAGGAAGTGTATATTTTTTCCCCAGGACATCCTGAACTGAGATATAATAAGCCACCGGTGTTTCTTTACCCGGAGCGGGTATTGTGGCAGAATACTGATTTTGGGCTTTCTGCATAGTCAAAATTTCTTCGCTTTCAAAATCATCAAAAGAATAGTGGAGTTTTGCTGAATTTTCAACTAGCGAGGTATCACTGGTCATTGTTGCTGCTATCTCAAAAGAAGTGTTAGTTTCTTCGTTGTCTTTCAAGAGATTATGGTTAATATCTGTATGTACCCAGCCAATATCAGCAAACATGCCCATAACAACCGGCCCGGGATGGTGGACAACCTCAGAAACCAACAATGGTGTCATCAAGGTGTTTTCATCCCCGGGCGGATAAGTATCTTCATCAAGATGATAAATACTTGAGCCTTCGTAAAATACCGAGGGCGCAAAAAGTTTTGGGTGTTTCCCTCCGTTCTTTAATACTGCCACAGGTCCTTCAAAATATAAATCATCACTGGTAAATTGATTAAACAATGCTGTGGATTCGTTTTCAAAAGTCGTAGTATCAATCAGAAGCTGACCATCGCCATTATAGATGAACCTGTCAAAAATATGCGGATAATTTGTACCTGAACCCCAACTACCAGTTGTACCTTCGGCATACATGGAACTGAAAAATCCAAGCCCGTGAGTCATTTCATGAACAATGATTGTGACGAAATCAAATTCTCCTTCTGGCAGGTTACCATCCGTACCGTAATAAAAGTTTTCCTGCTTACTATTGACTTCCATGATTATGTCGGGGTCGCCGGGATTGTTCAGTTCTTTGCCTGCCATCTTTTCTGCAAGCGGAAGCGGATAAAAGGTTGACGGGATATAAGCGCCTTCAAAATCCTTATAAACTGCGGATTCAGTATGGGCGAATACAGCGCCCTCCATTTCCATCCAGGTTGCTTTGACATGGATTGTCACAGGTGAACTTATTAAACCTTCCCATATAGAAACAGCATACTCAAAAGCTTCTTTTGCTTCATCAGGGAAATTAATGTAATTAACTTTAAAATCAGCTCCCTTTTGTTCTTTCAGGAGCGCACCGGCTGATTTTTTTTGTGCTGATATGTTCGTAATAAAACAAAGACTAAGAATGAAATATACTATCTGTTTTTTCAACATTATCTTACTGCTAATGAGAATATTTTTTGAATACATAATTAATAGTATTTTAATAAAAACGATGTAAAAATCTGAACTAATAAAAATACATATTTTTAATTATTTATTCAAATAGGTAATGTTTATTTATTTTACTTAATTTTAGAATAAATTTTGAGCAAGAATGGAAAAGCGGCTGATAGATGGATTTAATATTTTTACAGAAAATACACTTATTAACTATGGCAAATCGCACAGAAACAACAAATGACTATCATACAAGAATTAACAGGGTATTGGTTTATATCAACAGCAACCTTGGCCAACAAATGGATCTGAACAGACTGGCGGATATTTCAAGCTTTTCACCCTATCATTTTCACAGGATAATGCGCGCCCATCTGAATGAACCATTGTGGACATATATTGTAAGATTAAGGCTTGAAATGGCAGCAGGTCTGATTAAACTAACAAAAGAACCAATTAATGAGATTGCCTTTAAGGTTGGGTATGAATCTGCAGCTTCTTTTACAAAGGCTTTCAGGAAAAGGTTCAATACATCCCCAAATGAATTCAGATCAAACAACGGGCATAACATGTCAGATGCAAATTATTTAAAACTATCAAACGGTGGTTCAATTCATATTGAAATAAATCCGAAAATACGGTATCTAAAACCCAAAAAAGTCTTGTTTGCCCAGGGGACCGGAAAATATGGCGGCGAAACAACTGCTGAAGCCTGGGCCAAACTGAGCACTTTCCTGCGAGAAAAAAAACTGTTTTCATGGAAAAGCGAAGCTCTTGGTATAGGCTTAGATGATCCGGACATCACCGAACCTGAAAAATGCCGCTATCTGGCCTGCTGGACCATCACCACAGATATAAAACCTGAGGGTGAGATCGGGATTCGGGAAATTGCAGGCGGAAAATATGCTATCTTTAAATACAGAGGATTTTATTCAAATCTTGGCAAAGTTTATGGTGCCATTTTTTTGCACTGGTATCCAAAAAATGGTTTCCAGTTGAGAAATCAACCCTGTTTTGAAAAATATCTTAACAATCCGGCAAATACTAAACCGGAAAAACTTTGGCTCTATTCTAATTATGGGTTGATAACAACTGGGATGCTGTAAAGTACAGAATATGAACTATCAACAATCATCTATTGTTGAATATTTCAAAAATATCAATCAAAAAGAAAGTAAATTTGAAATATTTCATCTTGTAATTATTGATTTTATTGATGTTTAAACAAATCAACCTCTAATTAGAATAGAGCCAAAACTTTTAACAGAAATTTATGTGCCGGTGGAATAGCTGTCGGTTTAAAACAAGGTCCACTTTTTCATGAAATGAACTGCTGTCCCAATTTTTTGTCCTTCACAAAAAATTTCAACAATATATTTCCCTTCTATCTGAGGTT
>CAZVTW010000546.1:1359-3763 GCA_964629805.1 uncultured Bacteroidales bacterium | reverse complement strand
GTTTTTAAACCCTTTGGTTTGGAAATACCCTGTCTGGTGTGGGGATAGCCGTTATTAGCAAATAACGCTAAAGCGGTATTGATAATAAGTACTTTTTTCTGTATCCGTATCTCTTTAAGAAATTTATTGAACAACAATTTTTTCAACTTCCTTGATCCCATCCACTTCCAGGTAAATATAATATAAGCCTGAAGAAAGATCACTTCCATTAAAAACTGTTGTATGCGATCCCCATGGCATTTCTTTGTTTAAAACATCAGCGATCTTACTTCCATCCGGTGCAAAAACAGTAATGTTTACCAAAGCTGCTTCATCTAAATTAAAATTAATGTTAATGTTTTCTTTAACCGGATTGGGATAAAGCGCCAGGGCAAAAGCGCCAGATCGCTGCTCATTGATCAAATCTTCTTTTAACCGGTTGTCCTCGAGATTGGAAATTGATTGGCTGAAGGGACCGGCACTGGCTTTCAAATATCTTTCAGGATCGCACGAAGGTGTTTTTCTCACTGAAACATAATAATAATAGATCGCTGTCACATTATTGTCATTGAGCGAGGTGAATGATCCGGAAATAGAATCATAAAGGGCCATACTGCCTTTTGTGTTACCCCGGTAAATATAATATTTATCAATGGTAAACAAACCAGCCTCATCAACATAATGGTTCCAGTCGAGATTGTAAGTTGTTGCAGGAACGCCCTGGCTAACTTGCAGGTTAATGGTTTTGTGGTACGGGCTTAAAGCTGACTCATTACCGCAGGTATCCACCACAGATATCTTATATTTAGCAGCCCTTTCATTAGGTCTGGAAGAAACATCAACATACACACTTAAACTGTCATAGGACACTGTACCGATCACCTCAAAGGAATCAAGCGATACCTCTTTATAAACTTTATATGATTCAATACCCCGGTCGGGTGTTTTCTCCCAGGTCACCATGTTTTTATTGGTCGCCGTATCCACGGTAACCATACAAATGGTTTCATTAAACGGCTCATTGATCATTAATTCAATTGTATCCACACTCACGCAATAATAGCTGTTGGTGGAAGTTAGGTAATATTCACCTGTTGAAGTTATGAAAATAGAGTCTTCTGTTTCTCCTTCTGACCAGTGATATGACTCAATCGCCTGGCCCGGATCATTATTTTCTGCCTTTACCATTATGCTATCACCCATGCAGGCAACAGTTTTGGTAGCTATAAGGTCAATATCAGGCAATGGGCGTAACACAATTTCAAAGGTATCTGTAAACCATATAAAATTAGACTTATCAATACTTAATGACCTGTAAACATCCGGTGTATTGATGCCGATGGCTTGTGTAGTTGATCCTTCTGACCACATGTATTCATCTGCTTGTAATACCGGATTTTCAAGATTAACCTGAATATCTCCACAGATGGTACGCGAACCATTGATGTTTTGCAGATCAATACTGCCGGCGTTATCCGTTTTGATGATGATGATGCTGTTTGTTTTTCCCTGGTCGTAAAAGCTATAAGAAACACCACTCAAACCATAACCATTCGGGGTATTACAAATATTAATGCTTCCATCACCGGCTATCCCGCCGAAAGTCTTTTCCCATATCACATTTCCGGCTGTATCTGTTTTAAAAAGCATCATATCATAATTGCCCATGCCGGAGCTGTTGGTCGTTCCAATGGTGATAAAACATGAATCATTACTTATTACAGATCTTCCATTATATTCATCTCCTGTTCCGCCATATTCCTTTTCCCATATTACATTTGCATTATCATCCAGTTTTTTTATAAATATATCGCCATTGGTATAACCCTGCTGTATATATTCTCCGGTTAACAAATAATTATCAAAAGGCGTTTTTTTAATAGAAAGGGGGGTTTCATCATCAACAGAAGAAAAAATCTTTTCCCATTGTTTTGCGCCTGTATGATCAGTTTTTATGATAATCATATCATCGTCACTTGTGCCACAGACAAAAAAACCATTATCTGCTGTCTGACAAAGGTTTTTTGCAATATCTTTCGTCCCGGTTGCAGCATATACTTCTGTATTGGTTACTGACCCTGCATCAGAAACAAACACTGTTGCTATTTCAGGATTCCCGGAGGATAATTCAGTCACAGCCAATACAAAATCATTTCCTTGTTTTGTAATACCGCCAAGATATCCAATATATAAACCTTCCATGGCATCAACGCTCCATTGTTCATTACCCTGTGCATCAACTTTAAGCATAAAAACTTCATCATTATCGGTGTCAAAAGCAATTATATAACAGTCATCATTGGTCTTTAATGCTTCAATATTACTGGACCCATCTATGGCGTAACCTGCGAATGATTTTTTCCATTGCACAAAGCCCCAGTCGTCTGTTTTAATGAGGTGCAATTTGGAAGGATTAGCACCTGCA
>CAZVTW010000546.1:0-1259 GCA_964629805.1 uncultured Bacteroidales bacterium | reverse complement strand
AGCACCTGCAAACAGAAACCCATCATCTATGCCCTTTACAATGCCCCCTTCAGAGGTCCATGAATTATTGGTGTTGCTATAATGTCTTGCCCAAAGGCTGTTTAAGTCAGTACCAGAAGAAATTACAAACGGACGAAGTATGCCGGTAGTTGACTCAGCAGAACCGGCAAGCATCATGTTTTCCGAGGCATTGATTGCCATAGCAGAAGATAAATAATTCAATGTATCGCCTATTGTTTTTTCATCAAGCACATTACCAGCTGTATCTGTTTTAAAAATACAAACATTGTTGTTGCCTGCATCAATTTGGCGGTTCCCTGACATGATGATCTCATCCTCATTTGTTAATGCTATGGTTACCGCCTCTTCTTCCATATCATTTCCAAACAGTTTTGTCCATAGTTCGTTTCCTGTCTGGTCTGTTTTGATCAGGCAGAGGTCATACGTCATGTTTCCTGTATTATACTTTTTGCAAAGAATATAAAAATTTCCATCTGCAGTTTGTAACACGTTTTTTCCATAATCCCCGGCAAGGGCAAGGCCATAGTTCTGCGACCATTGTTCTATGCCATCCTTATTCACTTTAATGATATACACATCTTCATTGCCATTGGTATGGGATTTTGATGTGCCGCAAAGGAGGTATCCTCCGTCTATTGTTTTGATGATTTTTTTAACATAATCATCTTCCGCACCTCCATACGTCTTCAGCCATAACGAGTCACCATGGTTATTGGTCTTTAATAAAAAGATATCTTTTTTCCCGGCACCATAACTTTTTGTGGTGCCTGTTACCATGTACACTGAATCATTTTCTTGTATGGCATCTTCAGCCCAGTCATCAAGTGTTCCGCCATAAGTTTTGACCCAAAGGGTATCGCCCTTTTCATCTGTTTTTATCAGGTAAATATCTTTCCCGCCACTTCCAAAGCTTTTAGTCATCCCTGATAACAGCAAGGCCCCATTGTTTAACCTGATAATGCTGTTGGCTTCCTCATCATTGTCAGTACTCCCATAAGTTTTTGTCCACAAAGCATTGTAATAGTTATCCAATCCTGTTACAAATATCTCTGTTTGCCCGCTATTATCATAAAAACCTGTGATGTACGCACCGGTATCAGCAGCAAGAGCCATTGCATTACATTGTGCAGCGCCGGTATAATCATCAATAAATTTGATATGGTTTTGCTGTCCGGCAAGCGGAAAAACCGTAAAGAATCCTAAAACAAGAATGGCTAAAATATATTTTTTCATCTGTT
>CAZVTW010000545.1:0-3765 GCA_964629805.1 uncultured Bacteroidales bacterium | reverse complement strand
ATGTCCTGGGACAGGTGACAGCCGGATTTGAGGCGGATAAAACATCCGGTTGCAGTCCTTTATTGGTAAAGTTTACCAACACATCCTCAGGAACCGGCGACTTATCATTCTTTTGGGACTTTGGCAACT
This sequence comes from uncultured Bacteroidales bacterium, assembly GCA_964629805.1. GTDB lineage: Bacteria > Bacteroidota > Bacteroidia > Bacteroidales > CAZVTW01 > CAZVTW01. Next base: position 3,636 of record CAZVTW010000545.1, on the reverse strand, counting down.
CGAATACTTCAAATCTTCAAAATCCAACCGCAACGTATGATCAGCAGGGAGAATATTCTGTTACCCTCATTGTATCTAATGAAACAGGGACGGATACACTTATCAATAATAATTATGTTGTAGTATATGGCGATCCCCAACCTGATTTTGAGATAGAAGCCGGCGACAATGGCTGTGTACCTTTGGCTGTCACATTCAGAGACAAATCATCACAGGCAAATGCAGCTATCAGTCAATGGTTATGGGACTTTGGCGATGGTTTCACAGGCCAGGTGCAACACCCGGAGCATGTTTATGAAAAAGGGGGTAATTTCCCGGTATCACTCCAGGTGGTTGATGAAAACGGATGCCAGAGCGCAAAGTATGTTGCCGAATATGTTGATGCATTTCCGCTACCTGAGGTGAATTTCGAAGCAAAACCGGGATATATTTGCGTTCCTCCACTGGTTGTTAATTTTGAAAATACAAGTACCGGAAATAAACCGTTTGATTACCAGTGGGATTTTGGAGACGGAAACACTTCATCGGAACAGCACCCTGTTCATACATACAATTCAAACGATTTATATCATATCAGTTTAGAAATAACTGACAAAAACGGATGTCAAAACGAGCTGACCAAAGATAACCATGTACAGATTGATGCTGTTATTGCTGCTTTTGATTTGAAAAGAGACACGCTCTGCACTAACGAAAATCTGAACATAACAAACAAGTCAGAAAGGGCTGCCGAATATCTCTGGAACTTTGGAGACGGCGCCACATCAGACCAAAAATCCCCAAAACATTCTTATGAAACAGGCGGCGCTTACAAAATAACACTAACAGCAAAAAGAGGTGACTGCATACACACAACCGGTAAAAATATATTTGTTGAAGAAGTGAAAGCAGATTTTTCCACCAGTCCTACATACGGCTGCGAGGTTCCTCTGGATATCCGGTACTCTGATAAAAGTCATAATGCTGCTGAATGGAGCTGGGAATTCGGAAACGGCCAGAAATCAACAGAAAAAAATCCGGTTGTGACTTACGAATATACAACAGCACTCAGAAAAGAGCGTCAGGAAAAATACACTGATATTTTAACTGTTACAAGTCCCCATGGTTGTACGGACAAAAAAGAGAAAACCGACAATGTAGCAATCTATCTGCCTGCTGCCGGATTTACTATTTCACCAGCATCAAAAGGCGGATGTTCTCCCATGACATTTGAGTTGACAAATACCAGCGAGTTCAATTCTCCTGTTGAAGATATCAACAGTTTAAGCTGGTCTCTTGGCGACGGGAATGTTGCAACCGGACAACATGTTGAACACACCTACACTGAACCGGGAGAATATGACACAGAACTTGTTCTGACAACCGACAGGGGTTGTACAGCCACGTTTTTAGATGCAGTGGAAGTGGGAACACCACAAGTAGCAGATTTTGAAATAAATGGTAGTGATACTTACTGTGGTTCGGAAGAGGTCGCATTTAAAAATCTTTCATACGATAAAGAACTCATTGACAGTTGGGTCTGGAATTTTGGTGATGGTGGCCGATCAACAAACGAAGAACCAATTCACAGCTTTCTTGATACCGGATATCTTGAGGTGACTTTAACTGCTGGATATAACAAATGTTATGCAACTGCCACAAAAGAGGATATTGTGTATATTAATCCGCCAATCGCCACTTTCAAAGCAAGTTCAAATTGCAACGATCCTTACACCTACACCTTTAAAAGCACCATGAAAGGCGTTGATCAATTTACCTGGAATTATGGCGATGGCACGATAAATTGTTCGGATGAAAATCCGGTACATACTTTTACTCAAACCGGTGACTACAATGTTGTTCTCGAGTCCGGCAATACTTCAACAGGATGTACTTACAGGTTTGAAAAACTGATACAGGTCAGAGACATAAATGCCGAAATACGAGCAGATACACTGCTGGGTTGCCCGCGTTTGGGGGTATCATTCAATGGAGAATTATCTGTTGATGAAGCAAAATTCAAATATAACAATCAAAGAAAAACTTACCTGTGGAATTTTGGCGACGGTAAAGAAGCATTCACAGATGATCCGGTTGAGCACACATTTTCCCGGCGCGGAACATATGAGGTTCAGTTGGTTGTTTCTGATATTCACGGTTGTACAGATACATCACATACCCATATCCGGATTTATCAACCATCTCCTTCTTTTGAACTTGACACAGTCATTGGTTGTATGCCTGCAACAGCCAGTTTTTTTAACACATCTGTTAGTGACACACTTGTTCAAAGTCAACTCTGGGATTTCGGAGACGAACGAAGCTCTGAAGAAAACGAACCGATTCATGTCTATGATCAGTATGGCAGATATGATGTTTCCCTGACACTCACGGATATTCTTGGGTGTGAAAAAAAAATCAAAAGGAATGATTTTGTGGAAGCCTTAAAGCCTGTCCCTGATTTTTCAGTCACTGACTCAACATTGTGTGTCGGAGATTCAGCAACACTTTTCCTGCTGGAATTCCAGGATGACCTTCAATCATTTACCTGGACAATAAATGACACCTCTGTTTCGACGATAGCAAGGCCTTCTTTTGATTTCCCCCAAAGCGGATTATTTGATGCACATCTGAAACTGGTGGATATTCGCGGCTGTGATTCTTCGGCCGCTAAGTCTGAATATATTTACGTCCAGAAATACCCGAAAGCCAATTTCCAGTCAGACATTACAAAATCAAATTGCTACCCACAGCTTGTTAATTTTCAGGATATTTCAGAATCTGATACGCCGGTTACATCCTGGGACTGGGATTTTGGCCGGGATGAGGCCGGTTCGGATATACAGCATCCCGAGCACAATTACACCATGCCGGGTATTTATGATATCAGCCTGACTGCATCAACCTCAAACAGTTGTAAAGACACAATAACCAAAATTCAATACCTTGATATCGGCGGCCCGTTTGCTGAATTTGATATTCCGGATTCAACCTGCAAAGGAACCGAAACGGAATTTTCCATACAGAATAAAATCAATGTATATGACTTTACCTGGGATTTCGGAGACGGGGCAACAAGCAAAGAAAGCACGATTAATCATGCATATCATAAATACGGGACAATATATCCTTCACTTCTTCTGTATGCTGATGATAAACATACCTGTGACAAGCTTATTCGTGATTCTGTTTACATTTTTGAACTTATCCCCGGTTTTACCGCTTCGGATACAGTAGCATGTGTCCCGGCAGAACTGACTTTCACCAATACCACTACTGGTGAGTCTGATTGGGAATGGACAACCGGTTCTCACCTGGCTCAAAACAGTGATGTATTTACACATTTTTATGAAAATCCTGGTACTTATTTTGTCAATCTCCGGGTTCAGAATGATTTTGGCTGCCAGGATTCTCTTAGGAAAAGAATTGTTATCCATCCTTTGCCGCCTGTTACCAGCAGCAATGATACAATCATATGTTACGAGAATTCTGCTCAACTATTTGCCACAGGCGGGATAACGTACTCATGGACACCCGGTGACAGACTGGATAATCCTGATATTCACAATCCGGTGGCATCACCGGATTTCACCACAACCTATAAAGTAACCGGAACAGATACCAATGGCTGTACCAATCAGGCCCTGACAACCATCA
>CAZVTW010000544.1:0-3778 GCA_964629805.1 uncultured Bacteroidales bacterium | reverse complement strand
CCCTCGATTATATCGGGGCCTGCCCTCGTGCATGAAATGTCGGAGGCTTTTTGAAATATTAAACCGGAGTTTACTGACTGTAAATGAGGATTTAAAAGATTACTTCACCGGAAAACTCGGGGTTGGAGTCTGATGCAATGCTACTGAATAGTTATAAATAATCATAGAACCAGTGAAAAAATAATCATTATGGAAGAAAAATCAATAAGTTACCCTGATTTCGTTATGCCGTTGTCAGAAGATGGTAAACTGTTTAAAGCCCATTCCCGCGAGATGAAAAAGAGTAAAAAATCCTCACCACTCACAATTCACCACTCACTATTGCCTACTAAACTTCTATAAACAATGAAAAAAATTCTATATATCCTTCAGAAAGAGTTCAGGCAGATTTTCAGGAACAGGACAATATTGCCAATTATATTTATATTACCTGTGGTTCAGTTAATTCTTCTTGCCTATGCTGCAACACTCGAAATAAAAAATATTGAGGTCATGATCGTGGATAAAGATTTATCCCAAACATCGCGTCAACTCACAGGCAAATTCAAGGGTTCTCCTTTCTTTAAGGTTGTTGCATCATCATTTTCTGTTAAAGAGGGCGTTAGAGCGCTTGAAGAAGATAAAGCCGAAATGATCATCAATATCCCGTCAGGTTTTGAAAAGAAACTTATACGTGAAGATGAATCTAAGATGCAATTGATCATTAATGCCATAAACGGGACGGTAGCAGGAATATCAAATGCCTATGCCACCGCAATCATTTCCGGGTTCAACAGAAACATTCTTCTTGACTGGTATAAAATGCCTGAAGATGAATTATTGATGAAAAATATTGATGTCACTTATTCATATTGGTTCAATCCTGACCTTAACTATCAAACATACATGGTTCCGGGTATTTTGGTTATCCTTGTGACCATAATCGGTATGTTTTTGACCGGTCTTAACCTGGTCAGGGAGAAAGAAATGGGTACTGTTGAACAGATTAATGTGACGCCGATACGCAAATCAGATTTTATCATTGGCAAACTCCTGCCATTCTGGATCATAGCGCTTTTTGATTTAACGCTTGGGCTGATTATTGGTAAAATCATTTTTGATATTCCAATGGTCGGGAGTATATGGTTACTCTATGGTGTTGCATCTGTTTATCTTGTTGGCGTGCTTGGCATTGGACTATTTATTTCAACTGTTTCTTCAACCCAGCAACAGGTGATGTTTCTGTCGTTTTTCTTTCTGCTTGTTTTTGTCCTTATGAGCGGTGTCTTTACATCGGTTGAAACGATGCCTCAGTGGGCGCGATGGCTCAACAGAATCAATCCGCTGTTCTACTTCATGAAAATAATTCGCATGATAATGCTTAAAGGTTCGGACTTCAGGGACATTTTGCCCGATTTCAGCGCTCTTGGTGTGTATGGTGTTCTTATGTTGTCTTTGGCTGTCTGGAAATACAGAAAGATTGCTGCCTGAGTAGCCCCGGAAAATTTTCATTATTCAACCTTATATCCGAATTTTTTCATATATTCAAGTATTTCGTGTGGCTCAAGATAAAACCTGCGTTTATAGGCTTTATAACGCTCGCTTACATCAGCCTCGTTTTGTATGTATTTTGCGAATGCATATAATTGCCATCCAAATCCTCTTTTTATAGCTTCGATATCAGTATTTTTTTCAAATCGCTCCTTAAATTTCGGATTAATCAACCGTATACCATCCCAAATCAATGGTAATGTTTTTCTTTCAGTGTAGTAAGCAATATGAGCACATTCATGACCCAGTATACCTACCTGCATATTGAAGCTCAGACTGTCGAAATGTATGTTGTTGATTTTTGACAACCGGTCGTTAACAAGGATTAAATATCTTCTTTTCGATTTCTGCATGATAAAAAATAATGGATCAGGACGGGTGGCCATGGTTGTTTTAAAATTTTTACGTCTGAAAACAATTTTCTTGTAATCAAGCTCTTTATATTTTGATGCGGCAATCTTTGTCTGAATAATGTATTCTTTAGGCGCTAAAATCAGGCTTGTCCGAATTGTCGTATCCAAAAAAACAGAAATATCTTCTCCGGTTATTTCTTTTGGAAGGTGACGATGCGTCATTTGACAATATAAAAACAGGTGTCCTGAAAATAAAAAAACGCAGATTATTAAGAGTTTGACATAAAGGATTCTAAACATATTCAATGAAAGTATTTTTTAATTTTCTTAATTAATGTGTTTTTGATTTATTATTTGTTCAAGATAATGAAATTCAATGCCAAAACGTGCTTTCAATGTATTTATTTCCTGAAGTGTTTTTGATTTATCAACTGATTTGCCAGATTTAACCGCAGAAATCATCATGTTTTTTGGCGTATGTCCTGAACTGATAAATTCAAAAACATTCACTTTGTAGCCGTGCAATTGCATAATCAAAGCCCTGATAGCGTCTGTAACTATTTCAGCCTGGCGTTCCTGCAGGATACCAAATTGCAGAATTGGCTGCATATCAGTTTTCTTATTCATGGCTTTACGTAACTGTTTATGGCAACATGGAGCAACCATGATTATTTTCGCTTTGGCCCTGATTCCCTGGGCAATGGCATCATCCGTTGCGGTATCGCAGGCATGAAGGGCAATGAGGATGTCAATGTTTTCCGGTTTTGCTTCATGTATTGAGCCTTGCTTAAATATTAATCTTTCAAAGCCTGTTTCTTTTGCCACTCCATTACAAAACGCTACCAATTCTGATCTGGCTTCAATCCCTATAATTTCAGGCTTCTTGTGTTTTCTGTTGACCAAATAATTATACAAAGCAAAGGTCAAATATCCTTTGCCGGAGCCCATGTCGTATATTTTCAAATCATCGGGTAAGTCTGCATTATCAAACAATGTATCAAAAACTTCAATATATTTATTTATCTGCCTGTATTTGCCTTGTTTTGAGGGTTTTATCTTTCCCTCTTTATTAAGGATACCAAAACGGTTAAGATAAATATTTCCATGAATATCAATAATCCTTTCCTTTTCCCTGTCATGTCCAGGTTGTTTTGGGGATGTCAAAGTGGCTTTACCGGTAATGAGCCCGGGAATTCTTTTCCTGTTGTATTTTAGGTGAATGGTGTTTTTTGTTGTAAACAGGTCTGCATTTAAAAAATATGTACCTGTCAACTTTTTCAATTCATTTATTCCCTGCTGAATCTCATAATTTTTCGTTATGTCTTTTGTAGGATACCTGTAAATAAATGACAGGTATGGTTTATTTTTCAATAAAACAGGATTGACAAAGACATTATTCAACTCCTGGTCTGACTTCGATTTCTTACTTAAAGTGAGTTTAATAAACTCTTCATGTTGCAGAGATTTATCAACAGTATTAAAAAATTTTACTATGTTTTCATGAATATTCATAGAGTTTTATGCTCTTTTAATTTGTGTTTTCTTCCTGTCCGTTGCCTGATAAAATTTACACCAGGTCTTTAAAAAACATTCCTGGCATTTGGGCTTTCTGGCAATACAGACATACCTGCCATGCAGAATAAGCCAGTGATGAGCTATTGGAATTAGTTCTTCGGGAATATATCTGACCAGTTGTTTTTCTGTTTCAAGAGGTGTTTTCGCATTTGTAGTCAGGCCCAGTCTTGCAGAAACCCTGAAAACATGTGTGTCAACAGCAAGAGCCGGTTTTTTGTAAATAACGGAAGCAATAACATTCGCTGACTTTCGACCTATCCCCGGTAGCTTTTGTAATTCATCCACTTCAGAGGGCACAATACCTTTAAAATCATTGACTA
>CAZVTW010000543.1:0-3780 GCA_964629805.1 uncultured Bacteroidales bacterium | reverse complement strand
TTGAGAAGCGCATAAAAAAATATCGCAAGCGTAGCTATTGTTACGGTGAGATATTTTGCAGAGAGCATTCTCAATAGCAATGTGCAGTTCAGTGTTGCAGTAGATTTTCGTTTTAGAATTTTAGGTATTATATAATGAAATTCTGACTGATGTAATGTCAGTTCTGATTTAAGGTTTTATCTGCGAAGGAATTTGAATCTCTAAAAGATTGAATCATTTAATCATATGTTATTTGAGCTGATAATGTTGTTTTTAAAAAAGTAGAGGATTGGGCTTTAATATTGAATAACGATGAATTGCCATAAAACTATTTCTCCCCAAATTTTGTTTTATTATTTGTCTCGACTCAGTTACAGCAAATCTTCATCTATGCTGAGGATTTGAAGAATTCAGCAATATGGTTGTTGAGATAAACCAAAATCTTAATAGAAATTGTGACAACCCGGCGAAAAACCTTATTATCTTATTATTTTGCCGATATTTTAGCCAAAATTTATGGGACAGGGTACTAAATAAAAATACACAGGTTTATAATGTTGTAAAAGGAGAAGATGAAAAAATCATTTTACACAAATTTTGACAATGATTTTATTAAAAAACTCTTTACAAAAGATGGTTTTGGTGGGAGTTTTAGCCCCATGCCGACAGGTTGGATAATTGATTTATATTATGACAAATATGCAAGTCTGGAGAAAGATTTTGTAGTGGCTGACTATCACACAACTCCCACAGATTTCGGTGGTAGCCCAATAGGGGCAGTTTCACATGCAGGGACGGGCTATGTGGACCTGCTTTTCACTGCTGTTGAAATGTCCGATGGCAAAAATGTGGCATATGCAGGGCCGGTAACGAGTTACCATGAATACGTAACCACAAATTTTCTGCGCTTAACCGATAAGGAATGGAAGAATACTTACCTGCGGCAATCACAAAGGCCGGAATGGGTATATGGATACCTGGCCAATCAACAGGGAGAGTCAGGTTCATCTATACTTAAGCTGGCTGAAAGTGAACAGGAACTTGAAGAAATTGTAGGTGTTGATTTGGATATTGAAGAAATAACAAGCATAGACAACAAAGCCTTTCAGCATCAATTATCCTTGTCTGTTTCCCCTAATCCGGTTTCTTCGTCAACAATGATATAATATTCCATTCCCGAAACTTCGGGAAATGAGTTGGCAAACATGTCAATATTCAATCTTCAGGGAAAAAGAATCAATACCTTGATCAATGAACATCTGCCCCCGGGTAATTATATCACAAGATGGCATGACAATCAAATTAAACCCGGTTTATACTTATAAAACCTCAGGGTTGGGCAGATAGAAAAGTCCTTAAAAATACTTGTTGGACATGACTAAATTATTCTTCATCTCATATACTAATATCTTACCATTTTGATATTATACAACATATTTGATGAATATTTATAGACTGTTATGTTTTTTTTGTAATTTCAGGCTCATTTTTAGGAGTAAACTCATTTTATAAATCCTCCTTCGAGTTACTCGAGGGAGGAATAAAAGCAACTTAGGTCCTGAGAACCCCAATAATTCAATATATTATTAACAGACAATATTGATATATTATGGAATTACAACATACATTGAAAAACCTGCAATGGACAGGGCAAGGCTCAATACGATATAAGGTAGCCAACAAAATTGTTTATGTTGATCCTTATAATCAAAAAAATGATGAAATAGCTGACATTTTACTCATTACGCATCCTCATCATGATCATCTCAGCATGAATGACATAAAAAAAATCTACGGGGACAAGACCAACATTTTTTGTCCTGCAGAAGCACAAAAAACGCTCAGGGATAAACTTAACATTGAATCTCAGATTTTGAACCCCTGGGACGAAATTACTGTTGAAGGTATTACCATACAAGCTGTTCCTGCATATAATCTCATAAAAAATACTTTCCATCCGAAGGAAAAGAACTGGCTGGGATTTGTTGTTTCATATAATAATATCTCAGTGTATTTTGCCGGTGATACGGAAAGAATACCTGAAATGGCAAAGATAACCTGTGATATTGCCCTTCTCCCTCTCGGCCAGACCTATACAATGAACAGTGTTGAGGATGCCGCACAATCAGCAATAGATGTTTCGGCAAAGATTGCTGTTCCGGTTCATTATGGCATGTTTGAAGGAAGTAATGAAGATGTAGAACATTTCAGGGAGTTATTAAAAGACAAAATACAGGTTTATACACTGCCATTGAAAGATGAATGATAAAGAAAAACAGTTTTTAGAACTTGAATTGATAAAAACAGAGGATGGTTCACACACCCTTCATCTTCCTGTACTCGGAGAAAACTATCATTCAATTCATGGCGCTATACAGGAATCCCGGCATGTTTTCATTGATAATGGTTTACTTGCTGTTAGTGAGACGACACCTATCCTTAAAATTTTTGAGGTGGGATTTGGTACCGGACTGAACGCAATGTTAACCATTCTTCAAACAGAGAACACATCGAAAAATGTTATATATCATTCTATTGAAAAATATCCACTGGAGAAGAACATATATTCCGGGCTAAATTACCCGGATTTTTTTGGCAAGAGTAGTAAAAAAATATTTGATGAGATGCATGAAGCCCCCTGGAACAAAACATGCCGGATGACCAAAAATTTCCATCTTCATAAAATATCCGGGGATATTGAAACTTTTCAATTCAGTGATAAGTATCACCTGATTTGTTTCGATGCCTTTGCACCGGATAAACAACCTGCTTTATGGACATATGATATTTTCCAGAGGATATATCAGGCCATGTATAAAGGCGGGCTGCTTGTTACATATTCTGTTAAGGGGACTATATGCAGGTGTTTGACTGACATAGGTTTCAAAATAAAAAAAATACCTGGTCCGCCTGGTAAAAGACACATGCTACAGGCTTTTAAATAAGAATACATGACAAAACAGGATAAACAAATATATATACCGGAGATTGGAGATGTCGTTTTCCGAAAAAGCAACAGGGCAAAAAAAGTAAATATTCGGCTTGAACCTTTCATAGGGGTTACTGTCAGGTTACCTCAATGGATTTCCTACAAACAGGCAGAAGAAATCGTGATGAAAAGAAAAAGCTGGATACTTCGCAATCAAAGCAAGATAAGTCAGATTGAAAACAAAAAAACGGTTTTTGATGGAAAGACAAAATTTAAAACGAGAAAGCGTGAATTACATTTATCTCCTCATAAAAGTAAGTATGTCTCTGTCTGCATTGAAGACAAAAATATTCACATTAATTATCCTTATGCCGTAGATATTTATGATGAGCAAATACAAACATCCATACGATACGGAATAGAAAAAGCACTCAGATTTGAAGCGCATGAATATTTACCACACCGGGTCAGGGAACTGGCAAAAATGCATGATTTCCATATTGAACGGATATTCATAAAAAATGCTAAAACACGATGGGGTAGTTGCTCCAATGTCAACAATATCAACCTGAACATTCATCTGATGCGACTTCCGGAATATTTATCAGATTATGTCATTATTCATGAATTGTGCCACACAAAGGTTAAAAATCACAGTCATGATTTTTGGAAACTGCTGCATGCCATCATCCCGAATGCAAGGGAGCTTGACAGGGAATTAAATAAATATCATTTAACGATTTGGTGAAAAACAAATCCTTTTTTTTGTTTTTTCAACAAGTAATTATGTTTTTCAAATAACTTAATAAGAAGAAGATTGTTAATTAGTGTCTGTCCATAAAGTCCGATCTCTTCGTTGGATTAAAAACCCT
>CAZVTW010000542.1:0-3783 GCA_964629805.1 uncultured Bacteroidales bacterium | reverse complement strand
ACAGGCCATTTTTGCATCATGGTCACACCTTCCTCATTTCCTTTTTTGTCAACAATACAGGCAATTTCATCTGAAACAGTAAATTGGCCTTCACTTGCAATTGACTTGATAGTATATTCACCTTCCAGTTTGAAAGGTACCATGATTTTATGGGGTATCCAGTTTTCTGTGACTTCACCAATCCAGTCTCCGGCTTTTACAGTGTCCCCATTTGCAGCAAGGGGTTTAAAGTCCCATTTTTTTGTTTCATCTAAAGGGAAGGTATATTCACCCCTTTTAAGAAAAACGGAGGTCATTTTATCCAGGTCATTTTGAAGACCGTCGTAATTCTTTGACAAGATACCTGGTCCTAATGTCACTTCTAACATATGACCGGTAAAATTGACCGCAGACCCTGGTTTCAATCCCCTGGTACTTTCAAAAACCTGTACAAAAGCCCGATTCCCCATTATTTTTATCACTTCGCCCATCAGTTTAACATTTTCGAACTCAATGTAACATATCTCGTTTTGGGAAACCGCCCCGGCCAGTACTTCAACATAAACCAGGTTTGCTATAATTCCTTCTACTTTTCCTCGTGCATCCATAATCTGTATTGGAAATATGATTAATATTCGTTTTTTTTATTTTCTTAATGAAAACTCTTCAGGTAGTTCATAACTTTTTTCCATATCGCTAATCAGCCTGTTAAATAATTCCTTCCCTGTCTTTTTATCCAGGTGAAGCCATCTCTCAATAATCCTCAGTTTAATAAGAAAACTGATAATCTTTTCAATCGTGAAATAATGAAAAAAGACATGTTCGTCAAGGTAATTCCATTTATACACATCAATTTCTTTCTCTTTCTCAAGAATATCAGCGTTTTCTGCAAGATATATGAGTCTTTCGATAAAAGGAATATCCTGGGCCAGCCCGAAATCCCTGGCATTACTTTTTAATAACTGTTCATTCACCGGGTCTTCAGGATCACCAACGATATTGTCTTTTACTGAAAGGCTGAATTTCCGGCATAATTGTGCTGTCTGAATATTCTTCAGGTCAAGTTCCATGCGGAACCAGTTATGTAAAAATGTGTTTTTTATCTTGAGAACATAGCCATAGTATAAAGATAGTAATTGATTCTGCCAGGACATGTTTTTATAGATAGGCGTTTTTTCCTTATAGGCCAGCAGAAATGTTTTGAAATAACCCAATAAATTTTCGGGTTCACGAATCTCTTCCTGAAAAAACGCTTTTGAATAATTACCCTTTTCATTAAACTCACCTCTACTTTCATCTGACAATAAAAAAAGGAAATTTTCATTGTCATAGTTAAGAAATAAGTCCTCTATGAGTTTAAAGTCATTCTTATGAAGCTCATCACGCAATTCGTTTTTAAAATCAAGCTCCGTAAAAGATAACTTTGCGTCGTCTATTTTTATATCCGGAAGGCCTGCTACGAGGCAATAATAATTTCGTTTCATACTCATTTTTTTACCAGGGAAAAAGTATCCTACGTCAAAATTTCACATTCAGACCAGGATTCTTATGATTCCGAATTTTCTTCAACGCCATATAATAACCTGACCATGCGTGGTCTGAGGTAATCGGTAAAGAACCTGTCAAAATCTTCGTCAGTAAAACTTACACGATAGCTGCCGTCTTTCGGACCTAATTTAAATCCACTTTTAATATCATCAGTAAAATTTATTTCGATACCCTCATTTAAAGTATTGGCGCCTTTGTCAAGAAAATGTTTAGCCATTTCTTTTTCCTTGCTTCTGGGGAGTAATAAAGTCAGTTCAACAGGTTCTGAAACCCTTGGTGACCAATTCCTGATAGCTGTTTCAATGATACCCTTCAGAAATTCGACATCATCGAAAGCTTCTTTAAGCGGTTTATCGAGGATTTTTGCTTTTATCAAATGGGTGATTTGATGTTTAACAGCGCTTATAGCCTGTCTGCCGGACAATTTCACCTCAGACTGAACATTTTTTCTCAGGTTTTCGGCATATTCTTCGGCTTCTTTTATGATTTTTTTCTCCTCATTCCTGGCATTTTTAATAATCTCTTCTGCTTTCTTCTTTGCGTCAGTGATTATCTTTTCCTCTTCAGCCCTGGCCTTCTCAATACCTTCATTATAGAGTTTTTCGGTGAGCTGTTGCAAATTTTTTTCTGACATTGTTTTAATGATTAAATATTGTTACATTTTTGTTTTTAAAATTCCAAACGGATCAACAAAGTGACTAAAAACGGATTCTTCAGGGGAACTTGGCACGAGTGTCATAACCGGCGTATCACTCAAATCAAGAATATCGTGTGCAATATGACCGACAAAGGCTTTTGTTGTTCTGGTTTCATCACGAGTCATAATGACAATGAGCTGGACGTTTTCAGAGTGGGCAATGTTTAAAATCGTTTTATGTACCGGCGTTTTTGTGTCTTTAACAAGATTTGTCTTACATTCAAGTCCGGCTTCTTCAACAATTGTTTTTGCTTTGTGTAAGCGGGTTACCAATTGTAGTTCAAGGCCAATACTGTCAACAGTTAAAATACTAAGCAGGTAAACTTTAGATTTAAAATAATACCCGAATTCAATAGCTGCGGTTAATTGTTCGTGTATTTCCTTTGTTAAATCAATGGGTATGAGTATTGTGTTTTTTATTTCACTTGTTTCGAATTTTGCTCCTCTGATTGTGACAACAGGATATTTGGTTTCTCTGAGTAACTGAACAGCATTAGAGCCCAAAAAACTCTGGGCAATTGCAGACTCCTGGGATTTTCCTATAAGAATAAAACGAGGAGTTAAAGATTTCGCAGCTTCAATAATGTTTTTACATACTTTTCCTTTAACTACTTCTGTCCTGACAGAAATATTTTTATTTATCTTCTCTTTAAGATGTTTTAACAGCTTTTCTGTCTCTGAAAAAGCTCTTGCCTGCTGCTCCTCTGTCGTAAACATCCTTTCCAGCATATTCCCTTCTTCCAGTACATGAAGCATATGTATACCTGCACCAGTTTGGCCTGCAAAAAACTCCGCATACTTTAAAGCCAAATGTGTGTATTTTTGAAAATCAACCGGAAAAAGTATTATGTTCTTAGCTTCCTGCATGAAAAAAATTCAATATGATGCTTTTATACGTTTTTTTTTTGAAATATGTTACGTGGATAATTTAAATATTTTTTTAGGATTAAATACAATAAAACCTGAATTACTAGTATAAATGTTTCATATATAGCGAAAAACAATGAAAGAGTATATGAAAAACGGTACCAAAATAAACAAAATTCAACAGAATTTCAAAATCTATTTTGCATGTCATTACAACAAAAGGTATATTTATTAACTAAATAAATAGAAACAACAATTTGATTATCTTGTAGCTGGGTATATTTTGTGTTTTGCAGCAAGTACCATATACACTAAAACAGAAAATTTTAATTAAATTATTAATTTTCAGATCAGTAAACATAAATATCTATTCTAACCCCCTTATTTAAAACCATTATAAATTTCTAAAAGTCTTAAAAATTATGGTAAAAAAAACAGGACATATTGAATTCTTCAATTATTTTTGGGGCCAGAAATAACAAAATCTTATTGTTTACGTAAATAATATGTTATAAATGGAACTTAATTGTAGTATTGTGTAGAGATTTAAGTTACGAAAGAGTTGGAGTCATGGATACGAAAGACAGAATTTTCAGGTTGTTAAATTATAAAAATTTACTTTACAGACTTAAATCTCTAGGTTTTAAAAAAGTTTTTTCTGATAATATCTCTGATACCTTTGGTATATCTTC
>CAZVTW010000541.1:0-3785 GCA_964629805.1 uncultured Bacteroidales bacterium | reverse complement strand
TTATCTGTATTGTAGGTGTTTCACCAGGTGCATAGCCTTTGCTGGGCACATCAAATGTTAAACCTCTTACTTTACCCTGCAATAAATTGCTAACATTTGGTGAAGGACGATCCGCTAAATCTGTACCTTCCAACTTATCAACGGCACCTGTTAAATGTGCCTTTTTCATGGTTCCATACCCAATCACGACAACCTCTTCCAGTGCCCGAGTTTCCTCATTCAGGATAACATTAATAGTTGTTTGCCCCCCAACTTCAATCTCTTGAGATTCGTAACCAACAAATGAAAATACTAAAACAGTATTCTCATCCGGCACTTCAAGTGAATAATTTCCGTCCAAATCAGTAATTGTCCCTTGGGTAGTGCCTTTTATAAATATATTTACACCGGGAATTTCGTAACCGGTCTCAGCCTCGGTGACGGTTCCTGTAACAATATGTTTTTGGAATGGCACACGTGATCCCGAACGGAAAACTTCGGGAGTGGTTAATACTATAATCCTGTCACTGATCGTGTAGTTAACATTAGTCCCTTCAAATAGTTGCTCCAGGACAGTGTCGATTCTCTGGTCTTTGATATTTACGGAGACTACCCGTTCAACATCAATCACTCTGCCGCTGTACATAAAATAGAATTCGCTTTGATCTTCAATGCTGGAAAGCGCTTCTTTTATAGTAACACCTTGCAGATGAAGGTTCAGCTTTGTATCCTGTGAATAATTATCATTAGCGACAAGGCTTATAACGGAGGTGAACAGGAAAAATAATGTAAGTTTCATTTTTATTAGAATTTTACAGGTATGGGAAGATAAGTTACCAATACCAAGGTTGAATTTTAATTTTTTCATATATTTTTCATATTTTTGTTATTATTCATTTAATTAACAATCTGCCTGTAGCTTCGAACAGGCGTTTTATTTTTTTCAGGGAAATGCGCCAACATTTCCCTGTTTTTTAAAGAAATTCTAATTATACTTTTTTCATTGGCAAGGATTTTTAGTTAGTAATTATTTTTTTTAACGGGATTTAATTAATATTTTCTGCTTTGAAAAAGTATCATCGGATAATTTCTTCCGGGGTAGTACTTCATAGCTTATCGGAGTAGCTATTGTCATTAATTCAAGTATCTGCGTGAGCGGTTCATCTAAAAAAGTTACTGTATAGTAGTAATCTTTAATATCATCCCTAACTTCAATGTCAACATTGTATTTTCTTTCTAAATGCCGTGCAACTTCGGTAATCGGGGTATCATCAAAAACCATTTTCCCCTCTTTCCAGACAATGAATTTTTCAACTTTACCTTTGGTACTGTTTATCTCACCGGTTTTTACATTGTATTTTACATGTTGCCCCGGCATAAGAGCGACCAGGGGTTTACGCTGTCCGTCTGGCAATTTTTTTTCCAATGCTACTTTACCTTCAATAAGCGTAGTTTCTATTACATCATCATCTGTATAAGCCAACACATTAAATTCGGTTCCGAGGGCTTTCACATTTAATGTTCCGGTTTTTACCATAAAGGGTTTTTCAGGATTATGCGCCACATCAAAATAACCCTCCCCTATCAATGTTACTTCGCGAAATTTTCCGGTAAAGGTGCGGGGATATTTCAGTTTACTGCCGAAGTTTAAATGCACTTCAGTACCATCAGATAACTGTAAAACGGTTCGTGAACCAACAGGCGAGATAACCTCGATGGAATCAACTCTAAGCTGCGTGAATTGGTCAACTCCTAATTCCTTTTCTGAAATGGTATATAAAAAGATGGAAAGCAAAGGAATGAACAATATGGCCGCTGCCCGGATCATCCATTTAATATATACTGATTTGGCACCGCGGGGTTTTCTTTCTTTATCTTTGTCTATCCGGTTTTGGATTTTATAAAACAGGTCCATAAATTTTTCGTCATCCACAGAATTGCCATCATCATGAAATGCTTCCCAGTTTTCAAAGCCCCATTGTTTATTTTCGTTATACAGGGTGCCGGATTTAAGCCACTGAACAACGGTTTTCAATTCTTCCGGAGAGCATTGATTATTTAAAAATTTTATATATAACTCTTTGTTCATTTTTAAATTCTATAGGCCTCCCGGATTTTCCGGGAGGCATAATTACCAACTAACTATAACTAAACTATCAAATCTATACAAATAGACGAATAATTTTACTTTTTATATTAGTTACACGCACAAACTGTTTACAGGGAGTATAAAAAAATAATATTATTTCTGAAAAATAAACAAATGAACAAACAGTGTCGTGACTATCAGGTCGTTATTTAAATGTGTTTTCAGGAACGAAAGGATATTTGAAATGTGTTTTTTGACGGTATTAACGGAAATATGTAATTTTTGGGAAATTTGCTCATGGGTCAGCCCTTCTTCCCTGCTTAGAAGAAAAATTTCATTTTGACGCGGTGTTAGTTCATTTAATAATGATTTCAGTTTTTCATTTAATTCATTAAAATAAAGCTCGGCAGTCTGTTCTGTTGTTTCATTTACCTGCTGAATGGATTGAAGATAAGCAAGGTATTTGTTTTCTGTTACCCTTTTGCGCAAAAGGCTCATTGTGGCATTATAAGCTATGGTAAACAAAAAGGATTCAAAGGAGGAATATACATCGATGGTTTTTCTTTTCCCCCAAATTTTAATAAAAACCTCCTGAACGATTTCTTCGGCATCTGTGTCGACTTTTACATATTGCAATACAAAACCATACAAACGTTTACTGTACCGCTCGTATAAATTGTAAAAAGCAACCCTGTCGCCTTTTTGCAACAGCAACAGCAGTTCTTTATTTGATTTTGTAACTTTCAATGAATGTAACAGGAGTTTGTTATTATTTCAGGTTCAAAATTATATAAAGTTTTTATTTTTGAAAAACTCTTTCGCATATAAATTTGATTGTATTCAACCGTCGAGTTTAAATTTAAATGATGAATTAGCCAATTGTGATTGTACTGGTTAATGAATTCGTTTAATTTTTCATTTGCATCCTGAATATTTTCAAATGTATGTTGTTTGAAAATTTGCTCTTTCATTAGTTCGGGCAGTCCATCATCATAGATAATGCTGTCTAATAAATACATCAGCATCATTGGGTTATACACTTTTTCGGAGTCCTCAAGGAAACGGTATCCGTTGTAGTATTTTTCGCATATTTGTTTGAGGCGGTCTTTATCAAAGGTTATTTCATGGTCTTTATAGACTTCATCAATCAGTTGGTTGAATTCCTGCCTGGTTATGCCCAGCATGTTGGCAAAGCGCCGGTTAAAGGTTATCCATGTGGGTATGTTGAATCCGCTGGTCATGTCGGCAATGGTTATGGGCAGAATGCCGGTAATATAGACCTGATCGACTGCATTTGAGGTACCTTCTTTTATTACCTCGAAAAATCCGCGAAAAAATCCACCTTTTTTCAGAATGTTCAGGTATTCGTTGTCATCTTCCGGAGCATCTTTGTAATAGATGGCCATGGCATTTGTCAGCGAGTCGTATTCGTCAATGGCTATGAATAGTTTACCACCATGTACATTTACTATTCCGATTAACCTGTCTAGTCCCCCGGCAGCATTATCATCAAATTGTTTTCTGAAGTCTTTAATATCCTCCTTGTCCTGAGATAGTAAATCAGAATAATACTCTAAAAAATAACAAAGATTATTTAAAATAATCGAATCAAACTGTCTTTTAATGAATGTTTTATCGCTTTCACTCCATGCACTCATCCCCGAAAAATCAAGTTTCAGGAAAAAATAACTGTTGTGGTTTTCTGTGGGATTTTTTC
>CAZVTW010000540.1:0-3787 GCA_964629805.1 uncultured Bacteroidales bacterium | reverse complement strand
CCATACAAGATATAAATGGCTACTATGCATACCACTTATAGTATATAAAATGAATATTGCACATCATAGAATAATAATTACTGCTCTGTCGCGAAAGTTCAACATGAATTATTGGCTTTTTGACTCTAATACCGATCCGCTATCAATGAGCATAATACATTTCACTTCGTTCATTTATTCTGATTGATAGTCGGCCGGCATTAACTCAACCAGGCCATCAAGTTAATATTCATCAACTTGATGGCGGTTTTAGTGTCATACCGATCCGCTATCAATGAGCATAATACATTTCACTTCGTTCATTTATTCTGATTGATAGTCGGCCGGCATTAACTCAATTAGGCCATCAAGTTAATATTCACGAACTTGATGCGGGTTTCATAAAAGTCCATAATCTCCCTAAAATCCGCAAGTCATCTTTATATTTAACCGCTAATTAGGCGAATTATGCAAATTTTATTCATCCTTTTGGGTGAATAAAAATTCGTGAAAATTCGTGTAATTCGTGGATCAAAAAATAAATCTGCGGATTTAAGGATCTCAAAAAAATACGAATGCATAGTAAAAGGGCGGGAGAGCCTGCCCCGCTTATAGCGGGGAATTAAATATTTAGCTGCCGGGCGCAGGCACGCCTGCAGGTTAGCGCTCAAACCTGGCAGTGTTAAATAAATATATATATTCCGGCTAATTAACCTGTACAACTTATTTCGCATCACATCCTAAAAAGAAAAAATCCTTCTAAAAAAAGTAAATATCTTTGTCTCCTGAATTGGTGTTACTCTTTTGCCATTGCGGTACTTTAATACTTTTTTGCCATCAGACAAATAAACGATGGTTTTGCCATGTAACTGCCCGTTTTTATAGTTGATTTGTTTTATTATATGCTCTTTTGGATGGTAATCTAACCATCTCCCGTGTGGAAGTCCTCTTTTATATACTTTAATTGAGCTTATATTTCCGTTAACATCCCATTGTTTCCAAAGCTGATGTTTTACACCGGAATAAAATTCACCCTTGGTTAGCAGGATGTTATTGTTTCCAAAAACCAGGTAATCGCCGTGAAGTAAATTTCCCGCATAATCCCCTTCAGTGACCTGTATATTACTATTTTGCAACCAATAGTATTTTTTATTCACATCAAAATTTAATTCAGGACCATGTATCAGTACTGAAAAAACAATGGTTGAATCACCTTTATCCAGCGATACATGTTTGATGTGTTGATACTCATGCAGTCTATTCTGACTTTTGCAGTCATCTATCATCGGAAAAGTAAAAAAAGAAGCAGATATAACCGCTATAAAAAATCTGGTTAACTGTTGGATATTTGAAAATTTGAAGGCCATGATCGATAAATTTATGTGTAGTCTTGTTATTAGCGATATATTACTTTTGTTGATTTTTTGTACTTTACAACTACAGAATCACGAAAGATTTTTACCGGACGGATTTCTTTATAGCTTTCTCCTTCCCTGAGCATGACATCATGGTTATCAATATAAAAGTACCCAATTTTGTTTAACCCTTCACTGTCCGAAAACAAACCATGATATGATATTTTCGGCCAGATTGTCCTGTCAGGAATTTTTCTTTTTTGAATTTTCTGAGATAGATTGTAGCGCTTTTTTGCCTGAATTTGATTGTAATTCCTTTTAAATTCTTCAAAACTTCCTTTCAGAAATGGATCCGGATAATCTGCAATAATATTAAATTGTATTGTATCCTGTTCATTTTTGCTAAGACTTCTTATTTCATTTTCCGGGGGAGTTTGGGCAATTTCACTGCCTCTTTTGCCAGAGAATACTGAATAAATGATATATCCCCAGATACCTAAAGCCAGAATTAGGAGAGCAATATTGATTTTTTTATTTTTCATTCGGTTCGTATTTACTGTGAAACTGAAAACTTACGTGTTTCACTTGTCTCACCCGAATTTCCCGCTTTATCTTCATATTTTAAATACCAGTAATATGTTCCGCTTTCAAATATCATCTCCTCCTCGTAACCATTTTCAATGACTTTCGGTTCTGTTTGAGAAAAAAGAGAATCAGTTGAAACGTATAATTCGGATATTATAGGACTCCCGTTATTTTCAGGTGGATGCCATGAAAATATGACCAATGAATCAGTAAAAGTGGTGTCATTTTTTGGTGACAGTAATACAGGAACGGCAGGTTTTGTTGTATCGATTGTGAAAGCGTGGTACTCAGGAGAAGTAATTTCGGTTGATTTAATAGCCTGCACATTCCAAAAATACCGGCCTTCCCTGCTATTGTCCGTTTGGGAGATATCAACTGTTGTCTCGCCTTCATTCATTACCCTGGTTAGGATCAAAGAATCATTTAAATCATATATTTCAAATAAAAATTTATCTGCATTGGCCAGATAATTCCATGAGAAAAGAATTAATGTTTCATTTGTATACTCATTGTCTTTTGGTGAAATAATTTCAACGTAGCCCATTGACTCAATGCTGTCAATGAATATTGTCCGGTATTCATACCGGGTTTCAGATGCTATGTTTACTGCTTTTACCCGCCATTCGTAAACCCCTTGGTTAAAAGCCATTTCAAAATGATTGGTCGTGACATTTGAATCCAGCATTATGAATTGCGTCTCTGCAAAAGAGGGAGATACAACCTGGAGATGGTAAAAATCAATACCCTCAACAGGTTCCCACCAAAGTATATGGTCTGCACTTGTTGAATGAATACTGTCCGGCGGAGCCAGGATAATAAGTTCTTTATCTGCCAGGTCAGGTACTGTCATTTCCTCACAGGAATAAGCAATGACAAATGTCATAGCAATACAAAGACATATGTTGATATATTTAGAATTCATGCTTTAATCTTTGAATATAAATGAGCATATACAAATGAACTTGTTTGTTTTTATAATCCTTTTCAGTAAAAAACTTTACAGATGTGATTTTACCAACTTTTTTTTTCTTTTCAATATAAAACAATAATTTTATCAAATCAACAAATACGCCATTCAGTTCCACATAATTTGTTTCTACTATGTAATTATCAGCCTGAAAAGTAAATGTTTGGGAAAATTCATTGATTGCAATATTTTTATCATGGCAATAATTGCTCATAATATTGAGCAGGTATTCCACAGAGTTTGTTGACTGATCAGGATGGATAAAAAAATGGTCTGTTTCGTTCAGGTTATTGTCTATTCCTTCAATACGCTTCCTGGCTCCATTTGTTTTTTCCAGTTGTGCCTCAATCCACATGCATTTTTTGGCCAAATCCACGGTTTTTTTTATGGCAACAAAATATACCATGAAACACATAATAATCCCGCCTGAGATTATCAGGATTAATTTTTGTTTTGATGATATGTGCATCATGGGCTTCATTCTGTGCTTTTATACTGTAATAAAATACTAAATTGTGTTTTTGACTTTTTGTTTTCAGGCCGGATCATTTCAAATGATTCAATGTGTTCAACCCAGGGTTCGGATTTGATTGTCTTGATCCATTGATTCACTTCGTTAATTCTGGATGTATTACCCTTGATGAGTATCATATCTTTTCGTATATTGAACTGTTCTCCCTGTTCAGGTTTTTTTAACGGCGGTTGCAGGGATAGTTCTGTAAGATTCGTATTTTCAGGTATTAAATAAGCAATTCTGTCTGCAAAATATGATAATCTTGATTTAGAAAGGAAACCGCTTTTTACAAGAAATTGTCTTTTCTTTTGGCTTTCGTGTTCCAGTTTATCAAGTTTTTGTATGAGATTTTTATTTGTATTATACCTGAGATTCAAATTTGCTAAT
>CAZVTW010000539.1:0-3794 GCA_964629805.1 uncultured Bacteroidales bacterium | reverse complement strand
GTGCAGCATCAATGCGGACGATATCGAGCATAGAGGAAAATGGGTTATGTGTTCACATGTGTACACAGTCCCGGAACTGTTTACAAATGTCAACCAGTCGAACCGGAACGCCTGAAACTTGCTTGCGTGCCTGCCTGCTGAATCGGGGCGGCATCTGTCCTGTAAGAAAAATTATGTTTGAATACGCCTTAGGTGCGTCCGGCTTCCTGCGGGTTGGGCGTGGCATGGCGCGGGGTGGCATTTGGCATATTTTTTTGATGCGCGGCGCATCGGAAAATCAAAAAATATGCCAAATCTTCTGGGTTTTCTTTTCTTTGGCATTCGCGGGGGCTATTTAACATAATTTCTCTTACAGGACTTCAGGTTGAAATTCAGCAGGCAGGCACGCAAGCAACGCGAAAGCCCTGTGATTACGCGGAAGTGTCTATCGTTTCAGGGAGTTGGTGATTGCGAGGGAGTAGCGCGGGGTCTCTTGCGCATCTGCTGAACCTTTCCAATTTCAGTCGTTATTTTCTGAGGTATTGATGCAATACCTCTAATACTAGGCGATAATCGTAAGTTCTTAGGAATTCTAATAGTTCGCTAATGGTTTTCTGCTCGCTTATGTTTCTATGTTTCATTGTGTTACAGTCCGCTTGCCCTGTTGTTATTTTATATTTTTTTGATATAATTACCTGAAACTCAACTTTATTTTTTTGCTCACAGATGTAAAAGTTACTCTCTTGGTGTATTTCTATATATCCTTTTTTTTTGGTTTTCATGACAAAACATAAACTTTAGTTGTCATATGTATTACAATTGTAAACTCTATTCACATCCGTAAACATATCGTTTTTTAGTTGTAATTCAATTTTTTCTTCCAGTTCTGGTGGCTTCTGCTTTTCCTTTTGTATTTTCTCGTTTTCCTGTTTTTTTGCGCTTTTGCTTTTCCCTTTTTCATCAGATTTCCCGTATATACACTGATATTGCTCGTGGTAATGTTCAATATATTCGATGTATATCTCAGGTACCTTTTTCAATTCTTTTTGTGCATTTTTGGTACTATAATAGCAGAAAAAATCATCGTTATATATATAGATATCCTCTTGTGATGTAATTCTGGATAGATAATAATTCATAGATACGTCATTATAAGACACATATGGCTTGAGCTTGCTTAGATTATAATCGCATGACCATAATCTGCCCTCGACTGTCCCATTCTCGTCATCTTTTTCCTGGTATTTGGTTACATAGTTAACACCATTAGCACTTTCCGGCAGCGCTTGCACCTGTGTTGATGGTGGGTTCTCGTGGCCATGTTTTTCCTTGAATTTTTCGATATAGCCATGTTTTTTCATTTCATGGTTCCACAAGTTCTGGAGTGTTTTCTTATTAATGTAATGGTCTGTAATGCAATGGAAGTGTATATTTCCATTTTTCTGTTTCTCGGCCCGCCAAAAGTAATGGGTTGTGTATTTTTTTCGTTGGATTTCTTCTAAGAACCGGCCTAATATATTCTTTTTCACATACTTATCGCTATGCATCTGAGCTGCTGCCAATGTTAATGTAATGAATACTAATTTTTTGCGCTTGCCCTTATTTCTGTTTTTGTGGAATTCATTCTCGACTCTTATGGCTTCGTGCCAGATTTTCAGGCACTTATGAATTTTTCGTTTAGAATATTTGCTCAATTTCCCGGTGAATTTTTTGGATTCTTTCAACTTTTCCTTGTGTTCCTCCGTCATCTCATAACTCGTCCGTTCGTCTTGCCCTGGATATGCAAGTATCTGATTGCCAATTATTTGTATTTGTGAGTATGACATGAGAAAAAATGGATTCGGAAAACTTATACTTATTCTAAACTCATTAGTAAGAAAAAAAAATAACAAAAAATATATACACATAAAAAAGCGGCTACACCTTATATCTTATAGGTGTAACCGCTTGACTATCAGCCTAAAGCGTTGAAAGACATATGTAACAAACTTTTCTGCTTATCAACCGGCACAATGAACCATGCATGAAATGTAACGCCTTGTTTGTGCGCGTAGACAGCAACTTCTCTAAACGAGTGACTCGTTATGGAAAAGAATTCTAGCTCAATTGTGTACGTTTCGAAGGAGTAAGTTACATTTGTAAACCCGTCTATGGTTTCAATTCTCTTTGCTAATTTCTGCAATTTGACTTTTGGATGTGTACTCATATTATTGTTTTTTTTGAGGTTAATATATCTAATTATCTATACATATGCGAATGTTAATAAGAATCGAAAAGCCCTGCCCCCCTTATATAAGAGGACAGGGCTAACCCAAATTCCACAATTCACCGCTGGCGGGAGTCGTCACTTCCTACTTCCTTGTGAACTGCACTACAATAATACGGAAAAATACATCATAAGTCAAGACGGAAAACACCCAATTATACAATTAATCGATAATTTTCTAATATGGGTATTTTCCGCCAAAAAACATGAATCAGTGCTATAATGAGGAAAACAATACTAAGCTGCTGCGCTGTAAGTTGAATAGGAAGTAGAACTCACTTTCGTATTATCCGCGCGTTTCATTGCCACATATACATGCATCTCATCCCCATCGCTTACGGTGCCATCAAGAGTAATTGTTGCAGTTCCGTCATCTCTCATGTTAACATTAGAGAATCCTTCTCCTTTCATATTATCCGCGTTCAACACCATAACATACACTTCATCAGTAGCGAGCGCGTCCCCGTCGCCGGTGTTATCTGTCCAGGTTAGGACTATTTCCTGAATAGTAGCACCTTGGACAGCAGCAAGGTCATCGATGGGCTGCAGCACTCCTCTTGCTATTTCTATATCTTCAGGAGTCATAAGGAGATTACCGTCCCAATTACCAATATTTCTACTGACGAATTGATTGAAACCACTTTGACCTTGCGCGAATCGGTCGTTAAGCGGCTTGATTATTGAAACAAGGATTAACCTTGCGAGTGCAACGACTGCGGAGAAAGCGTTGCGCTGGGTTACTTGTGCTGATGTGCGAGGATTTGCTACGGAGGCAGGTTTTGTTTTCAACACAGGAATACCTTTCCAGGTACTCCCTACTACTCCGCCGATTTTTCCTTTCAAGGGTCCTAATATACCCGATGTTAATTTTGACATAATTGTATTTTTTTGATTAATAATACACAATATTACAATAATTATAATACATATACAAGTATGTAGATATGTTACATTATATATAATTATACATATATATATATATTCCTTATTTCATGTAGTACTCTTGGCTCTTGGTGCTTCTGTGTCTTATCAATTCTGCTGTCAATTCTTTGCTTTCTGTTTGTTGCCTTAGTTGTCGGATGTAATACGTGCGTAGCGCGTGTGTCACTCTGTTATTTCTTCCTGCTGCTGTTACAATCATAATGCCTTTTTCTCTATACCTGCGATATACAGCGAACCGGTTGACATTCTCGAATATCATGTATGTTTTTTTGGCTTTTTCTATTAGCCAGTTCCTCGTATATATTACCTGTACAATCCGTGAACCGCTTTTCTTCTTACCTCTGAGAATAACACGCCCATACGCGTCTACATCGCGCGCAGTGACTGATAATGCTTCGCTTATTCTGCATCCGGAAAAAAATTGCATTTCAAATATACAGTCTATCGGGTCGCAATGCCTTGTTATTAGGCTAATTTCTGACAGGTAGTTGTGAATATTTCGATCTTCGACTGTACGCGGGGTGCACAATTCGGGGTAGTGTGCGCGCGGAATCGGAGCGGACTTGGAGCGGAGTTGACCTCCGTCCGGTTTCACTATTTGCGACGG
>CAZVTW010000538.1:0-3796 GCA_964629805.1 uncultured Bacteroidales bacterium | reverse complement strand
AATTTGATATTAATCATTATCTTTTATAGATATTTATTGGGTTATTTGTTATTTTAACAACATAAATGAGTCCACTCCTAAAAGTAAGATTTTCGTCAAAATCGAGGCATTGAGGATTTTTTAACCGGAGTTAACTGTCTGTTAATGAGGATTTAAAAATTCTCAATAACGAAGAGTTTGGCGACAAATGGACTATTAGGAGTAGACTCATAAATGTGATAAAATGATGAAAAAAATAATTTTATTCCTCATTGCAATTCCTGTATTTACAGTAAAATCACAAGACATTCCAGCGGTATACACCAATCTGGATAAAGATAAGAAAAGCATCTTTATGAATCTGAACGATAAAAAAACAAACTGATAAAGAAACCTCATCGTATATCAATTGTGTTCTTTTTTACGTATTATTAATTATTTATTTTGATTTAAAAGATTTTGAATGGATTTTAAGTTGATTTCAGACTACAAACCAACAGGAGATCAACCGGAGGCGATTAATCAGCTTGTTGAAGGAATAAATAGCGGAACTCCCTATCAGACACTTTTGGGGGTGACCGGCTCAGGAAAAACATTCACAATAGCCAATGTTATTGAGCAAATAAAACACCCTGTATTGGTATTAAGTCACAACAAAACCCTGGCAGCGCAACTTTATGGAGAATTCAGACAATTTTTCCCGGAGAATGCTGTGGAATATTTTGTCTCCTACTACGATTATTACCAGCCGGAGGCCTATATTCCTGTGACTGATACATATATTGAAAAAGATTTATCAATTAATGACGAAATAGAAAAATTGAGACTCAGTACAACATCTGCTCTTCTTTCCGGTCGCCGTGATGTGATTGTGGTTTCATCTGTTTCATGCCTTTACGGTATAGGCAATCCGGAGGATTTTCATGCCAATGTTGTAAAATTGGAACAGGGACAACAAATTTCACGAAACCTTTTTCTCAGGAAACTTGTTGAAGGATTATATTCGCGAAACGAAGTTGATTTTCAGCGGGGTAATTTTCGTGTAAAAGGTGACACAGTGGATGTTTTTGTTGCATATGGTGATTTTGCCTATCGAATAACATTTTGGGGTGATGAAATTGAAGAAATTGAATCATTTGATCCTGTCAATGGTCATTCAATGGATACACTTGAAGAGGCAATCATCTATCCTGCCAACATTTTTGTTACGACACAAGAACGTATAAATATGGCCATTGAACGGATTCAGGTTGATTTAATAAAACAGGTTGATTATTTCAAAAAGACAGGAAAAAAATTAGAAGCGAAACGCATTAAAGACAGGGTGACCTTTGATCTTGAAATGATAAAAGAATTAGGTCACTGCCCGGGAATAGAAAACTATTCAAGGTATTTTGACGGTCGCAAACCCGGGACACGTCCTTTTTGTTTGCTTGATTATTTCCCGAATGATTTTGTAACGGTTATTGACGAAAGTCATGTTACTTTACCTCAGATTCACGCCATGTACGGAGGAGACCATTCCAGGAAAACAACACTTGTTGAGTATGGATTCAGGTTGCCGGCAGCTGTTGATAACAGGCCTCTGAAATTTGAAGAGTTTGAGGAGCTGGTAGGTCAGATGATATATATGAGCGCCACACCTTCTGATTATGAAATTAAGAAATCCGAAGGTGTCATTGTAGAGCAGATTATCAGGCCCACAGGTTTACTAGACCCTGTCATTGAAGTTAAACCGAGTTTGAATCAGATTGATGATCTTATTGATGAAATAAATCAGCGTGTTGAAAAGGATGAACGTACCCTGGTAACAACACTGACCAAAAGAATGGCTGAGGAACTGACGAAATACCTGACCAAACTGGATATCCGGTGCAGGTATATCCATTCTGATATTGACACTTTGGAACGTGTTAATATCATGGACGGACTTCGAGAAGGTCTTTTTGATGTGTTGATAGGTGTCAATCTGTTGCGTGAAGGGCTGGACCTCCCCGAGGTGTCATTGGTAGCCATCCTCGATGCAGATAAGGAAGGATTTTTGCGTTCTGGAAAATCTCTCATCCAGACAATTGGACGGGCTGCCAGAAACCTGAACGGCAGGGTCATTATGTATGCAGACAAAATAACCGATTCGATGCAAAAAGCCATTGATGATACCGACAGGCGAAGGGCTAAACAACTTAAATACAATCAGGATCATCAGATTACACCCAAACAAATCATGAGGGGTAAAGGCTCTACACTCGGAAAACAAGAGAAGGAGCCAAAAGCCTATACAGAGCCCGAGGGAGTCAATATTGCCGCTGATCCTGTTACACCCTACATGAGCCAGGATGAAATAAACAAAACAATTGAAAAAATAAAGAAAGAAATGAAAAAAGCTTCAAAAGAACTTGACTTTATTGAAGCAGCAAGACTCAGAGACGAAATGTACAGTTACCAGAAGTTGTTGAAAGATAAAGCGAACGCATAAATATTTACATGAGATATATTCTAACCATAGTCATACTTTTTAACACCGGTTTTTGTAACTTGCTGTATGCCCAGATAAGTCAGGGAGGGATACCTCACGGACTGACCATAAAAGCAGACAAAAAAATACCCCGGGCAATATTACCTGTTATGGACAATATGAAGTTACTAAAAAAATATAAAAAGCAAATAGATAAACCTTTCAAAAAATTCACATTTGCAGAACTGATACAACTAAAAATTCGTCCATTGGAAAATGGCATCTGGGATACAGTTGGCAATGGCAGGATTTGCAGATATGCCATTCAGTCGGAAGGCGCTTTTTCCTTAAATATCATCTTTAGTAAATATCATCTTCCACCGGGTTCTAAATTATTTGTTTACAGTAAAAAAGGCGAACACATCCTCGGCGCTTTCACCTCGCGCAATAACAAGCAAAATGGTCGTCTTGCTATTTCTCCTGTTTACGGGGATGAAATAATCATTGAATATGTTGAGCCTTTACATACAACATTACAAGCAGAACTGGAAATAGAAAAGATCGGGCATGGTTTTGTTGATATTAGTAATACTTTCGGGAACAAAGACCAATACATTGAAAATGCCGGAGCCTGCCAGGTTAATATTAATTGCCCGGAAGGAGCTGAATGGCAAATTGAAAAACGTGCCGTCTGTAAAATCATCATTGAAGGCAAAGAAATATGTACCGGCGTCTTGCTTAACAATACCTTATTTGACGGAAAACCTTATGTGCTTACAGCGCGCCATTGCTTGGTTTCTAAAGATTCTGTGCAGGATAATATTTTCTTTTTTAACTATGAAAGTGAAACCTGTAAAGGAAATACTGGTCCTGAAGATCAAACCATATCAGTTGCCAGACTTGTGTCATTTACCAAAACACGCAAACTTGACTTTGCTCTTTTCGAATTGTCAAGTTTTCCGCCAAAGGAATACAAACCGTTTTACAGTGGCTGGTATGCAGCCTCCGGCCCTCCTGAAAACTCAGTCTGCATACATCATTCCAAAGGTGAACCGAAAAAGATAAGTGTTGACTATGATGCATCCGTAACAGGAGACTTTGGAGAAGGTTTTGATAAAAATTCACACTGGAAAATTAAAAAATGGGATATTGGTGCCACAGAAAAAGGATCATCAGGGGCTCCTCAATTTGACCAGGATCATCTTATCACAGGGATATTATCTGGTGGTCCGTCCGGTGGTTGCGATGGCCCCCTAATAGATTATTTTTGCAAATTTTCCCTGGCCTGGGACAAATATGAGGAACCTTCCGAACAACTCAAACACTGGCTGGACCCTACCAACTCAGGTAATAAACAGGTCT
>CAZVTW010000537.1:0-3801 GCA_964629805.1 uncultured Bacteroidales bacterium | reverse complement strand
GAAATACGAATTGGATTATCAAAAGTATTGTCGATAGATACTGAATAAATACGCCACACAACGTTTTGGCTGTATGAAACGTAGTGTACTTCGAGGCGCTTTCGTATCAGACCGTTACTGACGTTGATTAAATGTTATGTTGCTCAAATTTACCACTATCTGCGTTATGTTTTATGACAGCCTGTTGGGCGCTGGCATTTTTATCATCTCAGTCTATTAGCTATTTCATTTTTCTTTTGATTATCAATCAAGTCGCAAATCATGATGTATTTCTGCATAATCTCCTTATTATTCAAACACATTTTAATCAATCGCCCACTTGCTAATGAAGTTACTCCTTCTTTCTCAATATTTGATATTGTATTTTTACTAAATCCCAAAATCAGACTCAATGTAGAGGCTGCAATATGGTATTTTAACCTAAAATTTACAATATCGGAGGGCGCTGCTGCTCCTTTTGCAATCATGTAAGCGCTTCTCAATGCTTTCAGGTTACGATTCATTTGCTCTTTGGTATAATACTTAACTTTTTCAGATTTATCAATCATACCAGTTTCTTCATCTACTTTGTAATCCAAGTAATACGCTTCATCAAAAGATAATTCTAATCCCTTATACACTTTCTTTACGGTTTCTCTCAACTCAACCGTGAGTTCATTTTCTCGTGTTAAAATTTTCTTTGTTTCCATGACATTATTTTTTAAATGGCTGATTCATTTGGAAATCAGGAATATGATTTGAAAATATCAAAATCTGTAATCCATCTTTCTCAAGTCCATATTTTAAATAAATCTCAAGTTCATCTTTACCGACAAAAGTCTTAAATGCACATAGATTAAAATCACCTTTCCCAGTAGGGTCTATGCCTCTGTAATAGTTTTCGGTTGTTAAATTCAATATCGCATATTCAATATCTGAAATTGAAATATCATATTCAAGCATTAAGTCCTGTAATTCAGAATTCGCCTTTGATGTAAAAATAATATCTACTCCATTTGAGATTCTCTCTTTAGTCTCTCTCAGGAATTCTTGAATTATCGCAATGTTATCTTCCGTAAAAGGCAATTCAATCATAGAACATATCTTTCATACAAAGATAGTAATTTTAAACTATACTCCCAATCATTGGGAACTTTGTTTTTTAATTCGATTTGTATTTAGCGCTGATTATCTATTTCGGTAGTCCCTGCTTACGCCACACAACGAAACGCCATTTGAACATGTTTTTGCCTGAGTTGCGCCTGCGGCAGGCAAAAATTGTTACAAATGGCATGTTAGCAACCTGTTATTCTTGGTATTTATTTAGTAATATTCTTATTTCAGATAGTACTTGTGTTATATCCGGCTCATTGCTATCAATTGTTTTATTATCAGGTAAATGTTTATGATGTGGATAAGTTTGTACATCTTGATGATGTGGAGCATTATCATAACGAAATATCATATCATTTTCATCAAGTCCTCGTAAATGATATTTGTATTTTTTCTTTATTAACTTGTCTTCTATAATCTCAATAACCTCTAAAATATCCAGCATATAATCCCCACACAACAATTTGCCTTCAATTATTCCAAGAAAATCATTTATCTTTCTTTTATGAATTTCCGAATCAACAATAAATCCGGTACTATCAATTATTACGCTAAAACCCTTGAAATAATCATTTATCATTGCAATTGTTTTAATTCCTTTTGAAACCTTAGATAACTTTCATATTCACTGCTCCATATCATAAAATCATCTTTATGGCTATCTTCACCAAAATTTCCAGTCTCATATAACTTATAAAATTCATGGGATTTCATATTATATTTTCTCTCAAATTTCACAAAATCAAGTTCGATGTTGTTTATCCCTTTTTTAAGCTCAACTATACGGTATTGGATCATTGAATTTATCAATTCTGAATAATTGCTGTTATACAGGGATAAAAGTTTATTAAACCGTTCTTCTGTATGCTTGTCTAATTCCAATTGTATCATATTATTCCCATTTTATATTTCTTTTTCACTACCAGTTTTTCATTGTTACAAAGATACACATAATTCCAGAAAGGTTTGGCCATGTGATGCAAAATCATTTGTTTTCTAAGCTTGTACGTATTATGTTGCCTTGCAAAGCCAAGATAGGAATTGATGCATGAAACAAACTGTTGTAATTCTGTTTTGGTCAGCTTATTTCCAGGTTTGTTTTCAATAATAGAGTTCCAAAGGGTTAGTGCTTTGTAAAAATTACCTTTGGTTCTGTTTTTCATATATGTACGGTATGGCTTAATGTTTGCCCCAAGGAATTGCACCCCTTTTTCAGCGGGTTGAAGATAAATTTTGTTTGGATGAAGTTCAAGTTGAAGATTTTCCTTTAAGTAAACCGAAATTTTTGGTATCACACTTTTTAAGTAGTATTTATCTGGATGCACTATTACAAAATCATCCACATAGCGGCCATAATATTTACATTTTAGTTGACATTTTACATATAAGTCGAAATCATTAAGATAAATATTGCTGAATAGTTGTGATGTAAGGTTACCAATGGGCAGGCCACAACCCTGTGCGGAATGAAAAAGGCTTTTTGAAGGTGGCAACCCGTTCCAATCTGTAATTTTTCCTCTTTG
Organism: uncultured Bacteroidales bacterium; assembly: GCA_964629805.1. GTDB lineage: Bacteria > Bacteroidota > Bacteroidia > Bacteroidales > CAZVTW01 > CAZVTW01. The sequence goes on along the minus strand of CAZVTW010000537.1, from coordinate 1,186 downwards.
GGTATGATTATCAACTGGTTTATTGTAAATTATTTCTTTAAGCAAATAATAAATCAAACCAAAATCGAATTGGCCGTTCCATTTTTTAATTGTGCCATCATTTTCCTTGAAAAAACGATACCTGAATTTATTGAGGATTTCCAAAGTTTTTTTATACAACCTATCTTGTACAATAGCCATAAAGTAGCCCTTAACCCCGTTGGATATTATCCTACGGGGTTAATATCAAGTTTAAGGATAAAGCATGGCTTATTGTAATTATCGGAGCATGACTTAATGAAATATTGCAGTCGGTTTATTCCATAGGATGTCCCTTTTCCTGTGCGGCAACTATAACTATCATTTATGAATATCCGCTCAAAAACGGGGGAAATATAATTGTAAATAAGGTGATGAACAATACGATCCCGAAAATCTGCAGCAAAAATCTCACGTTTTACAGGGCTGTAATTGATAAAGCAAACTGAAGGTTTTATTTTGTATTTCCTGTTTATTATTTCTTCATACAAACAAAATAAATTGCTTTCATAATTTCTCTCAAAAGCCAGGGCACTTTTCGTATTACGTTTGTTCGTTCGGGCATTATAATATGCCTGGAAAAGGTCATAGAGTAACTGACGATTCAGCTTTTGCTGTAAAGGAGACGACTCAAAAAGGCTCAATTGCATAATAAAACCGCTTTGCCATATAGTGTAAATATCCAGTTCTGAAGGCAACGAACAGAGAAACCCCAACTCTTGTTGTTGTTGTTGTTCATGTTGGCTTTCTTGTTGTTGCTGTTGATGTTCAGGTTCCACCCATTAGTTGTATTGTCCTCTGATGAAGACCAAAAGTTGGCGTTGTTACCTTTGTTGTTAAAATTACCATTGTTGTTACGATAACCGCCAAAGGGGGCCGAACATTGAAATAACGGCTTTACACGTTGCCGCATCTTAAAAGCAGATGCAGAAAACTTACTTTCCTCGCACCGACCTGTATATTTATTACAGAGCAGGTTTTTACAGTGCAAGGGCGTTATTGGACTAAAATAGGGCACACTTGCTTTTGCACGGGCAGAAAGCAACTCCGGCCAAAAAAATACTTATATATGGCAAGCGGTTTATTTTTTTGAATGTTTTTGCCATCCTGTCAGTTGTTTCGATACATTTTCAATACGCTCGTTTATATCTACAAATTTTTCTGTGCC
>CAZVTW010000536.1:0-3837 GCA_964629805.1 uncultured Bacteroidales bacterium | reverse complement strand
TAAAAATGTCAAACAACAAAGAGTTTGGCAACAATTGGACTTTTAGGAGTTGACTTATTTATTTGACTGTAAAATGTTTTTGGAGAATGAAATTGATGATTCTTTCTATGATTCCTCTTCTTTCCTGTCCAATCATCCCTTTTGCAATCCCCCTGAGCCGGGTTCATAAATTATTTAACTTCTTTTTTTTCGCACCTTTTTCCTGTCTCTCCAATTTAAACTTCCAGTATCATTTTCGAATACGCGTAAAAATATTTAATTTGGGGCGCTCATTTATAAATAAAAAGTATCAGGTTATGAAAAAACTAACATTCACTTCATTAAGTATACACAGGAAACTCCTTAGAAAAGCCGGTTTCTATGAACTTTTATTCATTGTGATATTTTTGCCGTTGAAAATGAATGCCCAGAATTCACATTCTCCCAAACCAAAAATAAGCAAGGAACACCCTCATATTCTCTGGGTTTATCTTGAAGACACCAATCCCTGGATGAGTTGCTATGGTGACAAGGTAGTGAAGACTCCAAATATTGACAAGCTTGCAGAGAACGGCGTACGTTTTGATCGCGCTTACATGACCTCAGCAGTGTGCAGTCCAAGCCGGTCTGCTATCATCACAGGCATGTACCAAACCTCTATCGGGGCACATGAGCATTATAGTTCATTCTCTGTCTGGCGTGGCAACGAAATGGAAGTCTGGGACCCAAATCATCTTGGTGTCCGCACATTGCCGGAGATTTTTAAAGCAGCTGGCTACTATACCTTCAATGAAGGTAAAAATCATTACAATTTTGTTTTTTCAGATGAAGACCTGTATGACAGAAAAGGCGGAAACGGATTCAAAGGAGCAAAAGAAGGTACCGAATGGACCGGGCGGCAGGCGGAACAACCATTTTTCGGCCAGATTCAGCTAACCGGTGGCAAGTATAAAGACCCGCCGGAAAAAATACAACCAAACCAGGTCACTGTGCCGCCTTACTACCCTGATCATGAGGTTTTCCGTGAAGAAATTGCTCATCATTACAATACCATTCTCAAAATGGATGACATTTTGGGCAACATCATAACCAGGTTAAAAGAGGATAACCTGTACGAAAGCACAGTTATTTTCTTTTTTTCAGACCATGGCATGCGTTTGCCCAGGCATAAACAGTTTTTATACGAAGGAGGTATTCGTGTACCACTTATCATAGCCGGCCCGGGCATTCCGGCAAACCAGGTCAGGGAAGATTTGGTCAGTAGTATTGATATCAGCGCTACAACATTATCTCTTGCAGGTATAGACATCCCTGCCCATATGCACGGGATGAACATGTTTGCAGAAGATTTCAGGCGTGATTTTGTCATTGCTGCCCGTGACAGATGCGATTTTACCATAGACAGGATACGAGCCGTTGTGACAGGCAGATACAAGTACATCAGGAATTTCATGACTGACAAACCCTATATGCAACCTCAATATCGTGACGGTTGGCCAGCTATTGAACTCGTAAAAACAATGTATGAAGATGGAGAACTGAATGAAATGCAGGCCAGGTTTGCTTCCCCGGAACGACCGGCAGAAGAATTGTATGATTTGCAGGAAGACCCTCATGAAACAAATAATCTTATACATTCATATAAACGTGAGCACGCTATTCAACTTGCAAAACACCGTGATATTCTCTACAGATGGATTATTGAAACAGATGACAAGGGACGATTCCCTGAAACCAATGAAGCCCTGAAAGCTGTTATTGACAGATGGGGTGAAAAAGCAGTGAATAAAGAATATAAAAGGGTGAGAGAGGAGAAGTAATACATTACGTATAGCAAAACAGTCTCATAACCATCTCCATTGAAATGAATTGTGAGTGTTGTGAGATGTCTTGTTTATATTTTATGCCCTTTTTATAACATTTTAGGTCACTTAGCGGTCAATAAATGGTTTTTTCGGCTATTTTTTGACCAGTAATAAAGAAAGCAGGGTAAATAATAGGTATTATACTCAATTATATTTGGTGTATAACAATCAGGATTTGATGAAATCGTCAATCAAAATTTGTCCCGTTTCTGGTTGAGCTCTTTACTTAACTCCCAGTAAAACTTCAAGGCTTTCTCATGCAGCTTAACAAAATCTTTTGATTTTTCCTCTAAGATGTAATTGCCTTCGTCCGGTTCATCCCTGTCTAAAGACCACAGATAATGCATATCATCCAAATCGGTGGTGATATACTGATATGGAAAGCCATACAAAAACATCCTGTCATTAAAATATTCAATGGGGCATTTGTAACTGATATTCCCAAGTTCGTATCCCTTTTTTTTCATTGTTTTACTATTTTAAATTTTGTAATATTGAGTGCATATGAATAAAAAACTCATCGACGTCTTGTTTTGTTGTGTTAGCATTAATAACTACCCAGCGAAAAGCGAATTTTCCGTTTATATATCCAAAATTCACCATAGATTTTCCTGATTTTTTAAGCTCTTCCCTGATATTCATGTTTACTTCATCACTATTTTGGTCATGCCTTGTCCTGATTCTGAAACAAACTGTTAAAGACTGCCGTGGTGCCATAAGTTCAAATCTGCTGTCTGATTTTATTTTGTTTTCAAAGTAAACGGCTATATCGACCAGGTGATTTACCCTGTCCTCATAGCCATTGTCTCCGAAGTATTTCCATGAAAACCATAGTTTAAGGGCATCAGCTCTGCGAACACATTGTAAGGACTTTTTACCTAAATCACAGGAGGTGTTTTGTGATTCATGAAATAAATAATCATCATTCACCCGGGTCAGATTTTTATAGAGCCTGTCTTTTTCACGTACCAGTATGACTGAGCAAACATGTGGGATATTCATCAATTTATGAGGATTCCAGGCAAAGGAATCGCTGTTTTTAATTCCATTAAGCAGAAACCTGTATTTTTTACTTAACAGAAATGAGCCGCCAAAAGAGCCGTCAACATGTACCCAGGCTTGATATTTCCTTGCGATGCCTGTAATATCTTCAATTGGGTCAAAAGAGCCCAACATCGTTGTTCCGGCTGTTGCGGCGACAAAAAATGGTTTCTCGCCTTTTTTTTGAGACAGATTCATTTGTCGTTCCAAATCATCACATAACATTATTCCATTTTCATCTGACTTGACTTTATAAACAGATGATGTACCCAGTCCCATGAGATTTGCACCATGCTCAAAAGAATAGTGCGACTGTTCGGAAATAAAAGCTGATAATCGTGGCATATCATAAAGTCCGTCGTTTTTAGTACCGGGAAACATACGGTTACGGGCAGAAAACATGGCAATTAAATTTGCATTGCTACCACCTGTCACAAAAATTCCGTCCCCATTATCATACCCTGAGAATCTACACATCTTTTGAACCATTTCCTGCTCAATGAGTGTAGCAACCGGAGCCACTTCGTATGTATACATCGAATTATTGGTCACTGCCGCAACACCTTCGCCCATAAAAGCAGGAAGATTCAGGCCACCATACAATTGGTTGAAAAACTGATGATTCCCGCTATTAACAGCATATTGAAGGTATTGTTTGATGTGTTTAAACAGGTCTTCAAATGGCAATCCTTCTTCCGAAATTGTAAAATCAAATAATTCTTTTAATTCATGAGGTTGTTTATAATCTATTACTTTACTGTTTTTTTTCAGACTATCAGAGATATACCTGCTTATGATATGAAAAAAATCTGTTATGCTCACAAATTGCTGATTCATGAATTGCTACCTTTTAATGTATGACTAAACTCTGAACTCAGTAATTTTCGAAATCTATGTGTTACAAGGCATCGTTTAACTCCTCATCCCGACATCAAATATGTCGGGACTCCGG
>CAZVTW010000535.1:0-3846 GCA_964629805.1 uncultured Bacteroidales bacterium | reverse complement strand
GTGGAGTAGAAAGAATTGTGTTCGCAAAATTATCGTATTCATCTATTATGACATACAGTTTATGATTATAATGACTACAGAATTGATAGATGTATTCTAAGATTTCATAACTTTGAACTTCCTTGTCAAAATCGTTGTTGAAATCGGGCCCGAGTATATCACGGTATTTTTTATAAAAAAAATCATATGTTATCCTGCAGTGATACTCAAAAGAGGATTCAACTTTATCAATGGCAGGATTCACAGCTGAGAAATTAAAAGATAATATCAGATATTGCCCCTGTTCAGTGGTTGGATTTTTGCCAATGAATGTATTTTGAAAGTATGTATCAAACAGTTGTTGTTTTGCTATATCATAATAATCTTCGAGGACTGAAAGCCACAGACTTTTACCGAATCTGCGGGGGCGAAAGAGAAATAAATAGTCTGAAGAATACTCTATTTCCTCAATATATTTTGTTTTATCGACATAGTAGTAGTTTTGTGTATTAAATCGTTCAAAATCAGTTAGTCCGTATGGGATTTTTTTTAGTCCGTGCATATTTGCAAATTATTTGTGTATGCAAATATACAAAAACCCTTCAAGAGTTTCAATCTTTCACCTCTTCAAACACTGTGGCAAAATGATTTTTTTGAGTAGAAAAAGCTTTCACTTTGAAGGTTTTTTTCAGCGGTTCTGAATATTCAGTAAATTCTTTGGATTGTCCTGTCAGAGCTACCTTTCCGTAATATTCAATCCATTTGGGTTCAATACCGGGTATAATATCTGTGATACGCTTTCCTTCAACCTCCTCTTTTTTTATACCCAGGATTTTTTCAAATGCAGGATTTACTTCCAGTATTTCATAATCAACCGGTTTACCGTTATCATCGGTGAGGATTTTATGAATGGCAAAACCATTGAGCATCTTGTTAAACAACTCTTTGAATTGTTCTGTTCTTTTTTCAAGTCTTTCTTCTGTATTTTTTTGTTGTGAAATATCTGTCATGGTAGCAATAACACGTTTTGGTTCACCCTTATCATCTTTTTCAATGATTTTTCCCCGACCAAGTATCCATTTATAATGCCCGTCTTTGCATTTTAAACGATGTTCGGTATAGAAATTGTCATTCCCTGAAATGAGCATATTGTTAAGTTTTCGGAGTACCTCTTCTTTATCATCGGGATGTATTCTGTCTTTCCATTCTGTAAAATTGCTGGATATTTCATCATCCCGGAAACCTATAATAGATTTCCACCGTTGAGAGTAGAATACCTTGTCGGAAGATACATCCCAGTCCCAGATGCCATCGCCGGAGCCTTCTATGGCATATTGCCAGCGAGTCTCCATCTTAATAATTTTTTCTGCTGATTTGATACTAACAGTAATATCACCAAAAATGGTATACACCTCATCAGGCGTTGTTGAATTATTATTGAAAACCGGTGTTGCATCTATTCGTATCCATTTGTAATCCTGTATTTTTGGATTATAGACCCCCATCACAATGCCGTTTACTTTTTTGCCGGTTTTCAGCGCTTGCATGGAAGGATGTTCCTCCCCCGGAAACTCGGTTCCATCTTCCCTAAGGGACTTCCACCCGGAATCTGTTGATGTCTTGCCGGTGATTTGGTCCATTGTCACTCCCAGAATTTCAAGCGCTGCATGATTAGCTGATATGATATTCCCTTTTTTATCCTGGTAAACAACCCCCTGGGACATCGTCTCATACAGGACGCGGTATTTATCTTTTGTTTCTTTTAAGGCCAGTTCGGTTTCTTTCAGTTCTGTAAATTCAATGAAGTATAGTAAGACACCGTCATGATTCAGTTCACTGGTTTTGTAAGGTAAAACCTTCATTGTAAACCATCTGTTTTCTGTATGGATAATTTTTTTGATGTTTTTTTTCTCCTTTAAGGCCTCTTTGCAATGCGCAATTAGGTCAATGTCAGAAAGATTATGTGTGATATCAGATATGGGTCTTCCTTTGTCATTCTTTTTCAGGTTAATGAGTTCAGTGATATTTTCCGTAAATTTTCTTATTTTTAAATCTTTATCAAGAAAAACAAACCGCAGATCAGAGGTTGTCAGGAGATTTTCCATATCGTTGTTCATCATGGTGAGTTCCTGGTTTTTGGCCTGAAATTCGGAATTGACTGTATATAATTCTTCATTCACTGATTGTAATTCTTCGTTGGTTGATTGTAGCTCTTCGTTTGATGAAATCAGTTCTTCATTTGTTGCCTGTAGTTCTTCATTTGTTGTTTCAAGTTCTTCAATGCTGGCCTGCAGGTTTTGCTTGGTAAAATGAAGCTCTTCTTCCAGATTTCGTATTCGTTCATTGGCCTGCTGATCAATATCAAGCTCTTTTTCATGGCCTTTTATTGTTTGATTATCATGTTTTTGGATAAAATAGACCATGACATACTGAGTGCCTGTCTGATTATTTTTTAAATATTTGAATGAAAGATCAAGATAGGTCTTTTCTCCGTTATAACTCTCAAAGGAGATGTTTTGATATGTTATAGGTTCTTGTGTTTTCAGGACTTTGCTGATGGCAATGTTGAATGTTAAATTGAGCCTTTCCGGGACCATTTGTGAAATATTGAGCCGGACACTACCGGCTTTCCCTATATTGACCGGCAATTGAAGAAATTCCGACACTCTGCCGTAAGACACCTCAATTTCTTTATCTTCGTTAACCACAATACATGTCGGTGCAAAATCATCAAGTATTTTGTCTGTTGCAAAGTCTGCAATACCCTTTTGGGCAGATTTGGCAACAGGGGTATATCTTCCTGTCGGATAAGGTTTTTTGATGTTTTCAATGGTCGAAAGGCCGGCAAGTTTATCTGTTGGTACTTTTTTCTCTCCTGTCAGCCTGTAAATTTTGGCTTTGATATCAAAAGTGTCAAAAAAACGGGCCATTTCGCCAACTGATTCACTGTTGCCCAGGAAAAGAAATCCGCCGGGATTTAATGAGAAATTAAACACGGAAAATACTTTTTGCTGAAGTGAGTTTTGAAAATAAATAAGCAGATTACGGCATACAATCAGGTCAATTTTATGGAAAGGCGGATCAGCAGTCAGGTTGTGTCGGGCAAAAACAACCATGTCGCGTATCTCAGGGATAACCCTGTAACTGTCGCCTGCCTTGGTGAAAAACTGGTCTATCCTGTCAGGCAACACATCAGCGGCAATACTGGCATTATAAACACCAAAACTGGCATATTCGATTGATTCCTGATCAATGTCTGTTGCAAAAATTTTTACCCTGTTATTCAATTTATGCTCAATCAAATATTCTTTACACAATATGGCAACAGAATACGCCTCTTCGCCTGTTGAACAACCGGCGATCCAAATTCTGACATCCTTATCAATATTCTCTTCAGTAAACAACTCAGGTAAAACTTTCTGCCTTAAGCGTTCGAAAGACTCAGGGTCGCGGAAAAATTTTGTCACCCCGATTAACAGTTCTTTTTGCAGTCTTTTAACCTCTTGTTCCGAAGAATAAAGAATTGAGAGATAATCATTAAGATTGTCAACCTGGTTAATACTCAGCCTCCGCTCGAGCCGGCGTATGATGGTTGATGGTTTATAAAAAGCAAAATCCAGTCCTGTTTTTTCTTTGATAAGCCTGATAATATTTTCAATGACATCCTCATTTTTTAGCAGATTTTTTTCACTGATGCTTTTGTCCCTGACATATGGGTGTTTGATATAGTCAATAATTTTTTCACCCATTTGGTCAGGGTTGAGGGTGAAATCCACGATTCCTGTTGTTATCGCGCTGTTGGGCATACCGTCAAATTTGGCAGTATCAGGACGCTGGGCCATGATCATCCCACCGGCTTCTTTAATA
>CAZVTW010000534.1:0-3860 GCA_964629805.1 uncultured Bacteroidales bacterium | reverse complement strand
TTTTGCGGTCTGGACGAGACTCGAACTCGCGACCCCATGCGTGACAGGCATGTATTCTAACCAAACTGAACTACCAGACCGTTTTATTAAATTTGCGATTGCAAAGATAGATATATTTCCTTATTTTGCAAATAATTTTACGAAAAAATTTATATTTTTTTTTGTCATCATTCTTATCTGAGATTCCCTTTTCTCTAACCTTCACTTTATCCTGAATTGTTTTGATTTCAATCTCTTGCCCGTTATCATTGAGTCCGTCATTGGAGAAATAAACATATTTGATATGAGACTTATTTCTTTGTATCAGAAATTTAAGACATTATTTGTCACATAGAGAATGAGGTCGGTATGCTATAAGTTGCCCGATTTCATCAGCAAGCATCCCGCTTTTTGATTGGTTTATTAACTGTATTATTGTCTGGTTTAAATTTCCATATTTTGAAAACCGGATTTGGTCATAGTTCCAAAGTCCATAATAAAGTATGCTATATCTAATTTTTAAAAATAGCATACTTTATTCACTGATTAAAAAATATTTACCTTGAGAATGTAGAATAAGAGTGAAATTTTGATATTTTTAGGCTTAGAAATGGAAGTTCGATAAAAAGTATATTCTATCAATACTATGATAATTGGGATTTTTGAAAAAAACAAGTGGATTTTGTTGCAATAGTTATTAGGCATTGAAAAAAATATTATAAGTTTTTGTTTGTATTTTGAACACTTATGCATTAAATTTGATGAACAAAAGAACGATATTTACTTTTAGAACATACCAGGAACAATTAATATAACCTTACTACTTCGCAGGAACAAGCTTATTGACAGGTTGGGATTGAGTTATTCGGATAAAAATACCGGAAAAACAGACTGGCATATTCCTTTACCCAAATCACCAAAGTCCATACATAAACTATATCCTTTATCACATAAACCGGTAACATCCCTTTCAAAAGGCGCTATAAATGCCTGTTATGACAATAGAGTCATTGAACAGGTAGTGAAAGATGCGGTTAAACGGAGTGAGATTGTTGAACGGAACCGGGCTGGTTTTGGCAGGACAATATGGGGATTGCTTTACTTTTTTCGGGTTGGTTTAAAAAAATGTCTGGTTGGCTATACCAGGAAAACCGAAAAATTGTTGGTCTGGTCGTTTGTTTATGATTCAAATCTCTGCTGTCACATCGATTTTTTGCGAAAATAGTTGTTTTTTCCTGCCGTCAGGACATAAAATGCCCTGTTGGCTTCTTAATAGCCAAAAAACAAGTTCAGGGTGTAATAAAATAAATGTTAATCAAAAGAGTTAAATTCTTTTTTGTGTTTTGATTACTAAAGAATTATATTTGGTGAACAAAAAAGAAAAGAACGTTATTCATTTTCAGGAGATGCCAACCAAAATTTATACCAGCATACAACCTCACAGGGGCAAGCATATTGTCCGGTCAGACTTCTGGCGGCTGATTAAGCATGCCGGCAATCATATCTGCTGGTTACTAAACACATCGCACAAGCAACTTTTCGGTGATACAACGCGGCAGGCTGAATTATCGGATAATACCAGGATAAAGAATTTCAGCATAATGTTGAGATTTTTGAAATATGACATAAATTTGAATGATAGGAATAAAATAATCAATCCGATCGACAACATGGATTTAAATATCAGGGGAGAATTGAACCTATAAGCCATCTCTGACAACGCATATACGCATTGCTTATATGCGTTGTCAGAGATGGATGTATTTATAATAAATAACTCATAATGAATAAATTGAATAAATCGAATATATGATCATACAGAGGTGCGTATACGCAATTGGAGTTGAGTATATGCATACGTTAGCCACAAGTTGAGAAAACCATTAAAACGATAACAATATGAAATCTAAATTATTAATTTTTTTAATCTTAATCAACGTAACAGGACTTTTTGCACAACAATACGCTACAACGGATGAGGGGAAACGTGTTGTATTAAACAATGATGGAACTTGGAAATATGTTGAAAACGATGAAAGTAGCTCTACTGGATATACATACATTGGAGGAGTAAAATATCCATCTGGGCAGACAGAATACATAACAGAAGATATTTCAGTAACAATAATAAAAAAGCCAGGTCAAACAATGATTCTTTTTTGGGAGGATTGTAATGAGCAGACGAGCTTTTTTAGTTGGGTTTGGGAAGGAAAAGCAACTCTTTATTTAGAAGATGGTTCTACTATAATTTTAAATGACAGAAAAATAAATGGAATTAATAATGAAGATGGTAACTATCAAAGGTATTCATGCTACTATTTGACAGCATCTGAATGTTCTTCTTTGAAAAAAAGTAGTCTTGCTAAGATTTCCTATTATGTACCAGATTATGGAAACAATAGCGTTTTATATAAGACTGTTTCAAAAAACAAAACAACTTTAAAAACTCAATTGAACGCTTTAAAACTATAATTTTATGAATAAAATATTGCTTATATGTTTATTGCTCGTTTTTCCATTCATTGTATTTGGGCAGACTTACAAAGAATGGGACGACCATGATGTTGTAAGATTCTATGAAAAAATAGACTTAGATTCATATACACTTGACGAAGATGGTGAAGAAATTGACGAAATTTATGTTTCTACTAAGGTCGAAGATGGAGTTTACGAAGTTGAAGTTTACAAGATTTCATCAAAACTATACAGAATACAAGGAACAAATATTTACATGTATTTTCGCTATTCTCCTTATTTATACAGTTATGACGAAGGCATTTTAGAGGTTTCATATAATTCTGGAACTTTTTATGAAGAACCATAATGAGAAACAACCAGTGGCTAACAAAGGCTAAAATCAAGCGGGCGGAAAGTGCTAATTTGAAGGGCAGTACATCTAATAAACTTCATCGCATTTTGACAGTGAAGTGCTCCGAAATGCCCGCCAGCTTTTAGCCTCAGCCGTTGCCGGCAATTTTGGAAACTACATTACGTTACAATTTTGTATATTTAAAAAAAAAATTAATACTATGATAGTAGAGAGATTAAAAGATGAAATATTAGTACGACTCCCATCTAATGTTGACTTATCTGAGCTACAAGATATGTTAGATTACCTGGAATACAGAGAGTTGACTTCAAAGTCAAAGGCAAAACAAGAGGATGTAGATAAACTTTCTAAAGAAGTTAATTCGATAATGTGGGCTAAAATTAAGAAACAAAGGGATTTGTAATTAATGAAAATAACAGTTGACTCTAATATAGTATTTAGTGCAATCCTAAATACAAGGAGTAACATTGGACAGATATTGACAGTTGGATTTAAACATTTCGATTTTTATACAATTGACCTACTAAAAACGGAGATTTTAAATCACAAGATAAAGATTCAAAAAATTACTGGATATAGTGAAGAAAAATTCAATAAAACTTATGATTTAATTATTTCAAAAATACGTTTCGTTGACGACATATTAATTTCTGATAATTCATGAAAAGAAACATATAACTTGACTCATGATATAGATGAGGAGGATACCCTTTTTGTTGCATTGACAAATCATCTTAAATCCAAACTGTGGACAGGTGATAAAATATTAGAAAATGGAATAAGAAAAAAAGGATATTCTCGGATTATTACAACTTCTGAATTATACGATCTTTTTATTAAGAAAGAGATAAAAAGAAAAAGGAGAATATAAATAAAAACTGCTGGCAACATTTAGAATATGATTAACCGGTCATACGAATACGCCGGAAATCAGGCTGTCAGGCCTGAACCGGTTAATTATATTCGTTGTTGAACGGAACCGGGCTGTTTTTGGCAGGACAATATGGGGATTGCTTTACTTTTTTCGGGTTGGTTAAAGAATATGTCTGGT
>CAZVTW010000533.1:0-3865 GCA_964629805.1 uncultured Bacteroidales bacterium | reverse complement strand
AAGAAAGCTTCAGGTTCAAGGCTTGCCCATTTTGAAAGTCAGGAGTTTACTGTTGTAAATGACTGTCTTTCAAAATGGGCGTAACGCAGAACTTATCGAAGCGATCTCATGAATACCATTGATAAAATTATATAATATTATGAATAAATTGGAGTTTTCTCACCTACACTACAATAGTGTAAATAATTGGTTTTAAGAATTTTAAATGTGGCTTAGTGCCACTAATTATACAATTATTCCGCCTGGCCTGAACTCTGAATAAAAAAAAGGGAAACATATTTTTGTTTCCCTTTATAAAATCTAATGGAAAAATTATTTCACTGATTTAACGATAGCTTCAAAAGCCTCTGGTTTATTCATGGCAAGATCGGCAAGGACTTTTCTGTTAAGTTCCAGACCTTTTTTATTAAGTTTTCCCATAAATTCAGAGTATGACATATCATGTTGTCTAACGGCCGCATTGATCCTTTGTATCCATAAGGACCTGAAATTTCTTTTTTTCGTTTTTCTGTCACGGTAGGCATATTGCAATCCTTTTTCGACTGTATTTTTCGCAACCGTATAGACATTTTTTCTCGCGCCAAAATATCCTTTGGCTTCCTTCAGGATTTTTTTTCTCCTTTTTTTTGATGCTACTGAGCTAACTGAACGTGGCATAATGTTACAATTTTTGTTTGCAGGCGCTCCGTCAAATTAAGGAATCTTTTAATGCACTGCTCACTGGTTAAATACTTAAAAAACTTAAAATAAACACATTAAAAACATACTTTATTTCATACCAAGTAATAATTTGATATTCTTTGCATCATGACTGTGTACATCTGTAAATTTAGTTAAATTCCTTTTCCTTTTTTTCTCTTTTTTGGTCAGGATGTGACTTTTATAAGCATGTTTTCTTCTAATTCGACCCGAGGCAGTTAATTTAAACCTTTTCTTAGCGCTCGAGTTTGTCTTCATTTTTGGCATACTTTATTTATTTTTAAAATGAAACAATATCAAGAAGGCAGGAGGAATGATTTCGCTCTCACTTGTTAGCCTTCTTAACTTATTTTTTCTTTGGCGATATAAACATAATCATTCTTTTACCTTCCAGTTTGGGCATCTGTTCAACCTTGCCCAGTTCTTCAAGTTCCTGTGCAAATCGCAACAACAGAATTTCGCCTTTTTCTTTAAACAGAATTGAACGGCCTTTGAAAAAAACATAGGCCTTCACTTTTGCCCCGTCACTCAGGAATTTTTTTGCATGGTTCAATTTAAAATTAAAGTCATGATCATCAGTATTCGGCCCAAAACGTATTTCTTTAACAACGATTTTTTGAGCCTTTGTCTTCATTTCCTTTTGTTTCTTCTTTTGTTGATATAGAAACTTTTGGCAATCAGTAACTTTACAAACCGGCGGATTGGCTTTTGGAGAAATCTCCACCAAATCCAGCTCCATCGAATCAGCTATCTGAAGGGCCTCTTCAATTGGATAAATCCCCGGGTTTTCGACGTTATCACCAACTACGCGAACTGTTTTCGCACGTATTCTGTTGTTTATTGCATATTGATCTTTTAATGTCTTTGGCCTTCTTCTGTCTGGCCTTCCATATCGTCCTGTAGGTTTATTCAAATTGTAAAAAATTTAGGTTAATATTATTCTATTTCCTGTAATTGTTTTTCTGTTTCTTTTTGAAGAAATCCGGCAAATTCTTCGATTTTCATGGTACCCTGGTCTCCCTCTCCTTGTTTCCTGACCGAAACAGTACCGCTTGTTTCTTCTTTTTCACCGGTAATCAGCAGATAGGGTATGCGTTTCAGTTCACTGTCCCTTATTTTGCGTCCGACTTTCTCATTCCGGTCATCCACCAAACTGCGAATATCGTAATTATTTAGAATATTTGAAACTTTTTTCGAATATTCATTATATTTTTCACTTACAGGCAACACAATACACTGTTCAGGTGTGAGCCAAAGCGGGAATTTTCCGCCTGTGTGTTCAATTAGAACAGCAACAAACCGTTCCATGGAACCAAAAGGAGCCCGGTGAATCATCACAGGTTGATGTTTATTATCATCACTCCCGATATATTCCAGTTCAAATCTCTCAGGCAGGTTGTAGTCTACCTGAATGGTACCAAGTTGCCAACTCCTTCCAAGTGCATCTTTCACCATGAAATCCAGCTTCGGTCCGTAAAAAGCTGCTTCACCTTTTTCAATTGTTGTTTCCAGTCCCTTTTCATTGGAAGCTTCAATAATAGCCTGCTCTGATTTCTCCCAGTTTTCGTCACTACCTATGTATTTTTCTTTATTGTCAGGATCGCGCAATGAAATCTGTGCTGTGAAATCATTAAAATCTAATGTTTTAAAGATATACAATACAATATCAATTACTTTGAGGAACTCTTCCTTGAGCTGATCCGGACGACAAAAGATATGTGCATCGTCCTGTGTAAAACCCCTTACTCTTGTTAAACCATGAAGTTCGCCACTTTGTTCATATCTGTATACGGTTCCAAATTCTGCATACCTGACAGGCAAATCTTTATAAGAATGGGGTTTCATTTTGTATATTTCGCAATGATGTGGACAATTCATTGGTTTTAGCATAAACTGTTCACCTTCCTGTGGCGTAGATATAGGCCGGAAGGAATCTTCACCGTATTTTTGATAGTGTCCTGAGGTTTTGTAGAGATTTACATCACCGATATGTGGCGAAATGATTGGCTCGTAACCATATCTTTTCTGTACTTTTTTCAGGAAATTCTCGAGCCTTTCTCTGAGTAAAGCGCCTTTTGGTAGCCACAAAGGTAAACCCTGACCAACAGCCTGAGAAAAAGTAAAAAGTTCAAGTTCTTTCCCTATTTTCCTGTGGTCGCGTTTTTTTGCCTCCTCAAGCATGACCAGGTATTCGTCAAGCATTTTTTTCTTTGGGAATGTAATACCATAAATACGGGTCAATTGCTTACGGTTTTCGTCACCCCGCCAGTAAGCACCGGCAACGCTTAAAAGTTTGATGGCTTTGATGGGGCTCGTATCGGGAAGATGTGGTCCACGGCACAAATCAATGAAATCTCCCTGCTCATAGAGTGTTATTTGACCGTCTTCAAGTTCTTTGATAAGCTCAAGTTTGTATTCATCACCCTTTTCGCTGAAATACCAAAGGGCATCGGATTTACTGATGTCTTTCCTGATGTATTGTTCCTTTTGCCGGGCAAGGTCCTGCATTTTTTGTTCTATTTTTGGCAGGTCGTTATCAGATATTGCACTTCCATTGCCAGGATCAATATCATAATAAAATCCATTCTCAATAGCCGGACCAATACCAAATTTGGTTCCTGGATATAATTTTTCCAGCGCTTCGGCCATCAGATGAGCCGAGGAATGCCAAAACGCATGTTTTCCCTCTTTTTCGTCCCATTTATGCAACCTGATTGACGCATCCTTATTAAGAGGACGTGTCAAATCCCACAATTCGCCGTCAACACTTATGGAATATACTTCTTTTGCAAGCTTTGGACTGATACTCTTTGCAATTTCAATCCCGGTGATTTTTTCCGGGTATTCTTTAACTGAATTATCTGGTAATGTTACTTTTATCATCGTTTTGTTATCCATTATTACATTGAAAGAAATATCTTCTCCGTCATTTTTTAAAAAATGGTGCAAAGATAAAAAATATATTTTATAAAATAAAGATTTGTATAAAAGGTACAGCAATTCCGAAAGAAAGTAATTGTAAATATAAGTAACTGACAATTATATGATGAGCGGGCATAACATAACTTTTTAACACAAAATAAAGTCCTTATTTGCAGTTTGTTATGGTTTTTAAAAAACGCAAGTTATGCCCAGTCGAAGTATAGATTAAAAATAAAACTTGTAG
>CAZVTW010000532.1:0-3866 GCA_964629805.1 uncultured Bacteroidales bacterium | reverse complement strand
TCAAATGCCATACAAACAGCCGTTGAACAAGCTGAAGAGCAGGCTGGTGTGAAGATGAAAGAAGTTTTTGTCGGAATCGCCGGTCAGCATGTCAGAAGCCTGAAAAATAGTGATACAAAGTTTATTACATCATCAGGGAATGAAATTACACAACAGGATGTTGATGAACTTATAAAAAATATGTATAACATACCCCTTGAGGCGGGCGAGGATATTATTCACGTTATACCACAAAGCTATACCGTTGACAATGAATCACCCATTCGAAAACCAGTGGGTATGTACGGTAAAAAACTTGAAGGAAACTTTCATATCGTCATTGGACAGATAGCCTCTGCCAGAAACATAAAAAGATGTGTTGAAAGAGCCGGTCTTCATGTAAAATCATTAATGCTTGAACCGCTTGCTTCCTCTGATGCCGTTTTAACAGCTGATGAAAAAGAAGCAGGTGTTGTGCTTGTCGATATAGGCGGCGGAACGACTGACCTGGCAGTCTTTTACGACGGTGTCATTTATCACTCTGCTGTTGTGCCGCTGGGAGGAGATTTGGTGACCAAAGATATCAAAGAAGGCTGCTCCATCCTGTTGCGACATGCCGAACAACTTAAAATCCGCTGGGGGTGTGCCCTGGCTGAAATGGCGCCGGCTGACAAAGTGGCTGAAATACCGGGAATCTCAGGGCGGGACCCAAAACAGATACCGTTTAATAAAATTTCGACCATCATACAGGCTCGTATGGAAGAGATAATAGATGCTTTCCTGTTCGAAATTGAAAATACAAACATCTATCATAAATTAAGCGCAGGGATAGCATTAACAGGAGGTGGTTCGCTGTTGAAACATCTGAAACATCTGGTAAAATTTAAAACCGGTCTTGATGTTCGCGTTGCTTTTCCGAACAGGTTGTTATCAAGACAGGCCGATGAAAAATTTAATCAGCCAATTTATTCGACAGCTATCGGATTGGTATTGAAAGGATTTGAATACTACAACCAAAATGCGCCGGCATATGCACATGAGGGAAATGATGAATTTGATAATGAGGGCGCTGATGACGGAAGTAAAAAAATAGGAGATGGTTTTATCAGATCCATCAAAGATAATATCAAAAAATTCTTTGATGATGCAGAACAGGATACTGACTTGTAAAGCCTGTTGTGAATGGCTATGAATGGTTACAATCAACAGAAAATGAACAATATAAATTACTATTTAACAATATTTAACATAGATAATTTTCAAATAAAATTTACATTTTGTACATTTGCCTTTCTATATTGTCAAGTTTGAACTAAGAAATATCTGAGCATAGAATGAAGACCTGAAAAATAACACATGTTCGATTTATTTCTTTCAAAGGCTATAGAGAGGTACAAAGTAAAACCTAAATATCATGATATTTTTCAATTCTTAAACCTAAATAGCTATGAAGACTGTAATTAATGATGAATTAATGCCTTTTGATCTTCCGCAAAACCAGTCCTCGATCATCAAAGTACTGGGTGTTGGCGGAGGTGGAAGTAATGCTGTCAATTTTATGTGCCGGCAGGGAATTAAAGATGTCGATTTTGTTGTTTGTAATACAGATGCACAAGCGCTCACCAATAGTCCTGTCCCGGTTAAAATTCAACTCGGGGAGTCACTGACCGAGGGAAGGGGCGCCGGAAACAAACCGGAGATTGGAAAAGAAGCGGCCCTGGAAAATCTTGATGATATTATAAAAGTGTTATCATCAAACACAAAAATGGTGTTTATCACTGCCGGAATGGGAGGCGGAACCGGAACAGGCGCTGCACCTGTTATCGCAAAAGCAGCTAAAGAACTCGGAATCCTAACCGTTGGTATTGTTACACTGCCGTTCAGGTTTGAAGGAAAAAGAAGGCTCAACCAGGCTATTAACGGTATAAAGGAAATAAAACAACATGTTGATTCCTTACTGGTCATTGATAATGAAAAATTAAGTGAAATTTCAGGCGGCCTTGCCATCCGTGACGCCTTTTCAACAGCGGACAATGTTTTGACTGTTGCTGCTAAAGGTATAGCTGAAATTATCACCGTACACGGACTTGTGAATGTTGATTTTGCAGATGTTCAGTTTGTCATGACAGATAGTGGTGTAGCGCTGATGGGCTCACACACAGCAGACGGTAAAGACAGGGCCATTGATGCCATAAAATCCGCACTCACCTCACCCTTGCTCAACAATAATAACATCAAAGGCGCTACAAACATTCTTCTTAATGTCACTTCCGGCGCCGAAGAAGTGACGATGGAGGAAATCAAACGTATCAATGAATATGTACAGGAAGCTGCCGGACAAAACGCAGACCTTATCTGGGGTAATACTTTTGATGAAAACCTGCAGGGAGAATTAACCGTTACTATTATTGCTACCGGTTTTTCTGATGATATTATTCCGGGATTTACTATGGAAGACTCAACAAATAATAATAGTAAGTCCACAAAATTGACTGAGACAGATAAAGCTGCTCTTGATAAAGAAATAAAAGATATTGATAACATCAATATTGAAAAGGAAGATGAAAAGCCAGCTGTGGAATACAACCTGCACCCTGAGAATGATGACATTAAAGAGGTGAATACCAAATCAGAAGACAAAGAAACGAAAAAAAAGGAACAGGAAATTATTCCAAAATCAGTGTATAATAAACAACTCAGCAACCTGGAAAGACAAAATCTTTCGCAAAGGAAACCCAGGCAAAATGCAGGCACTTTAAAATTTCACCCGGAAAAATATAAAAACAGCATTGAAGAAATTGAAAACGAACCTGCTTATTTGAGAGGTAAAATTGATATTGATGAATTTATTTTTGATGAATCAGCTGATTTATCAAGATATGAAATATCAGATAAATGGAATTATGATGAGATGCTTATAAATAACAGCCGTACTATTCACGAACATTATGATTAGATAAAATGGTGAGAGGGTCTTTTGTTCCGGTATATTTCGAATTCGTTTTATTTATACCGGAAGGGGCAAAATTCATATTTTTCCAATAAAATAACTATCTTTCAATAAATTTAAGTAGTTAAAAATCATATCTTTTAACTCATAACTTTACAACTTTAGGCTCTTATAAAACAACTAAAATCATAAACAGATGGGACTTATAGAAAAAATTAATGAAGACCTCAAAACCGCCATGAAAGAAAAAGACCGTGACAAGGTCGAATCTATCAGGGCTATAAAAAACGCCTTTCTCCAGGAAAAAACAAAAGAAGGAGCAACTGATATCACCGAAGCCACGGAGTTGAAAATTTTACAAAAACTCGTGAAGCAAAGAAAAGACTCTGCAGATATCTATAAAAGACAGGGAAGAGACGACTTAGCAGAAAAAGAGTCTAAAGAAGCTGCCTTCATCGAAAAATATCTCCCCGAGCAGATGAGCGAGGAAAAAATAGAGGCCGAACTCAGGCAAATAATTGAGAAGACAGGCGCTTCTTCACCAAAAGATATTGGTAAAGTCATGGGTATGGCGAATAAGATATTTGCCGGTAAAGCTGATATGAAAGTGGTATCGCAAAAAGTAAAATCAATGTTATGACAGGCGCAAGACTATTACCTACCATTGGCCGAAGGGCAATGGTAGCCTCATGAAGGAAAGATTTATTTACCCCCGGCTTAAGCCAGGGTTAAATGAAAGTTTTTTTGAGGCAGTGTATCAACCGTGAATATACACCGACCTACCTTGTTAGCTGGCGTTTACAACGTATACTTTCTGTTATTTTTAGTTTATTTCAGGAACGCGTTGCAAACGCGCGCCAACTGTTATTCTGCAGAAGTAAACCTGTTATACTTCAATTGGTTAATTATTTAATTTGAAAATTTGAAAATAAACTGA
>CAZVTW010000531.1:0-3873 GCA_964629805.1 uncultured Bacteroidales bacterium | reverse complement strand
TTCACTTTCTTTTAATTCGGAAACATCAACCATGAGGCAAATAATACCCATGATTTCATTTCTAATGTTTTTATATGAAGATTTATAAAAGATAAACTCATGTATTTTACCATTTTCCAGTTTTAATTTGATGTGATAATCTCTTGATTCGCCTTGCCGGATTATAACATCATCAAATTTAGTAAAATCTTCAATAACATAATCCGGAAGTAAATCAGTTTCTTTTTTTTTGATTATTTGAGATTTATTCAAATTCAGAAATTTTTCAAAATTTTTGTTACAGCCAATAATTGTTCCACCTTTTTCTTTGTAATAAAACGGATTAGGGATTGCATTGATGACAACCTCAAGAAACATATTCTTTTCGTTAATGAGGGTGTTTTTTTCCTGAAGCAGATTATTAGCCTTGTTTTTATCTCTGTAACGAAAATACACTATGACAAGTAATGAAATTGCCAAAATAGCAATGAATACGATGATATACCGGATGGCTTTTTGTTGTCTGAGCTGCATTTTTTGTTTTTCATTCCTGATTTTTAACAAATCATTTTCATGTTCTATTCGTTCTAATTCATACCCTTTTTGCAGCCTTGAAATTTTCCTGACTTGTTCAATGTTTCTCAAACTGTCCTTATAAGCCAAATGTAATTCAAGGTTCTCAAATGCCGCTTCATAATTGTTTTTTCTTTTGAAATATGCTGCAAGGACTTCATAAGCATCTGTTAAGGATTCGTAATCTTCAATTGCTTTCGCAACAGGAATACCTTTGGATGAGTATTTCATCGCTGAATCGGTTAAATTCATTTGCAGAAATGCTTTCCCAAGTTGAGTCAGATTTTGTGATATATTGTGTTTATATTGAAGCTGATAACTTGTTTCCAAAGATTGATTATAAAAAGATATTGCTTTTTTGTGTTTTTTCTGTTGACTGTAAATACGCCCGATTTGATATTCAATCATAGACTTAAGTGTTTTGTCGGACAATGTGTTTGATACTTTCAGAATGTTGGATAGTATTTCAAGCGATTCATTTTTATAACCTTTTTGTTTTAAAATCAATGCTCTGCAATAATTGGCATATATCTTAATATCCTTGATGTCGAGAGAATCACTTATTTTAATTGCACCATTAAGATAACTTTGAGACCTGGATATGTTTCCAAGCAGAACATGAGTATGTGACAGCCCAATCTGAATTTTAGCCTTTATTTCTGTACCGGGAACGTCCTGAACTAATTTTAAAGCTTTTGAATATTCAACAAGAGCAGAAGAATACTGTTGCATCAACCGTTTTGCTTCTCCAATCATGTAGAGTGATTCAGCTGCTTTTAAAGAGAAATTGGATTCCCGTGCAAGAGAAAGGGCCCGTTCAGCATAAAATATAGACTTTCCCGTTGAATGAAGCAGGTTTTTCTCAGCAATATGGATTAATACATTAATTTTGGCTGAATCAATTGAACTTACATTGGTTATATTAATACTATCAGCTTCCTGCGAGGTAATCTGCAGATGGGTAAGAGATAACAACAGGACTGAAAAAATAACTACAATGAACCAATGTCTCATGAGAAAAACATAAAATTTCGAAATTACAACCATTGTATTAGCTGTACCATACCGGCTTAAATTCCTGTTTACAGCCAATAACGAGCAAAGGTAAGAATAATTCCCTGCCAATTGAAAAAGATAATTGGTTTTTGTTAAAAAAGTCAGGGTGCAAGTCTCTCTAATACCCAGCCGGAATCATGCCTGCTATAGAGCAACCTGTCATGCAGACGGTCGGGTCTTCCCTGCCAGAATTCAATTTGTTCCGGTATTAAAAGATAACCTCCCCAAAAGTCCGGTCTTTTAGTAGAATTTTTAGATGTATCCGATATATATTGCAAAAATTTGTCTTCCAGATATTTTCGATTGGGAATAACCTGGCTTTGTGGCGAGATAATTGCGCTTATCCTGCTTTTTTCCGGTCTTTTGGAAAAATAAGCATCAGATTCGGCGGGACTCATTTTTGACACCTTGCCAACCATCCTTACCTGACGTTCCAGCTCAGGCCAGAAAAAAATGGCTGCTGCGAATGGATTGCCGGCAATATGATGTCCTTTATTACTTTTATAGTTTGTGAAAAATCGTATACCATTGTCTGATATTCCCTTTAAAAGGACTATACGCCCGGCAGGCCTACCTTCGGTGGTAACCGTAGCCAGAGTCATGGCCGCAGGTTCGCTGCAATTTGCTGCCAAAGCCTGGTCTATCCATATTTTAAATAGCAAAACAGGATTATCCGGCACTTCTTTTTCACTCAATTTATATTTTGAGTAATGATTTCTCATGGCTGATATATCCATCTTCTTATTTTTTTTACTGAACACATAGTATTACTATATTGTTTTTACATTTTATTCCGGAAGTTTTGAACATAAATATTAATTTTGATGACTTAAGTTATTTTGCATGGAAGAATGTATAGGGAAATACCTGGTAATTAACGGAGAATCGGTTTTGTGCAGAGAGCCGGGTATTCAGATAGATGAAAAGCGCAAATCAATATACGAAGTTCTCCGGGTAATGAAAGGTGTACCGCTATTTATTGAAGACCACCTGGAACGATTGTTTAATTCTGCAAATATAACAGGTTATTTGATACTTACAGATAAGAAAATAATCAGCAACCAGGTGAATTTTCTTATCAGTCTGAATAAGATATATTACGGAAATGTCAAGATTATTCTCGCAGGGGATGAAAAATCAGCAAAATTTACTGAAATATATTGCTTTTTTATAAAACACCAGTATCCGAATACTCATTATTACCAGGAAGGTGTCTCCGCTTCTCTGTTTTCAGCTGTTAGACATCAGCCCCACGCAAAGCTTTCAAATTATTCGCTCAGGGAAAAAGTGGACAGATACATGCATGAACATGGATTTTACGAGCTTATTTATTATGATGATCATGAAATTATCACAGAAGGAAGCCGGTCAAATATATTTTTCATACAAAACGGGATAGTGGTCACACCTCACAGAAATATGGTGCTAGAGGGCATCACCAGAAAATATGTCATTGAAGTATGTGAAAAACTGAATATCCCGTTCAAAGAAATGGTCATTAAAAAAAATGAACCGGCAAATTTTGATTCCTGCTTTTTAAGTGGCACATCTCCAAAAATTTTGCCGATCAGAAATATTGATGATTTTAATTTTGACCCGGATAATCCTTTGCTGAGAAGAATAATGCAGGAATATGAGACTATCGTCGAAAACTATGTGAATAAAAATTTGAACAATATTAATCCTCTAAAACTTAAATTATGAATAACTTTGAATAAAAAAAAATATGATTATGAATGAACAGGCAGAATTCGAAAAAATGTTGAAATTATTAATGCTCCTTTCTAATGATATCGGGTATAATGCAGAACAGCTATCAGAAATGTTTGATACACCGACAAGAAATATTTATAAATATATTAAGATTTTTAAAGATGCAGGATTCATTGTCTCAACGAGAGATAATAAGTATTTTGTTGACAAAAAGTCACCTTACTATAAAGAAATCAGTAAATTATTGCATTTTTCGGAAGAGGAAGCCTTCATTCTGAGTAAAGCTATTCATTCCATCGACAATGAAAACATTATAAAGGATAACCTTATTAAAAAATTATATTCTTTGTATGATTTTGAAAGAGTAGCGGAAACAATTGTTAGAAAAGAGAATTCTGAAAATGTACACCAATTGCTTGCAGCGATAAAATCAAAAAATCAGGTAATACTGAAAGCCTACAAATCGTCGCACAGTTCGGAAATAAATGACAGGGTGATCGAACCGTTTGATTTTACTGCTAACTACATCTCATTATGGGCTTACGAACCTTC
>CAZVTW010000530.1:0-3873 GCA_964629805.1 uncultured Bacteroidales bacterium | reverse complement strand
TGTTTGGGATGAAAAGGCTATGTCTTGCAATAAAAATTCATTCTCTAAACATTCCTGGTACACTGCTTCTAAAAAACCACAACCTATTTCTTTGTAAACTTCAAATGCGCCCCCCTGAATTTTATAAATTTCTTCAGCATATAATATTCCCATTATTATTCTAAATTTATGTTTAAACAAAATAGTACAAAATTAACATTATCAAATCGATAAATATACATCTTAGTCAATCTTCAATGTGTTGAAGTCATTTTATATGAATGTTTCATATTATTTATTGTTTTTTAGTTCCATTTTTGTGCTTTTTATGTTTTTTGTGGTTCAAAAAAATTACAGCCCTTCACCCGGATGCATTGCCTCTGCTTCATTCCAGCTTAAAATAGCATTGATAATGGTAGCTGCCACATTGCTTCCTCCTTTGCGCCCTTCAATAATTACCGAAGGAATTGCCGGACAACCGTATTTCAACTGCCATTTGCTTTCCTTCACATTTACAAACCCTACAGGAGCGGCAACAACTCCTGAAGGCCTTGCTTTATCCTTACGCACCAAATTAACCAATTCCATTAATGCTGTTGGTGCGTTGCCAAATACATAAATGGCATTAGGGTGTTCTTCAACCGCCAGTCGTATACCGGCCTGTGTTCGCGTTATTTTCTTTTCTTCAGCCATTGCAGTCACTCGCTTATCATCTAAATAGCATTTCACAACCAAACCCAGTTTTTCGACAGTATTTTTTCTGATACCTCGTGTCACCATCGAAACATCGGTAATTAAGACGGGTGGTGTTTCCGAATATAGCAGCTCGTGCAAATACGGAACAGCGTTGTTGATAATTTCGATAGACTGGTTTATGGAAAAATCGGCTGTGGTGTGTATGGTGTGCAGGGCCACCCATTTATGGGCAAGTGATTTGCCATTGAAGTCAACTTCTTTTAAAATGGTCCGGAAGCTTTCATTCATTATTTGTCGCCCGGGAAAATCAGGGGTTTCTTCGGACTGATTGTAATAGCCTCGTGGAGTAATCATTTTGTTACTAAAGATACGGGTTTGACTGTTTCCGATAATTAACAAAGTAAACATGTCAGCCATGTCACTTTGTAAATCTTTAAGAGAAATAATCTTTAATTCTTCCTCATTTCGCCCTGTTTGACGGGCAATACCAACAGGGGTATTGGGGTTGCGTGATTCCAAAAAAAGTTCTTTTAGTCGCATGATTTGCCAAAACCTTCCTTTACTAACCGGGTTATAAATGGTTGTTACAAAATCGCCCTGCGCAGCAGAGACAATGCGTTTTTCAATAAGCTCCCAGGGAGTAAATAAATCAGATAAGGAGATGGTACAAAAATCATGTCCTAAGGGAGCTCCAAGTTTTGCTGCTGCATCAAATATCGCACTAATTCCGGGAATTACTTTGATTTCAACAGGTGAATTGAGTTCCTGCTTCATTTCCCAAAGCAACGGAGCCATGCCATAAACACCGGAATCGCCACTACTCACCACAGCAACAACTTTACCTTTCTGAGCTTCAACAAAGGCTTGTTCTGCACGTTCTCGTTCTTTTCTCATTCCGGTTGAAATAATTTCTTTTCCCTGTACAAAATCCTTAATATAATCAAGATACGGGGTGTAGGCCACAATAACCTTTGATTCTTTCAGTGCAAGCTTTGCCTGCGCAGTCATCAAATTTTTGTTTCCAGGTCCAATGCCTATGCTGTATATTTTCATGTATCTGTATTTTTAGTTTTTGTGCTGATTTTCGTTTTTTTCCGCT
Organism: uncultured Bacteroidales bacterium; assembly: GCA_964629805.1. Lineage (GTDB taxonomy): Bacteria > Bacteroidota > Bacteroidia > Bacteroidales > CAZVTW01 > CAZVTW01. The sequence goes on along the minus strand of CAZVTW010000530.1, from coordinate 2,099 downwards.
GATTTTTGCAGACTTTAGGACCCAAGTTTTCACAGATAATTTCAGCGCGAATCCGCGATGTTATCTGAGTGAATCTGCAGGAAACTTTCTATATTATAGATTATCAAAATCGAAAAATAAGGAATTCTTCTTCCAAGTATTTCTTTTGTATTACTTGTAAAAAACTGTTTTTCTGTGCCTTATGCCCTTTTATGGTTAAAAGCTCCGCTTCACCAGGCCCCGGTCCAACTGCCGTTATGTGTTTTTGTTTATTCATATTTTTTATTTCTCGCCAAATTATTTCGCTAATATCTGCTGATTACACCACAGATTTTCGTAGAAAAATTTATCGTATATCAGCGTTAATCTGCGATAGATTTATTCATAATAGAGTTTAAAAAACTATACATTTTTTCCGGTATACCTAAATATAAATGCATGTAAGATGCCCAGCAGTTTTTTCGTTTAAATATTGGCATGGGTATTTCTTTACCCCGGGCTGTTTTAGCATGTTTGATATAGCCGGTATCATTATTCGGAAGTAATGCAGAATAGTGAAATTCATGTCCTTTTATACAGCATTCATTTGTATCAACCTGTCGATATCCCAAATGAATCTTCATATTTTCGAAAGATGTAACAAAATCAAAAATCCCTGTCATTTCAAATTTTTGGCTGTCTTTATCAATAAGTGTTTTTCCGAGATACATCATGCCGCCACATTCAGCAATAATGGTTTTTCCGGCGACCACGGCTGCATTTATATCTTTATGCATAGCGATATTTGCCGATAATTCTTTTGCAAATAATTCAGGATACCCTCCCGGCAACCAAATTATATCTGCATCGGGCAATTGCGTATCAGCGAGCGGACTAAAAAACTGAACTTCTCCCAGAGCCTGTAATGCATCAAAATTTGCACGATAGGTAAAGTTGAATGCTTTATCGTGGGCAACGGCAATGCTCATTTTTTTATTCGGAGAGAAAGTGGCTGCATTTTCAAAATCATGTAGTTCATACCTGCTTATTTTCAAAAGACTGTCAAGATTGATGTATTTTTCAATCAGGTCGGCTGCGATATCAATAATTTCAGAATTGCCGGTTTCTTCCGGAAGGTGCAGTCCAAGGTGGCGCGATTCTATAGCCAGTCGTTTGTCGCGGGGAATATGTCCAAGTGTAATCACCCCGGCATCTGTGGCAGCTTCTTTAAGCATGCAGACATGTTCATCACTTCCTGTTTTATTAAAAATGACCCCGGCTAATTGGATGCGGTTATCAAAGTGTTTGAATCCATGCAGCAAGGGAGCAACCGAATAGGCTACGCTCGAAGCATCGACAACCAGTACTATCGGGAGCGAAAGCAGTCGTGCAATTTCAGCAGAACTGCCTTTGTCTTTTTGAGCCCCGTCGAATAACCCCATTACCCCTTCAACAGCTCCGACATCTGCATCTTGTAAATGGGAGGTGAAAATTTTTTTTACCTGTTGTGGGTTTTCCATCCATGTATCCAGGTTGTAGGAAGGTCTGCCGGAAATAAGGGAATGATGCATAGGGTCGATATAATCCGGCCCGCATTTATAGGGTTGTACAATTTTATTTTTTCGGCATAAAGCTTTAATTAATCCCAGCGTAACCAGTGTTTTGCCGGAATTGCTTCGGGGAGCGGCAACCAGGAAACTATGTTTGTTAGTATTGCTCATTTTTTAATTTTTTGTGAAGGAAAAATCATAAACTTCTCCGCTTTTATATTCTTCATTTTTAATTCAGCCATTGCCAACAGGTAAAATAAATCGCTCATCCGATTGAAATATTCTAAGATATACGGATGTAGCTTTTCTTCTTTATTCAGGCTGACTATTTTGCGTTCGGCGCTGCGAACTGCTGTTCTTACAAAATGGCATAAAGCCGAAATTTTCGTACCGCCGGGCAGTACAAAAGCCAGTTTTTCATCTTTAAGAAATTCGTTGAGTCTTTCTATCCAATTGTCACAAGCTTCAATACTATTTTCCGGGTGACGCTTCGTATTAGGCCTGGAACAGTTTGCAGGAGTTGCAATGTGAGACATGATGAGCATAATATCCCGCTGGATATTCAACAATTCCGGAATCCACTCATGTGCC
>CAZVTW010000529.1:0-3890 GCA_964629805.1 uncultured Bacteroidales bacterium | reverse complement strand
CAATTCAGCCTGTCATTCCGACCGAAGGGAGGAATCTCATGACATGCTCCTAAATTATTACGAAAATTATTATATAGCTAAGTAGTTACATGTTTTTAATATTAAAAATCAATATTATCCGATAATAAATTGAATTGATCGAATAATTTGTATTGCCATTCCTCCCTTGATTTACTCGAGGGAGGAATCTCAATTATATTATTCAATAAATCCACTTTGCCGGGACAATACTGATTGAAAATGTTAACTGGTTGATGAAAAATACCTCATGCCGGTATATCATTTTAACGTATGTTTATAACATACACTTTATTTTACAACAAACTGATAATTTCCGGCGCCAATTTCGTATTCAACAGTTTTTTCACCTTTGCTGACAAATGTAAATGTCTCATTGTCAACAATTGGTTTATCGTGGTATAATTCCGTTGATGACTCGGTAATTGTCCTGGCATTATTGACCATTGGAAAAATAATTTTTGCAGATGTATTGGCAGGAATAATAACATTCATTATCAACCCGTTTTCATTATTTTCCCATTTGCATGAAAGCATGCCGTAACAGGTATTAACCTTTGCTTTTGCTGTTTGAAGGTCACTAACAGGTCGCGGTGCAATAATTGATTTTTTAAATCCCGGGTGTGCTACATCAGGCCTGATGCCGGCAATATAACCATAATACCATTCACCAACAGAACCATAGGCGAAGTGATTCCTCGAATTCATTTTTTCAGGTGGTTCCTTATCGCTGTTCCAGAGTTCCCAGATGCTGGTGGCGCCATTTTCGAGCATATAACCCCAGGAAGGATATGTTGTTTGTGTGGCCACTTCATAAGCAAGATCATGAAAACCATACTGACTGAGTATTGGCAATAAATAGGCAGTTCCAAGAAATCCGGTGGTCAGATGATTATCATGCTCTTTTACATCTTCAACAATATTATTGACCACAACATTTTTTAATGAATCCGGTGTAATGCCGAAAGCAAGGGGCAACAAATTAGCAGTTTGTGTGCTGCCTTCGTAATTCATTGAATCCGTGTCGAAATATTTTTTCTGATAAGCATCAGCAATATGATCGGCAAGTTCACTGTATTGAGTTGCATCTGCATTCTTGCCCAGTATCTCAGCGATTTTGCCCAGTAATTTGGATGAGTAATAAAAATAAGCACATCCGATTGGTTTTGACGGTGTTTTTTCAACAGCCACCCAGTCACCGTAACCTCCCCATTCTTCATCTCCCCATTCGTAAATATAATCTTTGCTTTTGCTGTTCATATATTCAACCCAGGCTTTCATGCCATCATAGCTTTCTTTAAGGATGGCAGTATCACCATAAAATTGATAGACTACCCAGGGAACTATTACCACCGCATCGCCCCAGCCGGGCTTGGCTGGCCCGGTGACAACAATTTGTGGGTTGACATCATATACATATCCTGTTGGATGTTGACAGTCAAGAATGTCACGTTGCCATTTGGTCAGGAAGCCGGCCATTTGAAAATTGTAACATGCTGTGGGAGTAAAAATCTGGGCATCACCCATCCAGCCAAGTCTTTCATCGCGTTGCGGACAATCTGTGGGAACACTCATGAAGTTTGACAAAGCGCCCCATTTTATATTTTTCTGAAACGAGTCCATGACTTTGTTTGAACAGTCAAAGGAGCCGGTTTCGGCTACTGCAGTATTGAAAAATTCAGCGATGAGTGTTGAAGAATCCGGTTCGTGAGGTAAGCCATGAACTTCAACATATCTAAAACCATGGTAGGTGAATGCCGGCGCCCATTCTTCTGTGCTGTCGCCCTTTAGTGTATAAGTATCAGTTGCTTTAGCGCTTCTGAGATTTTCCTGGGCAACTGTTCCGTCATGATGAAGAAGTTCTGCAAATTTCAATGTTATTTTTGTGCCTGCCGGGCCGTTAACCTTCAGACGGGTCCTGCCTGCCATATTTTGACCGAAATCAAATACATAGATTCCGTCAGCAGGTTTATCTATGCTTCTCGCTTTTAATGTTTCACGGATACGTATCGTTTCACATTGTTGGGACACAAGCTTTATTTCATCAGTATTGACATAGACGGCAGGTTCCCAGTTTTTATCCGAAAAATCCGGTTGATCCCATCCTTCCTGTTCCAGCCTGGCGTCATATTTTTCCCCGTCATAAAGCCTGTTTTCAACCACCGGTGATTCACCTGTTTTCCAATCCCGGTTGGTAGTGAGTGTATCTGTTGTGCCGTCGTCATAATTGATATGTGCCTGAAGGATAAAACGTAAAGGTCCGTTGCTGTATGTTTTACCACCTGACCATCCAAGACCGCTGCTCCACCATACATTACCGAGTATAGCGCCAAAAGCATTTTTACCAATCTTCAAAAGTGGCGTAATGTCATAAATCTGGTACTGTACTTTTGTATGATAATCTGTCCAGCCGGGTGTCAACAAATCATTTCCGACTTTTTGCCCGTTGCATCTCAACACGTAACTTCCAAGTCCGGAAACATAAACTGTGGCTGATCTGATATTTTTCGTGATAATAAACTCATTTCTTAACAAGAATGACGCCGGCGGATCAGAAAGTAATGTTTTAAATACATCAGCCCAGTAACCATCTCCGTATTCAGCAACTATTTCGGCCTGTTGCATTCCTGCATCATTAAATCCCGGCTTTTCCCATCCTGTTTTTTTATAATTCATTGTTTTCCAGGTGTTATCTGAGAAGTACTGTTTATAACTTCCGTCTTCAAAGAAAATGGTTATATCACAGATAAAACCACAATGTTCAGGTTGTGTATGTACAGCTTTTGCTGCAATAAGATTTTTATTTTCTTTAACAGATTCTGTTACATTAAAAGAATGTAGCCTTTGCCAGTCATTTCCTTCTCCGACTTTCTCGCCATTAAAATACAGGGTGAACATATTATCTGCGCTTGCATTAATAATGACTTTCTTAATTTGTTTTTCCAGATTGAAATCAATTTCTTTTCGGAAAAAAACCGGACTGTTCAAACGTTTTTCAGACGGGAACCATATCCAGTTTCCCCTTTCAAGTTCAATATCTTTTTTATCAGATTTTTTTTGTGCCTTTGAAGTAATCCAATTGGCTTTCCAGCCTTTAGGAGACTCCAGGGCAGTTCCAAAAGTGGCTGCTTTACTGTAAGAGGAAGGTTTTCCGTCTGCATCCCATGTTCTGACTTTCCAGAAATAAGTTTTTCCGGGCTCTAATTCATTTCCGCGATAAGCAACATGTACTGATTGATTGGAATTCATTTTTTGACTGTTCCAAACATTTCCTTCACAATTTTTTATTGCTTTTTTTGAATCTGCAACAAGAATTTGATAAGCAGTTTGTTTGGCTCCCCGGACAGAGTCATTTAGTTGCCACGAAAACCGGGGTGCAACCCGTCCGATTCCTTTGGGATTTTTGCGGTATTCAACAAATAAATTCTCCGGCTGCTTATAGATTTCTTCTTTGCAGCTGTTCATAAATACAAGTAAAATTACTGATAATGAAACAAAAAGGGATGTTATTACGGCTTTCATAGTAATAAAATTTTAGGGTGAATTCAACTATAATCATTAATTCCCTAAAATAGTTATTTTGAACTAAAAAACGAATTTTAAAAGTTTATTTAAGGAATAAAAATAGATAAAAACCATACCTGACAATCGAAGTGGGACAATTTTAGAAAAATGAAGATATGATGTAAATGTATCGGGTAGGCTGAAGTTACATGCCTACAATATTAATTTTAAACTGGTTACCACGAAATTCATGCGTGAAGTTTTCCCAAATGATGCGATTTTCCCAGGGGATTTCTGTTGAAGATTTTTCTTGGAACAAAATAAGGTATCCATGCTTTTCTCCTGTTGTGTCGAGATAACCTGACAAC
>CAZVTW010000528.1:0-3890 GCA_964629805.1 uncultured Bacteroidales bacterium | reverse complement strand
CGTTCATGGGTAATAAGAATAATTGTATTTCCCTCCTCTTGTAGATTGTCAAACATTTTCATAATTTCATTACCGGTATTGGAATCCAGGTTGCCTGTCGGTTCGTCGGCCAGGATAATTTCAGGATTGTTGACCAGCGCTCTTGCTATTGCGACCCGCTGTCTCTGTCCGCCAGAAAGCTCAGCGGGTTTATGATACATTCTGTCTGCCAGACCAACCTTTTCCAGGGCTGTTTTTGCCAGTTTTTGCCTGTCTGTACGTGCAATCCCTGAATAAATAAGAGGAAGTTCCACATTATGGAGAGCATTAGCTTTTGGAAGGAGATTAAAAGTCTGAAAAATAAAGCCGATTTTTTTATTTCTAAGCCTGGATAACTCATCATCATTCAATGTACTAACATTCACTGAATCGACCATGTAACTTCCTTCTGTTGGTACATCAAGGCAACCAAGAATATTCATCAGGGTTGATTTACCTGACCCCGATGGTCCCATGATAGATACATATTCATTGTTTTCTATGGCAAGGTCAATACCGCGAAGGGCGCGAACTTCTACATCGCCCATTTTGTATATTTTTTTGAGACCGGAAATTTGTATCAGCATTATTTCCTGTTTTTATCAGTAAAAAACTCATATATTCATTTCAATCCCCGTCTGTATTGTGTCCTGCTTCTAACCAATCTAGGCAGGTTGCCCTTGTTCCGAAATCTTCTATTTCAAGAATCCTCGACTTAAAATTGGTTTTTATTCCGAAATTTTTAATTTCAGATATAACCAACCGAAGATCGATATATCACAACTTGTCTTCTGACATAGCCGGGATGAGACTTTCCAGCCTTCTGGTAAAAAATTCACAAGCTGGAAAGCCTCCCGACCATGTCAGGACAAGTTATGTTACATCGTTTTATGTCATTATTCATATCGTATAGATTCAATCGGATTTAAGTTTGCTGCATTTCTTGCCGGAAATATTCCAAAAGCAATACCAACAATAACTGAAAAGAAAAAGGCTATCAGAATCGAAAACAGTGTCACAACCGATTGAACATCTGTTAAAACATTAATAATGACTGACACTGAGACACCGATTATCACGCCAATAATTCCGCCGGTAATGCTCAGAGCAACTGATTCGGTCAGGAACTGGCTGAGTATATCTACCTTTCGGGCCCCGATGGCTCTTCTCACACCGATTTCACGGGTACGCTCCATGACAGTTGCCAACATGATGTTCATAATGCCAATGCCTCCAACCAGAAGCGAAATAGCAGCAATAGAACCTAACAGAAAATTATAAATCCGCCGTTCTTTTTCCTCCTGCTTTAAAAGTTCAAAGGGGATAATGACGGAGTAATCATCATTCCCGAAATGATGCCTGTCAATAAGATTTTCAATGATTCCGGCAGCTTCAACAAGTTTGTCAGAACTTTCAATGCGTACAGTGATTTGTTTTAACTCACTGGCCAGCTCATTCTCTTTTATAAATCTTTTATTAAAGGTTGACAGGGGAATATAAATATCATTGTTGAGATCGCGTGATGCAAGTTCTCCGACAGTTTCAGTGAACAAGGTTTTGTTTTTCATCACCCCTACCACTTCTAACCACTGATCATCAAGTTTGACCTGCCTGCCGAGCGGATCATTAAAAGGGAACAAAGTCCTGGCAATTTCAGCGCCCAAAACACATACTTTCAGATGCCGCTGGTAATGATCACTGTTAATGAAGATACCTTTTTCAGCAGCATAATTTAAAATATGAACAAAATTGGGCATAATACCAATAAGCGTTGCTTTTCCTGACTTATCCCCTACTTTTGCATCCACTTCTTTTTCACTTTGAGGAGCGACATCAACAACAGACGGGACAATTTCACTGATTGCATTAGCATCATGCATGGTGAGTCCGGGCGAAAATTTTGCTCTGACCTCTTCGAGCTGTCTTTCATTTAAATCTTTATCCCTGATGATTATATTATTGACGCCCAGTTCCCGGTATTTCGCCAGGGCCTGCCGTTTAGCTCCTTCGCCAATGGAAAGCATGGCAATGACAGCTGCCACCCCGAAAATAATACCAAGCATGGTTAAAAAGGAACGAATTTTATGGTCGGTGAGTCCCCCCATGGCTACTCGTATGTTTTCTTCAAGTTGCATTACTGATTTTTATTAAATTATATTTGTCAATAAAAGTGTCCACTCATAAAGTATTCACAGGATAAATCCTTGTTCCTGATTCAAAATCTCCATAGATAACCGTATGTTTAGTGTTCCTCGGCCCGATTGTAACGGCCTGCTTCTTTTTCCCGGAACCATGTTTTATCATAAGGTAGTATTTTCTATTTTTTTTCAAAATACAATTGTTCGGGACAAACAAAACCTCATCAAGTTCAGATGTGAATATTTCACAACTTACAGTCATGCCGGGCTTAAGAACCGGATCAGAGGTATTTAAATTGATACTGATATCAAACACTTTAATTGTGGATTCGTCTTCTTTGCTGTAGCTTAATTTTCCAATTTTGTTTATTGTTCCTTCAAAAGGTTTTTCAGGAAAGGCATCCAACCTGACGACAACCCTTTGACCAGTATAAATTTTATTTATATCAGTCTCATTTACAGTAGATTCTACACGCATTTGACTCATATCCGGAACGCTTGCAAGCTTCATGCCCTGGTAGACTTCATCGCTCAATTTTATGAGTTGCCTGGAACGGCGATGTTTAGCTACCTGGAAAATTCCTGTAATAGGGCTGTGTAAAGTTAGTTTTGTTAGAGCCTGTTTGGCGTCTTTAATATTGTCTTCAAGTTGTTTAAGTTCTATTTTCTTTATTTTGAGTTCATTGGCAAATATTGTCTTGTTAAGCTCATATTTAAGTTTTGTACGTTCGAGGTTTACTGTTGCTATTTCCAGTTCGTGTTTTTTTACCTTCTTTTTTTTCTCAGACTCAAATTTAAATTTTTCCAGTTCAAGTTTTTTCAGATCATATGATGCTCTGACAGCAGCAAGTTCTGATTCCAGATTTTTCGTTTTGCTCAAATGCTCTACTTTCAGTTTATTCAAAGCCGCTTTTTCTGTTTCATATTTATTTTCCTGTTCAATCAGGAATTTCATGACATTAGATTCATCAATCTGAATAAGAGAATCACCTTTTTCAACACGAGCTCCATGTTCCAGAATACCGATAATTTTATACCGCCATCCGTATTTCCAGCCAATATATGGCATGGTAATATATTTTGCCCTGACAGCCTGTAGCTCGCCTGTTTCGGTAATCGAAGACCGGAACGTACCTTGTTGAATTTGATAAAACTCTTTTTTATCCCGGCTACAGGAAAAAAAAGAAAAAATAAATATACAGCATATGATTGTTGTTTCTTTCATTGTTATTCCTTGTGCTGTTCATTAATTCGTGTTAGTCAACTGATTTTCTTCACCTTCCTGTTTATCTTCTTCAAAAGGATCAGAAAGGGCAACAACATCGTCCTTTGTTAATCCTTGTTCTATGATAATATAATCATTGTTGGCAAGACCTGTTTCAACCTTTTTCTTTTCGAATGAGTTGCCAGATTTCAGGTAAACATATTCGGTAGTTCCATTTTTAAAAATGGCTTCGATTGGGATAAACAGGACATCGCTGATTTTATCCACAACGATTTTACAACTGACCGTCATGCCGGGGAGAAAATTCTTTGGAGAACCGTCAATGACAACTTCAACAGGAAAAACCTTTACTTTAGAATCTTCTTCCTTATATCTGGCCAGGGTCGCAATAGAAGTGACCTGTCCGGTGTATACTGTATCAGAGAATGCATCTAGTTTAATATCAGCACTCTGACCTTTTTCGATTTTAGAGATATCAACTTCATTTATTTCGGTTTCAACTTTCAGTT
>CAZVTW010000527.1:0-3890 GCA_964629805.1 uncultured Bacteroidales bacterium | reverse complement strand
CATTTTATTTTGTGATTGTTTTTTTTCCTAATTTAAAAATTACTGAGCTCTGATGTTATATATTAATAATCCTGCAATATACAAAAAAATATTGTTATATTTGAAACTGATTTTAGAAATCAATAAATGGGTTCTGCGATTTTTTTTAATCAACAAGAAAAAAATGAATTTTTAGAACCTACCAATATAAATTGAGCAATGAAGAATTTAATTAAGCAACACGTAATTTATTTATGCTTAATGGGTATCATCATAGGATGTGCTTCCCCTGTTGAAGAAAATGACCCACAGCTAAAAGATTTTTATGATAAACTCAATCACAGCCTGAATTCGGAGCATTTCAGCCCGGTTGGTTTGTTAAGTTCTTTTAACGATACCTTGGGGGGCTTTGAGATAAATGAAGCCGATGGGCGGTTGGAAATCAGTAAGGAAAGCGGCAAGACTGTAATAGGTTTCCAGCCTATTACAATAATCAATAATATAAAAAATGGGCAAACAACCCAAAAGATTGAAATTGTGCTTTTTGATAAACAGGGAACCAAATTAATCAGCAAAATAAATTCATCGGGGAGGGATGGTAATGGTTTGATTTTAAACACGGAAATTGATGAGGTAAAAATCAGGGTTACCCCATCGGGTCATTTTATTAAATGGGAGCTGCTAACAGATTTAAAATATGACTCAGTTCAGATAAAGACTTCTGCGAATGGTCCTTATTTCGGCGGAGGAGAGAGGTTCATGGGTGCAAACCTGAATGGACGTACCATATCTAATCAGCCACATGATCATTCCTGGATAAAGAAGGAAAATATGGGGGAGAATCGCTATGAGCCCTCATATCTGCAGGTTCCGTTTGTGTTAAATCCTCATGGGCAAGGATGGTATTTCGATGGGGCTGCTACCATGATGCTTTCTTTTGGTGGCGAAGGCAAATCCTTTATAACAACAATAAAAGATGACAAATTTGTGCTGTATACTTTTTTGGAAGAAAATCCGAAAGATGTCCTTGAAAAATACACAACGTTAATTGGCAGGCAACCGGAATTGTCCGATTGGGCTTATGGAGTATGGATTAACTTGTTGGAAGGACAGGATTCTGTTTTGGAAAAAGCCTCGCGGTTGAAGCAAAAAGACATGCCGGTTTCGGCAGTGTGGTTATTTGATATGGATGATCCAGATACGTCAACAGGATGGCCATATTGGAGTCGGGGAATTTATACCGACTATCGAAAATTAACTGATTCTATTCATAGTTTGGGCTTTAAAGCATTAACTTATCTTCGCCCGTTTGGTTATAAAAACCTGTTGTATTACAAATTTGATAATCCTTTTTACAGGTTATACGATTCGTCGGGTGTTGTTCTTCATTCTCAAAAAGATTTGCCAGACTCAAGGTATAGTACCTTCATGAAAGAAGGGCAATATGATTTTTATAACCCGTTGATGGGAAAGCTTTGGAAGGATGTGCTTACAGAATTGCTCATAAAAGACAATTTCGATGGGTGGATGGAAGATTTTGGGGATATTGGTTACGCTTTGGACAATGAAAAGAATATATGGGAACCATTAGATTTCGGCTTGGAATATCCTGTTTCAAATGACGAGTATGCAAACGCTTATCCATTGGTGTACCATAAATTGACACATGAACTGTCTTCGGAAATAAAGTCTGATATAGCTACATTCTCCCGTAGCGGATTTGCAGGCTCGGCTTCATTCTCAAGAATGATATGGGCAGGTGACCAACATGCCAATTGGGATAAACACCTGGGATACCCATCGGCAATATCATCCGGCATTTCATGCGGCTTGAGCGGTTATGGCAATTGGACATGCGATATTCTTTGCGATTCCCCGTCAAGGGAACTTTGGAAGCGATGGGTACAGTTTGCCGCATTTACCCCCTTGATGAGGGATCACCTATGGACAAACAAGCTTACTGCAATAGATATTTGGACAGATAATGAATCATTTCAATACTTCAAGCATTATGCCCGAATTCATATGGAACTGGTGCCCTATATTCAAAATGCAGCTAAAGAATACAGGGAAACAGGCACGCCCATTATCCGGCATATGATGCTGGAATTCCCGGATGACAAAGAAACGTATGACTGTGAATACCAATACATGTTCGGCGAAAAATACCTCGTGACTCCGGTTGTTGATGAAGGGGCGACTACTAAAAAAGTGTATTTTCCTGAAGGAGAATGGAAGGATTTCTGGAGTAAGAAGAAAATTCAATCAAAAGGTGAGTGGATGGAAGTAGATGCTCCCGTGGATTACATTCCTGTATTTGAAAGATTATTATAGAGAATGGCTCTTCCGGAAAACGTGACTTTACAGGAATTAAATTTTTATTAAACATAAATTTCAAAAAATGAGAATAGTTAATATACTGATTACCGGGGTTTTGATACTGAGCATAATTTCATGCAAAAATCAAAAAACAGATTATCAAAGCATTGAAAACGGTGTAATTGTCAAAACCGATAGTTTATTGACAAGGGTGCTGGTATACAGCCCTGATATTATAAGGGTAACCAGAACAGGCGACAGCACGTTCCCCGATATCCAAAGCCTTATGGTAATAAAACAACCTGAAAATAATGTGCGGTTTTCGGTGAAAAGGAAGAAAGGTTCTCTTTTACTGAGCACAGATAAGCTCAATATTTTCATCGATAATAAGGGTAATGTCCGATACTATAAAAATAACGATGAAAAACTGCTTGCAGAAAACAGTTTTTTTCTGCATAATGATACTGATACATTTGGAAACCAGTGCCTCAACATGCAGGTCGAATACGTTCTAAATGATGAAGAAGGCCTGTACGGGTTGGGGCAACACCAGACCGATTATATGAATTATCGCGGGAAGAAGGTCGATCTGGTTCAGCTTAATACGGCTGCAGTAGTACCTTTCCTGCTGTCGACAAATTCATACGGGCTGCTGTGGGACAACTATTCGTACAACATTGTAAATAATGAAGACGACCGCGGTATCCTGAAATGGCACGCTGAAGATGGCGATGCCCTGGATTATTATTTCATCGCGGGTGAGAATCCCGATCAAGTAATTGCCGGATACAGGCATCTTACAGGAGATGCCCCTCTCTATGGCAAATGGGCCTATGGTTACTGGCAGAGTAAGGAACGTTATGTCAACAGGGAGGATCTTCTTTCAACAGCTTTACAATTCAGGGAATATAAGTTTCCTATAGATAATATTGTACAGGATTGGCGGTATTGGGGCGATTATGGCTGGAGTGCATTGCTCTTCGATGAAAAGATATTCCCCAATCCGGGCGAAATGATAGATATATTGCATCAAAACAATTTTCACCTGATGATATCCGTGTGGTCGGTTTTTGGCAATAAGTCTCCTGTCTATAAAGAAATGGAAGAGAATGACCTGCTGTTTAATACACAACACTGGTCTGACGGCCGGTTTTATGATCCGTTCAGCCCCCAGGGCAGGCAAATCTACTGGAAGCATTTGAAAAACGGGCTTTTTGATTATGGAATAGATGCCTGGTGGATGGATGGTACTGAACCGGAGTTTAAAACGGTACATACAGCCCGGAAAATGCGAGATGCCATTGTTTCTAACGGGAACACTGCCTTAGGTCCTTGGACGCAATACTTAAATGCATATTCACTCATGACGGTCAAAGCTACATATGAGGGACAAAGGAACGTAACAGACGACAAGAGGGTTTTTATCCTTACACGTTCGGCGTATGCTGGTCAACAACGATACGCAGGTGCTGCCTGGTCGGGCGATATTTCTGCAAGCTTTAAAACGTTGAAAACACAGATTTCGGCAGGTATCAATTATCAGAACTCACTAAATTTAACCAAAGTCTAAATTATCAAACGCAAAAAAAGGA
>CAZVTW010000526.1:0-3895 GCA_964629805.1 uncultured Bacteroidales bacterium | reverse complement strand
CAAACAATAAAAAATTATTATCATGGATATAGATTTTCTATTGACAGTGAAAAGGTTTACAATCCGATGATGACACTGTATTTTCTAAATGTTGTTACTTACAATTTTACGATTGACTATTTTGAGAAATTACAAAATTTTATTCCAGATCAGCATGATATTAGTCGTTGGATGGTTGCTTATTTAAGTACAGGTGATATTGAAAAACTTATACAAGGTTTTTTTGAAGATATTATCCGGAAATTTCCCGGTGACTTCTTTGCTAATGTAAACGAAAGGTATTATCATGGCTTGTTTTTTCATGTATTATTTACAAATACAACCAGCAATCTTTATAAAGTAATTCCGGAATTCAATCTGCCTCATGGACAGGCAGATGTTATGATTCAATCCTACCCGGGAGCTAAAGTGCGTTGCAATATCAGTGATTTATTCGAAATAAAACGGGTAAAAAAGGATGCCTCTGACAGCGAATTAAAAACAAAACTTAATGAAGGTGTCAGTCAAATGCAAAAGTATTTACAGGATGAATATGTCCATTGGCGAGGGGTTGTTATTTGTTTCCATGGAAATAAAGATTATGTTACAGAAATTATTACAGCTGAACAGAGGCAATGATTCCAAAGTGAAAAGGCCACCTCACCGGATGCCTTTTGCATGAGATTCAATCTCAGTTTTTTTAACCTGCCGGCAACAATCCATCACAATAAGGCAGAAAGGAGTTGAAATAAAATATCCTACCATAAACAGGAAGGATAAGGAAACAGTTTTTTGTTTCGTCAACTTATCGAAATAATTTCCGAAGGAATTATTGTGTTTCTTAGGAGTGGGCTTATAGATGTTTTAAAAAAACACACTCATTTTGGGAAGCGCTTTCTATCTATTTACAATTGTTTATCATTTCTTCTTCAACAATGCAACATTCTCAACGTGATTCGTATGCGGAAACATATCAACAGCCTGAACCACTTCAACGGAATAGAAGCCTGAAAGCTGCTCAATGTCCCTGGCTTGTGTGGCAGGATTGCAACTCACATACACGAGTTTTTGTGGTGGATATTTGATAATAGTTTTTACAACATCAGGATGCATACCTGATCGTGGGGGGTCTGTTATCATAACATCAGGATAACCATGTGTACCGAAAAATTCGGGTGTAAGCAAATCTTTCACATCTCCGTAATGAAAATGGGTGTTATTGATATTGTTTAGCTCCGAATTCACATTGGCATCATCAACAGCTTCGGGAATGGATTCAATACCAATAACCTTTTTTGACTTATCAGCTAAATAATTGGCAATTGATCCTGTTCCCGTGTATAAATCATATACAATTTCCTCACCTGTCAGTCCGGCAAGTTCTTTTGTAACGTTGAACAAAGTGACAGCTTGTTTCGAATTTGTCTGGAAAAATGATTTCGGGCTGATTTTAAATTTCAGGTCACCGAGTTGCTCAAAAATATGATCCCTGCCATGAAACAGGTGAATATCCAAATCATTGATGGTGTCGTTCAATTTAGGATTAATGAGATAAAGAAGAGAAGTTATTTCCGGGAATTTATGCAGGATGTGGTTTAGAATGGTCTTTCTCAGTTCTTTATCCTCATAAGCAAAACACACAATCAGCATCACTTCATCGAGTTCGGTAATCCTGATGATAATATTCCTGAGAAAACCAGTGTGTTTTTTCAGGTCATAAAATGAGTAGCCGTTTTCAATGGCAAACTTTCTCATCTCAAGGCGAATGTCATTAGACGGGTCCTTTTGCAGGAAGCATTTTTTAATATCAACAATTTTATCAAAACGTCCCCTGACGTGAAAACCCAGAGCGTTCATCTGTCGTTCGGTGTTCAAATCCTTTAGTTCGGATTTATAAAGCCAGCGGTTATTTGAAAAATTGAATTCCAGTTTATTCCTGTAGTAGGTATGGTCAGGAGAAGCAATGATAGGTTTGAAATCTTTCACAGTAACTTTCCCAAGCCGCTCCATAGCATCCCGCACCTGCTTTTCTTTGTAAAATAATTGCCTGTGATACGGTAATTGCTGCCATTTACAGCCGCCACATATGCCAAAATGCTCACAAAAGGGTTCTTCTCTTAATTCTGAATAACGATGAAAATGATCAGCATGACCTTCAAGGTAATTTTTTTTCTTTTTCACCACCCTGATATCAACAATATCACCAGGTACAGCATTTGTCACAAACACCACCAGATCATCTTTTTTCGCAATTGCTTTTCCTTCTGCTGCTATATCAGTTATCTCTACTTGTTCAATAAGAGGGCGTTCCTTCTTTTTTCTTGCCATATTTCTCTTGTGTCCTTTTTTAGTCAGAGTTGCAAATGTATACGAATTTTTACAAATAAATATTGCATACGACCGGTTTTTAATGTAACCGTAAAAAAAAATCAGATTTTAGGTTGACCCCAAAAGCAATTTCGGCTTTTCGACCTCCCTTCCCCCTCTTCTGTCTTCTTTCTCCCGTCTCCCATCTTCCGTCTTCCGTCTTCCGTCTCCCATCTCCCATCTCCCGTCTTCCGTCTCCTGTCTTCCGTCTCCCGTCTCTTTCCTACAATTCAATATACTCATAATTAATCACAACAGCATCAAGCTTCATTTCTTTGGCCTGGGCAAATGCATCTTCGCGTGAATGCACCATTGGTTTTCCTCTCACGTTAAATGAAGTGTTTATCAGGGCTTTCATCTGATATGTTCCATCCAGCAAAACCAGTAAATCGTAAAGAAAGGGGTGTTGCTCCCTGTTGAATATTGTCTGTATCCTTGCGGTCCCGTCAACATGAACAGTACCGGTTATTTCAGCCCGACGTTCTTTGGGAATAAAAAAATTCAGTAACATGTATTTAGACAAGCAATGGATATGCTCTTTTAAAACAAAATACCTGGTGTTTTTTTCGAGCATGACAGGCGCTACGGGACGGTACCATTCGCGTTTTTTACAAATCATGCTGACCTTTTTTGCCAGATCAATACTGTCAGGACGTGCAATAACAGACCGGTTCCCTAAAGCCCGAGGCCCGCTTTCGCCGGATTCGTTACATAACCCGATTATTTTACCCTGTGCTATTTTATAGCACAAAGTTTTCAACAATTGTTGTCTCTTTTTTCGTTCCTGACTGTCCCATGTATAATCTTCCAGCAAATGGTTGTTAAGGAATGGTGAGTATATTTTTATGGCATTCCCTTTTTTCTGTTCAAGGAATGCTGCAGCTCCAATGGATAAACCTGTGTCGTTTGTACAGGGTGGAATAAACATATTGCTGAATAAACCACTTTCTGTAATTGCTGAATTTGTCATGATATTCAGGGCGCTGCCGCCTGTATAATAGAGATTTTCAGCATTTGTTTGCTCTACAATGTTTTTAAGGCGAGACAGAAAATCACGTGTAAATATATGCTGGACTGTTGCGGCTATGTCCCTGAAAAATGTATCATGGGTATCAAAATGTTGTATTGATGTGCTAAATCTTTTTCTGACAGCGTTAAAAAAAAGTGATTTATTCCTCCAGATGTTATTAAAATAGTCATTATTTTTAAGCCACTCCTCCAATTCAGGTCTGTAATCTCCATAAGAAGCGTATCCCATGAGTTTTCCCGGCAGGCTGTTATGGTCTTTTCGTTTGATATTTAACATCTTAAACATCAAAGCATTTGCATTAAACAAAGATGAGAGGTATTTGAGTTTCCAGTGATGACCGAGTAATATCATTTTTTCGTTTTTATACAACCAGGCGGAAAAATTACTTATACTTGCTCCGCCATCAAAATGAACCAGTAAGCTTTTATCCCTGAAGGGGCCAAAAAAAGGCAGACAACTGTAAATATGTGCAAGCTCGTGGTTGATAATATATGCTTTTACTTCTTTATCAATCCACCA
>CAZVTW010000525.1:0-3905 GCA_964629805.1 uncultured Bacteroidales bacterium | reverse complement strand
AAACCTCAGTCATTCCGACCGTAGGGAGGAATCTATTTATCCAATAGGTATCCGCCATGAGACATGTAATTGTCCGGGTAGCGAAGAGTCTAAAATATCCGGACATTATTTGGATAAAAAAGTGTTAAGTGATAAATGAAAAATGCCAATTTTTATATGCTAAACAGACAAAAATTGTTTTTCCGGGTCAGGACATTATAAAATGTGCACTAGCACAATACCTGATCCAAGTGTAAAGTAAAAACCCCCTGTAAAGACGAGGGGGTTTCATTAAATCACTAAATCATGAACTGAAAAATCAAACCTAAACAATTGTCAAACCTCCTTTATTTTATTTTTTAGGCATAGTTCCTGACTGATTTTTTTATATAAATTTTTAGGGTTAACTGGTTTACTAAAATATTCATCAGCTCCAATTTCCATGACTTTCATAACTGCAATATTATTTTCACAGCCGCTCAAAATATAGACAGGAATATGACAAAGTTTTTTATTTGCCTTAATATGATATAATAACTGAAAACTTTCTGCTTCTGACATCAAAAGATCAAGAATTATCAAATTCGGCCTGATTTTTCGTATTCTCTCAGTACCAATTTTTTCCTTGTTCTCAAATAAGACTTCTATTTGTCTGTTTTGTTCCATTATTGACTGAAAAAGGGAAAAATTCGTTTCGGAATCATCAATCACTAAGATTTTTTTTTTCATTCACAGTGAAATATTAAAAATTATCATATTCTTCATCTTGTTTCGAATTCTCATTTCCGCTAAATTCCATTTGATATTTTTCAGAAGGTTTTTTTAATTCAGTTTTTGGCGTTGATGTTTTAGTCTTGTTTAAATCTTCAAATTGTATTTTTTCAATATGTGTATGTTTTTGTGTTGTTTTAAAATACTGCACAGTTGCTTTAAGCTGTTCTGCCTGGCCGGCCAGTTCTTCCGAACTTGTGGCCATTTCTTCTGATGATGATGCATTTTGCTGTACAACCTGGTTAAATTGTTGAACAGCATTGTTGATCTGATCAGCCCCATTATTCTGTTCAATGGATGATGCTGTTATTTCCTGAACAAGTTTGGCAGTTTTTTCTATTTCAGGCATAATTTCCTGCAATTTATGCCCGGACAATTCAGACACTTTAACACCATTCACTGTCAGTTTGTCTATCTCGTCGGCCGCAACACGACTACGTTCTGCCAGTTTCCTGACTTCGGCTGCCACAACAGCAAATCCTTTACCATGTTCTCCAGCCCGGGCAGCTTCGACGGCTGCATTAAGAGCTAATATATTAGTCTGGAATGCTATTTCATTAATAATTTGAATCTTATCAGCAATATTTTTCATCGATGTGATAGCTGTATTTGCTGAATTATTACTGTCTTTGATTCCGTCTGTGGCAATGAGCGCTATTTTTTCAGTTTGTTGCGCGTTGTCAGTGTTTTGTTGGATATTGGCAACCATTTCTTCGATGTTACTTGATATTTCTTCGGCTGTTGAAGCCTGTTCGTTGGCTCCCTGCGACATCTGTTGCGATGTGGAACTCATTTCCTGGCTGGCTGCAGCAATGTTTCCGGCCCCGGCAATTATTGAGTCAACAATATCCCTGAGACGTTTCACCATATTATTGAGCGCTTTGGCCAAAATTCCGATTTCATCTTTTCGTTCGATATAATCATGCTCAAGTTCAACTGTTAAATCACCTTCAGATACCGTTTCGGCAAATCGCACTCCTTTTAAAAGGCCGGAAGTGATGGAACGTGTAATTGCAATTGCCAGCAATACGCCAATTATCATGGCAACTATTAAACCAAGTATCATTATGAGGCTGGAGGATTGAAGCAAATCAACCGCTTCATTAGCTATGCTTTGTGTATTTTCAATACCAGCCTGTGCTACATCCTGGGATTTTCCCAATACAACTGTTGCCGCTGCATCTCGCTTTTTGTTTAATTCTTCACGCTTTTCCCATGACTGAATGAAATTTAACATGGCAAGGGTATAATTCTCAGAAAATTTTTCTATATTCTTCAATGCCTTTTTATCAGCAGTAAGCTTGGTTACATCCTGAAGATTCTCTATATCATCACTGATATCAAATGAATTTATGGCTTGTCTGTAGTCATCCGGAGACCTTTGAGCCTGGGCTTTAAAATTTGCTACTCGCACAGCATTTCCCTTGTCAATGATATTATTAATCCAGGTGATTTTATTGTGTCTTTCCTGCAATGCTGAAGCACCGGCTCCCTGTCTTATTTCTTTGTTGAGTTGATTGTTTTGACTGGAGAGATAATTAAAACATGCTGTCGTAAAGTTTTCTGCATTATTATCCATTTTATCTCTTAAGCCGGACAAAGAGTTATTTAAATCAATTGTCTCTTTGAGCAGATTTTCATAGATGATGAGTTCCTCTCTTGTTTCATCTATAGAATTTTCCAACTTCACCAATACCTGTGAATTGTTTACCAAATCTTCGGCTTTAGTAATTGAATTTTTAACCTTTTGCAGATTGTTTTGACCATCACGCAGGTATCTGTCTATTTCTGTCAGACCATAACCACGGTTACCATACATTGTTAAGAGGGAATACCTTTCAATTTCATTTGCAAGTTTCACCTCCGGAACATATTCATTAGCAAGGTATTCTGATTTTGTTGATATCCGTTGCATATTAACAACAGAAATAAGGCCAAGTATAGCTGCTATTATGATAAGCAAGCCAAAACCAAGACCGAGTTTTTGTGCAAATTTTAAATCTTTAAATTTCATACGAAGTCCTCCTGTAATTTTAATTGTTTAGTATTTTGAATCAAATGAAGTTCTTTTGTTTTTAACAGGTTTTGGAGATTGAGTATCATGGTATATTTTTCTCCGTTTTTAACTATACCGCTTAAATATTCCGGGATAGGCATATCTCCTGTTTCAGGAAAAAGCTGAATATCTTCATCTCCATAAGAAACTACATCCTCAACACTGTCCACATGAAGACCGATTTTTTGTTGTGCTTCCTTTGGGCCGGCTAAAAGAACAATGATGCAGCGATTATTTCCGGTTGTTTGTAGTGAAGAGTTAAATTTCCTGTGTAAATTGATAACCGGTAATGCTGTTCCATAGTGGTCAGTTATGCCCTCAAAAATATCTGGTACCTCCGGTATGGATGTTATGACCGGATTCTCAAGTATGCTCAATACATTATTAACACATACTCCGTATTTCTCCTGTCCCGCTTGAAAAAGGAGAAATGTAAATGTCTTTGTTTGTGTAGTGCTATTCATAAGAATTTATTTTTAGATTAAACTTTTTCAAAGGTAAGGTGAAAAGCATGTTTTTCTTTATTATTCAGTACTCACTCTGGCGGATAAAAAAAGTAATTTGACTTTTTTTTTTGGTAAAAATACATAGGGTTTCTGCGAAAACTTTTTTTGATTATGTTACAACAGGAGAAAATATTGATACTTATTTGGAAGATTATCCTTATGTTACAAGGGAACAGGTTCAAAAGCTATTGTCGTTGATGTATAGATTGTTGCAAAAAACTACAGAAAAGATATTTAATACGGTAGTTATGGGAAAAAATTACAGAACCTTTTGTTATTTATGTATTTCAAGTATTCCAAGCTTTTTTTTTAATATGTTTCGCCAGTTGATTATCTATCTCGTTATGCCTTGGAACCGGCTGTTTGTTTCCATTGAGAGGATTATAAAAAATATCGGGGTTTGAACCATGTCTTATCGGGAAACATCCTGCGTTTTCAATTTCCTAAATAAACTCCCTGCGTTTCATATCAGAATTTCCTTTTCCTGATAGTTTTCCGGGATATCATCAAATGCCGTAAGAAAATAAGCTTCTTTAATATTTTCTTCAAGTTCCTCTATTGTTTCACCCTGTGTCATTATTTCGGGATGTTCA
>CAZVTW010000524.1:0-3921 GCA_964629805.1 uncultured Bacteroidales bacterium | reverse complement strand
GTTGCCATTGAATTCGACGAATTATTTTCATCCTGTAAGCTCATAAAAAATAAAACAATAGAAGCTATATGTTTGAAAAACAAGAACATGAAGTATATTTGATTTTAAACACATGGCCTTCTATAAATTATATTATGTTATTAAAAATTTTAAACATTAAAAATGAAAAATATGATGTACTTTAACAAATTTAAAAAGTCCCGATTATTCTTTAAATTAATTTTTATCCTTGCCGGCCTGGCTTCTTCATTTTGGTTTTTGATACGCGTAATCCCGAAACCTTCCCGTGCCGTTTACCCTTGCATGAGAGTGGCAGCCCCCCTGGCTTCAAGCTTCGTAATTTATCTGCTTAGCCTTGGAACGGGCGCTTTTTTTCTTAAAAGAGCATTAAATGCATTGTCGAACAGGAAAATGCTGACGTCCAGTATATTTGTTATTGCCATGCTTGCAGGTTTTGGCATTTCTTTATTAAACAATAACGCGGTAACTGAAGCAAAAAATTTATATACCATGGATATAAATGATTTTGCTTCTAACCAACCTATTGGGCAAGCAAAAGGGTTATTTCCAGGCCGCGTCGTTTGGGTGCATGACGAAGATGCCACAAATGAAAATTGGTCAGGGAGTTCAGATAAGCACGCCACTGATGATTCAAACTTAAACCAGGAAGTCGTAAACACGATGCTTGAAAATGGGATAAAAAATTTAACCGAATCAGATACTGTGAGTAAAGCCTGGAACAATTTGTTTGTTCATTTTAATTCTACGCATGGCCGTGATAGCGTTGGTTATCAGTTAGGTGAAAAAATAGCTGTAAAAGTAAATCTTACCGGCAGAGGATGGGCAAAGGACGAGAGGGTAGACCAAACTCCCCAGCTTATATATGCCATCTTAAAACAGTTAACCGAAGAAGTTGGGGCGGCTCAAAAAGATATTACCATAGGAGACCCATATCGTAAATTTGTAAGACATAGCCAGGTTTATCTTGATAAATTAATGACAGATTTTCCGGATGTTAATTATGTGGCAGCAGAAACTGAAGATGGCGTAAAGCAAACTGTCCCTTCTGCCGATAATGTTATTGTATTCAGCGATGGCCAACACACATCTTCAATTCCACAGTATTACATTGACGCGGATTACTTTATTAACATGTCTATTTTAAAATCTCATAATTCAGCCGGAATCACCATAGCTGCAAAAAACCACCAGGGGTCAATTCTTGAGAAAGGCGATGACCCCGATGAACAAAGCGCCATGTTCATGCATTATTGCTTTCCGGATAAAATTCCGGGCTATAAGGTTTATCGTCACCTGGTTGATTATATGGGACATGAGCAACTCGGTGGAAAAACGCTTTTATACCTTGTTGATGCCTTATGGGCTGGGCATAACTGGAAAGGAATTGTAAGAAAATGGGAAATGGAGCCTTTTAATAATGACTATCCCAATTCTTTATTCCTGGCGCAGGACCCGGTGGCCATTGAATCGGTTTGTTATGATTTTTTGCTCGAAGAATACAAAAACAAACCCGAAGAAAGATTTCCTTATTTAAATGGCACAGATGATTATATTCTCCAGGCCGCTGATCCTTCCAACTGGCCCGCTCACATTCAATATGACCCCGAAGGCGATGGAACTATATTAGAAAGCCTGGGAGTTCATGAATACTGGAATAATGCCACAGACAAACAATATTCCCGTAATTTAGGAAAAGATGCAGGGATTGAATTAGTCAAGGTAGATGGCGCACAGTCAAACCCGACTGGTATTGAAAAGTTATCAGATAATGCTTCCCAGGGATTGAAAATGAACGTCTTTCCAAATCCTGCCAGTGATTATTTACATATTGAGATGAACAATGAAAGCATGGGGAAAGGACGGGTCATAATCTATGATTTAACAGGTAAAACGATGAAAACTTTTTCGTTTGATAAACACAACCGTTTTTATCAGAAAATGCTTTCAGTAAACCATCTTGAAAATGGGGTATACAGCATAACTGTTGAATTTAATGGGATTTCTAACACTCAACGTTTTATAAAAAGATGAAAGCGATAATCCTGGGAATTGTGGTTTTTACATTTTACCTGAATTCAGCAGGCCAGAAATTCATTCATTATACCGCTGAAAACAGTCCATTACCGAGCAACCGTATTCAGTCTGTTTTTATTGATCAGAATAACAACAAATGGATAGGTACGGATAAAGGCCTTGTTCTGTTTGACAATGATAGCCGGACAATCTATACTACAGCGGATAATCTTGCGGGCATAAACATATCCGGGATTGTATTTGAACAGACCAACTACGGACCCGAATTGTGGCTGGCAACAACCTCCGGGGTGTCGGTTGCAACTTTTGAAGCTGACAGCATAACTTCTGTAAAATACTATACATCAGCCAACAGTGGTTTAAAAGAGGACAGCATCGTTGCAATTTCTGTTGATTCATCCCATAACCGTTGGTTTGGTACAAGCAGTTATTTATCTTCTTTCACCGGAAATAACTGGAATTCAACAAATATAGATGGCTTCCTGGAACAGAACCCTGTCTTAAGTATCGGTTCCGGGCTCGATGGTTGGAATTATATCGGAACAAAAGGAGGTGGGGTTGCCCGCGTAAAACGGGATGAGGTTGATGGTATAACTTCTGCTTCAGCTTATGATACCGATTGGAGCGGATTGCTTTCCAATAACATATACGCTTCGTATATTGATAAAGACGGCAATCAATGGTTCGGAACAGACATGGGAGCTGCTTTTCACGAGGGGACAAATACCAAATCCGGATGGACCACCTACGAAAGTTCAGACAGCACGCTGATCGATAATGTTGTGCAGGTTATTGAAGGGGATGATAACAATGGCGTTTGGTTTGGTACACCCTCCGGTGCATCCCGTTTTGCCCGTGGCAAATGGTCTTCGTATACGGTTGATGAAGGACTTATCAGCAACAACATTCTTGATATTAGCATTGAAAAAAATGGGTCTGTTTGGTTTTGCACGGATAAAGGCATTTCCGTTCTTACGGACATAACAGGTATTGATCAATCTGACAACCAACCAGGGAAAAGATTTTTAAAAATCTATCCCAATCCGGCAACAGACAGGGTTACTATTGAATACAATTTACCCCAGCCGGGAATTGTTAACATACAACTGATCAGTTTGCAGTCAAAAGTTGAAGAATTGATTTATACCGGGTTCAAGCCAAAAGGATTGCATATTGAAACACTTGATTTAAATAAAGGTGGAATTGTCAGTGGTATTTATTATGTTAAAATAAATGCCGGTTTGTACATTTATACAGAAAAAATTGTAATCATTAATGTCCATGATTGAGAAAAGCACCCACTGTAATATCTAAAAATATAACTCAAAAATGCGGTTCTATTTGATCTTTATAACAGGCTTGTTACTAACCAATTTAACTTTCGGGCAGGTAAATATCATCTTTGAAACCGACATGGAGTCGGATATGGATGATGCCGCGGCCCTCGGTATGCTTCACGCGATGGCAGATAATGGGGAATGCGAAATCCTGGCCGTCATGCACAATACATCAGATACCTATGGGGTAGGGATGATCGATGTGATCAATACCTATTACAACCGGCCTGATATTCCGATAGGTTCCTATAAAGGTGATGATGCTTATTCCTGGTTTTTTAGCAAGAAGATGTTTGCCAAAACCATTGTCACCAGTTCAAAATATGAAAATGACATGGTAACCAGGGATGATGCTCCCCCTGCCCTGGACGTCTATAAAGAGGTACTTTCCGGCATGCCACAAAAATCAGTTGTTATTGTTTCAGTTGGCTGGACCATGAATCTCCGCGATCTTATCAAAGACCAGGAAGGTTTTAAACTGGTTAAGGACAAGGTGAAAAAGCTGGTTTTAATGGGAGGAAGCTGGAAC
>CAZVTW010000523.1:2183-3922 GCA_964629805.1 uncultured Bacteroidales bacterium | reverse complement strand
CTATATTGGTGATAGTGTCTATCTCAAAAGTGTCAATTGTTGCCGGTTGTCCTTCAATAACAGTATCAAGTTGAAAGCTGTTAGTCTCAAAAGTCAGAAAAGTATATGTTGACATTTCTTCAGCAGGAGTTTCTGTTATTTTTGAAAACGCTGCATCTTCCTTTTTCCAGCAATAAGTGAGTGGTATTCCATAAGCATTTTCGTCATCTTTTTCATAACCCATGACAGCAGACTCTCCTCCATAATCTTTCAGGATAGTAGATTTGCCATCGGGACAGATAAGCGAGATGCGTATTTCAGGCATTTTACTGTGCTGGAGGCTGAGACACACTGAATCGTAATATGCCAGTTCTTTTGTTGTCAGTTCCTGATAGGCATCAAATGATTCAAGGGTCACTTTTGATTCATATTTGAAAAATAAGTCTTTGGGCAGCTCGTGAGTGACACTGAGGACAGGATTATATGTCCAGTCTGATTTTTTGGCGTCACCATGCAATTCAATTTGGTCCCCCTTACAAATAGTTGACTCCCCGACATTTGATTTTGTATCTTTCCAGTCTGGTTCTAAAGCAACCTGAATCGGGATAACTTTTTTGTTTATATTCCCCAAAGAATCAGTAACATTAAGCCTGAGATAATATCCGCGGCCCTGCGAGTAGACATGAAAAACTGAGTCCTGATTATATAAATTGTTCGAACCATCACCAAAATACCATTTATATGTGACATTTTTAAGGCGGGCGCCTGATTGGTCAAATGCACGTGCCTTAAACAGAATGATCGAATCTTTACTTATTTTCAGTGTATCACCGGTTATTAACAGCTTTTGATTACCAAAATACGATTCTACAATAACATCATCTAACTGGGCTGAAAGCTTAATCACAGGGAGAAGCAATAAAAAAGTAACCAGGCACAAATGTTTCCTCATAGAGTTAAAAAATTCTTTGTTTAATCTCACAAATGATACTATAACGGAGAAGCCCCAAAAGTAGTATTTTTTTTAAATTTTTAAAATTGTCAGGATTGAATAATAATGAATCTGTTGCGAACTGAAATCATTGTATTGATTCATGCTATTATTTTTATTGGGATTATGAATTTTCCTATCTTTGCCATTTCGGATTTCAAAAATAATAGCTTGTGGAAAATTATCTCAAGGAACTCAATCAACAACAAAGAAAAGCAGTAGAACATTTTAATGGTCCCAGTCTGGTTATTGCCGGCGCTGGATCGGGCAAGACCCGCGTTTTAACCTTAAGAATAGCTTATATTCTTTCAAAAAATATACATCCTGCTTCTGTCCTTGCATTAACTTTTACAAACAAGGCAGCCCGTGAGATGAAATCCAGGATAGCTGAGATCATTGGCTACGAAAAAGCAAAGCACCTTTGGATGGGGACTTTTCATTCCGTTTTTTCCCAAATTCTCAGAAGAGAATCAAAAGTTCTGGGGTATCCTTCAAATTTTACAATATATGATACTTCTGATTCAAAGAATCTGATAAAATCTATCATTAAGGAATATAAACTTGATGATCAAATATATAAGGTCTCTGGCGTGTATGGCCGAATATCATATGCAAAAAACAATCTTGTCACCTATGCAGCTTATGCGGCCAATCCCCAGCTTAGACAATCTGATGCGGCTGCAAAAAGATTTGAAATGTCAAGGATATATGAAACATATGCCAAGCGATGTTTTAAAGCAGGCGCTATGGATTTTGATGATCTGTTGTT
>CAZVTW010000523.1:0-2083 GCA_964629805.1 uncultured Bacteroidales bacterium | reverse complement strand
ATATCAATTGTTCAAGCTGGAGCAGAATTACAGGTCAACCCAAACAATTGTGAATGCGGCGAACAGCCTTATTACAAAAAACAAAAAGCAGATTCCGAAAAAAATATTTTCCGAATCAGAAAACGGAGACAGACTGAAAATTTTTGATGCACGCACAGATGGTGAGGAGGGATATTTAGTCGTGAATAATGTACTTGATACAATACTTGGTGAACAAAATGATTATCAAGATTATGCCATTCTTTACAGAACCAATGCCCAGTCAAGGATTTTTGAGGAGGCGCTCAGGAAAAGAAACATACCTTATAAAATATATGGCGGATTGTCATTTTATCAGCGAAAAGAAATAAAAGATATTCTGGCTTATTGTCGTTTGGTTGTTAATCCGGATGATAATGAGGCTTTTAAAAGGATAATTAACTATCCGCGAAGAGGAATTGGCAACACCACCATTGAAAGACTAGAACAAGCTTCGGTCAACCGAGATATTTCCATCTGGAAAGTGATTGAAAGTCTTCCTGACAATTCAATAGAGATTAATGCCGGATTGCAGAAAAAGCTTATGAAGTTCAGGGATTTTATATTGCAGTTTCAGACTCTTGGTAACGAAACAGATGCTTATTCACTGGTACATGAAATTGCTTCGAAAACCGGTTTCCTTAAAGAATTGCATGCCGATAAAACGCCGGAAGGAGTCAGCAGATATGAGAATATCCAGGAATTGCTTAACGGAATAAAAGAGTTTTCCGAGCAGCAGGATGTCGAAAAAAATGAATTAACATTGGATAAATACCTCCAGGATGTTGCTTTGCTAACAAGTGAAGATACTGAAGACCAAAAAGATAATAACAGAGTTAGCCTCATGACCATTCATTCGGCAAAGGGATTGGAATTTAAATATGTGTATATTGGCGGCGTAGAAGAAGATTTGTTTCCATCAAAAATGTCATTAATGACAGAGAAGGAGCTTGAAGAAGAAAGAAGATTGTTTTATGTGGCAATAACCAGGGCAAAAAAAAAGTGTATCATTAGTTTTGCGCGGCAACGTTACCGTTGGGGAGATTTAAGTTTTACTCAGCCAAGTCGTTTTATTTCAGAAATAGACCAACAGTACCTTCAGCTTCCCAAAGCTTTCAATGATTATGATGTTGAAAACACCGATGTTAATGATTCGAATTATATTTCCGTTTATAAAAAACCTTCATTCCAGGAAAAAAATCTTAATACGACATCGCGAGATACGAAACATAATAGCAAAAACCTTAAATCGGGTATGAAAACCCGACAGGGATTAAGACATCACAATCAAAATTTTGTCTCCGTTAACAAGACACAGCCGCAAACAACCCGGAATACCAATTCCGGGGAGTTCAAAAGAATTGATTCAAAGAAAATATCTGTTGGAACAAGGGTAGAGCATCAGCGCTTTGGCTATGGCAAGATTTTGATAATAGAGGGTGAACCTCCCAATGAGAAAGCAAAAATTGAATTTGAGAATTCCGGCAAAAAGAATATTCTGCTTAAATTTGCAAGGCTGAAAATAATTGAATGATGTATTTTATTGAATTATCGTTTTATTTGTCTGGAATTTTGCAGAATACACAAAAAAAAGTAATTTTGTATCCTTTAGTGAATTGAATTTTTATTAAATTACTTTACCACAGGTTATTTATTCAGAACACGGGTATAATATCCAAATAACATTTTTAAGCTACAGCCGGTTATCCAATCCTACATAAAAACACTCATTTTTAATGTGGGTTTATATGATGAATAAATTTTAATTGGTCAAAAAAAATTAGCGCTGAGTTTTTTTATTTCGCATTATATTTATTGAATAACAAAAAAAAGTGTACTGTAAAAAAAATAATATAAACGATATGGAATATAACACACAGAGAAAAAAAATGGTTTTACCTGAATATGGCAGGAATATCCAGCTTATGGTCGATCATGCACTCAAGATTGAAGACCGGGAAGAAAGAAACAGAATGGCAAAGGCCATCATCACAATTATGGGTAATATGCATCCGCATTTACGCGATATAACGGATTTTAAACACAAGCTTTGGGACCATCTTGC
>CAZVTW010000522.1:0-3924 GCA_964629805.1 uncultured Bacteroidales bacterium | reverse complement strand
GAAGAAGCTGAAAAAATGGCATAAATTGAGTTTCACCAAAATGTGTTCATTAAAATGTGGTTCTCAATTTATACCAATTTCCATTTCTATAAATAAAAATATAATAGTTTAATACACTAATTAGTGCCAATAATAAACTATACCATTGGGAACTTCTTAAACTGTTCACTTGTTTTCATCAGGATATCAATATATTGTGCCCTTCTGTAAGCATAATAATCAGAAGAATTTTTCTTTGATAGTTTTCCTTTGAATTCCTGTAGTGAATTATAATTATTTTCTTTCATCCATGATTCAATGTCCTCAAGCATTGTGGAAATGTGTTCAATTTTGTTTTTGTAAATCGTACTCACAACCTGAACAGTATCGGCCCCGGCAAGGATCATTTTAATGACATCTTTTCCATCAAATATCCCTGTGCTACTGCAAATTTGTGCGTTAATATTTGCATACAGCAGACCGGCATACCTGAGAGGCAACCTGTTATCACTTGAGCAGGAAAGGTTATATGGATAGGTTTGTTTTTCGTTATCCACATCTATGTCAGGTTGAAAGAGGCTATTAAAGAGCACAAAACCAGCAGCACCAGCTTTATCCATTTTATGTATCACATTCAAAGGATTGGCGTAAAATGGGCTTAATTTCACCACTAAAGGAATATCAACAGCTTCCTTGATTTTTTTAAGTATCCCAACCTGCATATCTTCAATTGATTTACCATCAATTTGCTCATCGCTGGGTGTGGCATAAAAATTAAGTTCTATACCATCAACTCCTGTATTTTCAATTTCTTTTGCATAATCAACCCATGTTTCTTCATATACAGCATTTAGATTTGCGAAAATTGGAATGTCAACAGATTCCTTTGCCTTTTTAAGGTTATACAAATGTTCCTTTGGCCCTGCATGCTCAACATCCGGGAACAGGTTTATCATTTCAGCATTGCGTTCGTTATATTCTGCCATTGATTCGTCCATTTCCAGGTTTTCAAGTTGGATTTGTTCCTCAAACAAAGATTTATAGACGATAGCGGCAGCACCTGCTTTTTCGATTCTTTTCAAATTTTCAGGGTCTGTAACAATGTTGCTAGCTCCGACAATAATTGGGTTTTTGAGCTTTATTCCCATAAAAGTTGCAGAAATATCCATATTCATCAGTTTTTATGATTTATAAATAATTTTTTTAGTAAAATACACAATTTCCGGTAGAAATCAAAATGATATTATTTGAACTCTTTTTTCAATTGTTCAATCCATTTCACAATCCTGTCGTTTGTCAAAGGACCTTGGTTATGCTGGTCTAATGCCAGGCCAAGGAACTTGCCATCTTCTATAGCAGCAGATTTTTCAAATTCATAACCTTCAGAAGAAGTAAAACCAACAATTTTAGCACCCCTTTTTTTCAATACATGTGCCATAAGGCCTATACCATCAGCAAAGTTTTCAGGGTAATTTTTTTGATCACCAAGTCCAAAAATTGCAACAGTTTTGCCATCCATTTTTAAATCTTCAACAGCAGGCATAAACTCGTCCCAGTATGTTGGCAATTCTCCGTCCCACCAAGTGGGTACGCCAAGGATCATATTGTCATATGCCAGAAACTGATCTTCGGTGATTGTATCAACATCAATCTTTTCAATGTCTTTTTTATTAAATGCTTTAAAAATTTTATCAGCAACTTTTGATGTATTTTTTGTTTTAAAACTATAGAATAAACCAATTTTCTTCATTGAATTTCATTTAAAGGTTAAAATTTCAGTAATTCAATTGCCTTTTCTTTAATCCTTGCACTGTCCGGTAGTATGGCAGCTTCCAGTATCCTGTTAAAACCAACAGGTGTAAAAGTTGATCCAACCCTCATAACCGGACCGTCAAGATATTTAAAAGCTTTATCAGATATCAGGCCTGCCAATTCCCCTCCAAAACCACCAAATACTTTATCCTCATGTACAATCAAGACTTTGTTTGTTTTTTTTACAGACTCCAAAATAGTCTCTTCATCCAATGGTAGCAATGATCTTAAATCAACAACCTCAATTTCAAAACCTTCTTCTTCGGCAATTTTATCAGCAACTTCCAGTGAAAAATGGGTAGTGTTGCCATATGTCAATATTGTAAGGTCTTTTCCTTCTCTCCTAATCCTGGCTTTTCCAAATGGGACCTCAAAATCCTCAGGCACGAAAGCTGCTGCTTTTGGAGCGTTGTATAATGCTTTTGGCTCAAGGAACATTGTCAGGCCACTAGAACGGATACTTGTGCGTAGCAAACCAGCAGCATCATCGGCAAATGACGGATATACCACCCTTGTGCCCGGGTGTGTTGTCAGCGCCCCTTCAATGGTTTGGGAGTGGTATAAACCACCACCAATGTACCCACCAGAAGCAAGCCTGATAGTTACATTGGGGGAAAACTTTCCTTTTGACCTCCAATAATCGTGCGTTGTATCCACAAATTGTTCGTATGCTGGCCAGAAATAATCAGCAAATTCAGCGCCTTCAACAACAATCCTTATTTTTTCATCAAACCTGCTCATACCATTTGCAGTTGCCACAATATAATCCTCAGCAATGGGCCCGTTAAAAACCCTTTCAATACCAAATTCGTCCTGCATCCCTTTTGAGACATTGAATATTCCACCTTTTCCTTTGTTGGCCATATCCTGTCCCCAGATAAAAGTATCAGGGTTCGCCCTGAATTCCTCTTTGAGGGTTTCATTTAATGCTTCAACAAGTTTTAATTTTTTACCTTTATCCCCTTTTGGCAAACCATCGGGGAATTTTTTGGGTTTGAATTCTTCAGGGAGGACAAAATCAAAGATTGATTTAGGGTCAGGAGAAGGGGCTGCCATTGCTTTTTTGTGTGCATCTTTTACGATTTGTTTAACCTCTTCCTCTATCTTTTGTAGTTCATCTTTCGTCGCGCGTTTATATCTTAGGAGCATCCTCTTGTATTTTGCAACAGGATCATAATCCCTTGTATAGCCTAATTCTGCTTCGCTCCTGTATAGCTCATGCTTGTCGGAGTTTGAGTGTGTGCCCATCCTGATGCAATTTGCATGCACAATTACAGGCATATTGTTTTCAAGCACATATTCCTTTGCTTCGGTCATGGCGTTCATTGAATCAAAAACATCTTTTCCATTGCAATGAATGAGCTTCAGGTTTTTGAAACCGGTAAAATTATCAGCAACTTTTCGGTTGGCAGTTTGGTCTTTTTTAGGGACTGAAATACCAAAACCATTGTCCTGGAACACGAAAATCACAGGAAGTTTTTCATTTGTGGCGCCATTAATAGCTTCATAAACGTATCCTTCAGAAACTGAAGATTCTCCTTGGGATGATATCGAAACACCTTTGTGTTTGTAATATTTCATGGCCCTTGCAACACCAACCGCCTGAGAAGCATGGTTTCCGGTGCAGGAGGACACATTATGAATATTCCAATCTGGTTTTCCCAGGTGGTTCGACATGTGCCTTCCACCTCCGGTTACATCGTCATCTTTTGAGATTCCGTTTAAAATCACTTCAAGGGCTGTCAAACCGGCAGAAAGGTTTGTCATCATATCACGATAGTATGGGAAAAGATGGTCTGTTTTTCGGTCAAAAACCTGTCCGATAGCAAGTTGTATACCATCATGTCCAGCATAAGGTGCATGGTATGACCAGCCAATTGCCTGTTTGAGGTAATTAGGGGCACGTTCGTCCAATGCCCGGCCAAGTACCATCAGCTTGTACCATTTAGCGAGTAACTCCTTATCAGTTTTTTTGATTGAATAATTATTTGTCATAAATAAATGTTTTTTCCAGTTGAATGAATTTGATCAGGATTAGATTGTTGTATTTACATCAAAATTCTCAAGATAATCTGACACCCTTTTCAGGCATGTCATCTTTTGAAGATGATTTTTGGGTTGATTTGGTTGCGT
>CAZVTW010000521.1:0-3939 GCA_964629805.1 uncultured Bacteroidales bacterium | reverse complement strand
AGCATCGAGATAACAATTATTCTATTGTACATAATTGATTTATTTATGTTAATACTGTATTTGACTATTTACATATATGATAAATTTCAGTAATTTTGAGAAAAACAGCCTGTGAAAAAAAATTTGTTCTTTTTTTTTCACTATAAGTTCCGTTTATCATATATAAGAGTAAAAATAATTTTAAATGAAATACATAGAAAATGAAATGCACATTATTTTTTGTTATTTGTTTTACATGTTCCAACCATTACTTGTTGGCGCTAAACCAACAAGTCTTTTCAGAAATTCGCCTCCATCGGTCCTTTGTCCAGGTTACCTGGCATCCCCGTAAATTTGGTGGTATGCTCCAAAAAGCACGGGACGTTGCTTTAAATCATTTGCTTTTTTCTAACGTCAAAATTGTGATACAGGGGGGTGAAACAGGGTCCGGCTCAATAATTGATGCTCCGGGTAAAAATGTGTGGTGTAGGGTAATAGGCAATACAAAATTTCCGGTTTCGTTTTCAAAAGGCAGTTACCCTCACAAAACCGAATTTCAAATAGTAAATACACAACATGCTTACATAATAAAAACTTAGTGCAGAAAATTTTAACAATTAAAATCTTACAACAATGAAATACTTTATAGCGTTTTCAGTATGTTTTTTTATTTGTATTGAGGCATTTACTCAAAAAGACACTTCAGTCCAAATAATAAAAGAATTTGCAAAGAGCAGGGAATTTAGAAAAATCTACAGAACGGGTATTAAAAAGTCTAAAATCGGCTCAAAAGAAGTGTTGTCAATAGATTCTATCATTGCTGAGTATGCATTTAATTTTGATAGTGCATTTTTAAAAGAATATGAAATTGAACAATGTTTAAACAACTTGAGCAATCAAAAAAAATGCAGGAAATTTTGCAAGGCATATATAAAGCTCGGAAATTTTGTTAAAAAAGACACAAACTACATTTCTGTGCATTTTGATATAGCTCATAGATTGTTCATGGATTTTAAAAAATTGTCAAAAGAGAATCAAAAAAAGAAGGTCATAGCAATTTTGGAAAGGATGAAGCATATACATGATGATTTGGCCAGCGTGTTAGATGCTTTGAAGTTATCAGAAAGCCCTGATCCTGTTTTGTTACAGAACATTTATTTGCACACAATGAAATTTGGGGGAAAAGCAAAAAAACTTCAAAATCCAAAATACCCGGAATCTATAAGGCTTTATTTGGCCTTGCCTTATTATTTTTTGCAATAAACATAACTGTTTGTCTACAATAAGCAAGTAAACAAATTAAAAAGAGAAAAATAAATTTCGCAGTTATTGTTTATTTCACCCTTGTAGATTCTTCGTTTCACTCAGAATGACACGTTTATAGATAGATACGGGGTGATGGAGGGTTGGAAGTCGGCTACGCCGACTTCCAACCCTCCATCCTACAGATAAATAACTGTTTGTCATTTCGAACGAAGTGAGAAATCTAAATAATTTAATTTGCATTAATATTATCTCACTTGCTTATTGTGGATAAGCAATTAAACATATATACATATTTTCCAATAATAGAGCTCAATTAAATATTTATCTCAAAAAAATAGTTTTAAAAATGAAAAACAGAGTATTTGTTATTACATTATTCGTCTTTGCAAGCGCTTATTTCTCGTGTTCCGTAAAACGGAACGGAATGTCGTATCACAAAGAAAACACCAGCTTTAAACTATCCGAAAAAGAAATTATCCGGGGCGACAGCCTCACGCTTTCCTGGTCTGCGCCCTTACATCCTTTTGTAAAAATCACCGGCATTGGCGACAGTTTGCCGCCTGAAGGGAGTCTGACACTTCAACCCGATACATTTACAAGCTACAAGTTGTATGTGCCGGGGCATGACAAAGATGGCGAAAGGGCATTTTCTTATGCCGGAAAAAAACAAGCGCTTGTCAACCGCCCGGGCATCACAGTGCAGGGCGAAAGGCATACCACAGATGAAAAACCTGTCAAACTTGAATGGTATGCCCTGCATGCCAAATATGTGAAAATGCAAGGCCTTGACAGCATTTTGCCTGTCCGTGGCGCCCTGGAAATATCGCCTGACACCACAAGCGCTTATCATTTTAAGGCATTCAACAACCATGGCTACACAGCAGGGGCATCACACACTGTTGAAGTGGCTGTGGTTGAAAGAAAACCTGCAGATACATTCGTTGTTTTTGGACAACAGGCCACTTTTTCATGGATTTTTAAAAGCTGCGATTCTGTGACAATTGCCGGCAGGGACACGGTATTTGCAGCAAAAGATTCTTTTACCATAAGACCAATGATCAGCAGGCCCTTTGATATAATTGCGCACAGGCAGTATCACATAAAAGATATTTTTCGGGTGCAATGCCAGGTTTACACGCCCCGGGTTGTTTCACTCAAAGCGCCGTCAATGGTTAAAAAAGGGCGTATGGCCACAATATCCTGGCAAGTGGTAAACGCACAACACATATCTTCAGCTATCCTGGGAGATAGTCTGCCTTCTGCCGGGTCAAAAAAAATCCGTATCACCAAACCAACGACCATTACTTTGACAGCCACCAGCAAAGAGTTGAATGATCAGCAAAAAAAAGATGTACGTTCGGTGACTATCTATCCAAAAAAACGGGAATTCATCAAAGGCGCCCGGAAGTTTGAAGCAGTCAAAAGCGGGGAGAAGATTGATTTTGAAATCATTGCCGTTGACCGCAGCAACTACCCTGAGGAGATAAAACTCCATGTGATAGCCTGCGACACGCTTGGTAATTTTGTGCACGGACTGGCTCCGCCGGCCATTTCGAAACGCAAATCACGAAAATACTTCATAGAGCTGATAGAGTCTGTCGAAGGCAGAGACAGGACATTGCGAAGGTTTGATGTGGAAGAGGACACAACCATGCTCACAAAACCCTATGATGTTTCCATGGTTTTGGACTACAGCGGATCAATGTATCATGCCATTCCGGCAGTTGCCCTGGCTTCTAAACTGTTCATGGTCACAGCACACGATAGCGACAGGATATCGCTCGTCAAATTTGATGATAAAATCAGCAGACTGAACGAACTGACCACAGACAAACAATATCTCACAGACAGCGCAAAACTGAACACCATTGAAGGCTTCGGCGGTTATACGGCCCTCTACGCAGCAGCATCCGAAGGCATTGATGCACTGAAAGACGCTGAAAACAAAAAAATCATGGTCTTGTTTACCGACGGCAGAGAAAATGCGTCATTTCAGTATTTCGGCAAACACCCGTATTTGCCAAATCAGTTGATACAAAAAGCCAGGAAGGAACAAGTCAGGATTATTATCGTTTCTTTCGGAACGGGTCCCGATGATTTCATGCTTCAGCAAATGGCAGACCTGGCAGACGGTAATCATTATCATATCCTGGGAGATAATGTAACAGATGCTTTTTTTGAGATGCCGCACATCATGAGGAATTTCTATACCATCACATACAAGCCTACTGTGAAGGAGGGAGAACACCAGGTGGCGCTTGTCTACAATAACAACCAGGGCGGGGAATCACAGACACAGAAAAACCTGCATATTGGCGATGATTTTGATATTGAAGGCGACCAGGCTACTGTTGTCAGTTACTGGCGCTCCGCAGTCAATGGCAAAAAACCAGTTAGCCCGCCCCAGGCTGTTGCCTTTTTTGAGTTTGACAGTGACAGCATCTCGCTGAAATATATTCCGGCCCTGGATAAATATGCTGATTATATGTCTAAAAACCCGGGGACAGACATGGTTGTCTATGGACATACCGACTCAAAAGGGACAGACAAATACTGTTATGACCTTTCACTGAAACGGGCACAGGCAGTCAGGGCTTACCTGGCCTCAAAAGACATAGATACAGAACGCATGCAGACAAAAGCGCTGGGTAAACAGGAGCCTGTGTGGCCGGTTGAAGACACGGAGTGGAAGGC
>CAZVTW010000520.1:0-3941 GCA_964629805.1 uncultured Bacteroidales bacterium | reverse complement strand
TGGTTTCAAGTAACTGATCGCTGATATAAATCATATTCCCGTCAATATCATATTCTGCAGTCATTAAATTATTTTCCAGGGCCTTAATGAAATTATCAAATTGCTCGCTTGTATTTTCAAATTCTGCCTGCATGAATTTTTGTGTGTCTTTTATTTGATCAATTTCAACTTCAAGTTGAATGATTTTTTCATTTTGTTCCTTTAGCCTGATATCTTTAAGTTTGATATCAGTAATGTTTTTGGCTATATCCAAAATTTTGTAAGGCTGTCCCTCCTCGTCCCAGACTGGCGTGAATGTTTCATGCAGCCATAGTTCACGGTTGGGAATATTAACCTTTGTTTCTTTTTGGATGGTTTCCCCTTCTGATAAACGGTTCCATATATCGCGGTATTCTTCCTCTTCATCTTTGGAGATAAAAAATTTATAATCAATATTTGCTATTTGATCAATTGTCAGGTCCAGCAGGTTTAAAAACTGTTCATTAATATTCATGACATGGCCCTCCATATCAAACTCAATTAATAAGCTTGAGCTGTTAACAGCATTTATGATGCCTTTTAATTCAAGCTCTCTTCTTTCTGATGCCTCTTGTGTTGACTGGAGTTCCTCAAGGTTCTGCCGCATTTCTTCTTCCTGGGCCGATAATTCCTCACTTTGCTGTTGCGACTTTTCAAGTAACATAGCGGTACGTGTGTTCATCTTCACTGTTGCTATTGTAACAGCTATATTTTCAGATACTTTTTCAACAAATTCAAGTGTTTTTTTATCAAAATTAGAAAAGGAAGCTGTTTCAATCACGCCAATAACTTGTCCCGCTGTTATCAAAGGAATAATCAACAATGTGTTCGGCCTTCTTTTTCCTAAACCGGAAGTAATAAATACATAATCCTGTGGAATATCGGTTATATGAATTATTTTTTTCTCCTGCACCGCCCTGCCAGATAATCCCTGGTCCAAAGGAAGACTTTTTTTCAAATTTCTCTCTTTATCATAAGCATAAGTAGCATATAATTCCAAAAACACATTATTTTGCTCGTAATCATTAATGAGAAATAGTCCTCCCTGATTTGAGCCAATCTGTTTGACAAAATTCTTGACGACCTCACGGGTTAGTTTATCCAAATCTTTGGAATAGTTTCTCAAAATATCATCAAACTTAGCCAGTCCATCTGAAATCCAGCGCTGATCCTTTTCTATGCTCAGTTGCTTTTCGCGTTCCTTTCTTTCCCTGATAAAATTTTCCTGCATTTGTAATAAAGAGTTACCGAGTGTACCTTGTTCGCCGGTTAATTCAAGCTGGCGTTCAAGATTTCCCTTGCCTATTTCATGGGTAAACTCTGTCATTGATTTCAGAGTTCCGGAGATTTTACGTACCACAGAAAATATTTCCTGCATTTCATAATTTCCGGCATGATATGATTCATCAATGGTTCCACCTTTTTCAATCTGTTCCAGGGAATTCCTGACATGTTGTAAATCTGATGAAAAAGGTCTAAATAGGAAAATAAGCATAATACCCAACAGGAGGACGAAAATAACAGCATAGATAAAATAAGTGATACGGTAACGATATAATGTTAAATATATTTTTTTTTCAGAAACAACCAATGCAATATAATTCCGTGTATTAGGTTCATACTTGTAATATATATGATGCAATGGAAAATCAGAAAGTTTACTTTCATTGATTTCTCCCGACAACATTGTTAAACTGTCTGTATGAAAGGCAAGAATTTCTTCGATTGGCTTATCTTCCTGAACCTGGTAGGCAAAATATTCTACACTATCAATAACAGGTTTGAATTTTGCATAAAATTCAGTCTGGTGAATTCTGTCTCCTTCCCGTTCGGGATGTATTATCAACCTTCCGTCATCATTTAAAATGAAACAGAATTCAGATTCCTTCTCACTAAGAAACCCGTTAATCAGTGTTTTTAAAAATGGTATATCCAGTTCATTTATTTCTATCCTCAAAATACCGATTACCAAATTTCCTGCAAAAACGGGCGAATAGATAGAAAGCCTGGGTATTCCCTCCTCAGTGTATTTGGAAAAAAAGTTTAATCCTTTACTGACTGTTTGCACTATTTCAGAGGTATTTGAAAGAAACTGACCACTCCGGTATTTCGCAGAGGGACCAGCTGAAGTACTAATTTGCAGGTAACCCTCCCTGATACGTTGATAAAGAGAAACCGTTGAGTTGGTAATTTCAGCAAGATCATTAACAAGAAAATTACTGGTCTGCAAAATACTATCTAATATTATCCATTTATTCACTTTTATTCTGCTTGTTATACCAGTAGTCTGATTGACTGCGAGAAATTCAATTGAATCACTTCTTAGAACTTCAATATCGCCATATGTTTTCAAAAGTTGATTTGCTCTTTTTGAAATGCTGTTGAGCATGCTTCTGTTTCCTGAAATTGATTGCTTATATAAGGAATATAAATCATTTATTCTCATATAGGATTCTTGCTGAAAGGTATTTTCATAATTCATTTTTAATTGCCTGTCAATCACAATACCTAATAATATTAAAATGACAAGTACAGAAGAAAGGATATACAGGGTATACCTTAAATTAAATTTAAGAGCCTGAATAAATCTCATGAGATTTTTATTTGTTAACCTGTTTCTTGTTTATATAAAAACCAACCACAAATGTATAATTTTTCTGTTTCAAATCATTGTTCCGGCTAAATAATAAGTTTACGTGGTTTAATATTGATTTGTTAGTTGAACTCAAAAACAAAATCATATCTTTTTATAACGATGTTAAATCAAAAAAAATGCCAATGATAATTTTGTTCTTTATACGGCCAGATATGGTTTTTAAAAAAGAAAAATGACTGAGGTTTAGATATGGCCTGAATTAAAAAAAAAGATTAAAAAATTTACCAAATAGAGTATTATAGTCATCAAAACAGCTGTAATTAACAGTATTGTTGAAAAAAAAGACATTTAAAACGTAAAAATATAGAAATTATATTTGTATAAGTAGATAAAAGGCATATATTTGCATAGAAACAAATATTTTTCAGAAATCGAAACCCTAAAATTTTAACTGTTATGAACAAAGCTCAATTAGTAGATGCAATTGCAGATGAATCAGGATTATCAAAAGCTGATTCTAAAAAGGCGTTAGATGCTTTTATCAATGCTACCAGTGAAACACTGAAAAAAAATGACAAAGTTACACTGGTAGGTTTCGGAACGTTCTCTGTAGCAAAGAGAAATGAACGTACAGGACGTAACCCTCAGACAGGAAAAGAGATTACAATTCCTGCTAAAAATGTTGTTAAGTTTAAAGCAGGAAGTGAACTGACAGACAGTGTTCAATAAAACTTTTTTCCCTATTGAAAAAAGGAGCGTCTTTTTTAAGTCGCTCCTTTTTTATTTTATACCGGATTCTTAAATGAAAGATAATGGCAAAGCAGCTTATTAAATTCCTGTCGGATTATGTAACACCCCAACGGTGGCAACTCTTTCAAAAAGTCATCAGAGACAGGACCCGTCATATAACTGTTGCTCTCGAAGATATTTACCAACCACATAATGCAAGCGCTGTTTTAAGAACATGTGATTGTTTTGGAATACAGGATGTCCACATCATTGAAAACAGGAATACTTACACAGTAAACCCGGATGTTGCATTGGGCGCTTCAAAATGGTTATCTCTCCATTATTACAATCAGTCCGATTTTAACACGACGACTTGTATTGAACACCTGAAATCAGCAGGCTACAGAATAATTGGCACTACACCACACAAAAATGGCGTGTTGCTGGATGATTTCAATATAGAAAAAGGAAAATTTGCACTTTTTTTTGGCACTGAGATGCAAGGCTTAACAGATACGATGTTGTCAATGGCTGACGAATTTCTCATGATACCTATGTATGGTTTTACTGAAAGTTTTAATATTTCAGTATCAGCAGC
>CAZVTW010000519.1:0-3953 GCA_964629805.1 uncultured Bacteroidales bacterium | reverse complement strand
GGATTGAAGCCATCCAACAAGAATTGGAAGCCTTAAGAAAAATTGTGGCTCATCAAGTTCAGAATACCAAGCGTCAAACCCATTTAAAAGGATTATGGAAAGATGTTGAGATCACGGACAAGGATATAGAAGCCGCAAAACAGGATGTTTATAATAAGATGTTAAATCGACATAACTGACAAAAAAATCATTAAATATGACAAAAATAATTTGTGATTAATTCTTTTGATTAATGAGAGATAACAGTTCGGCAAAAGGCAATCAACCTACTTGGAAAAGAAATCAAAAATTAAACGAAAGAGAAAAAAACTTAAACGAAAGAGAAAATCAAATCAATCAACTGATAAAAAAACTAGAAAAATACGGATGTAAGATTGAAAATGACAATCAAGATGATAGCGATAATTCGGCTGAAGAATATCTATTTCCTACAGATCTAGAAAAACAGTGGAAAGATGGGTTAAGCAAAAGCAAACTCTTCCTTCCAGATAAATTAGCGACAAGTTATCTCTTATCGCTAATCAGTGGATTCTATTCAGGTAGCCTAATACTGCTTAATGGTTCTGTAGGTGTTGGAAAAACTAGCTTGGTTAAACACTCAGCAAATTTTCTTGGGGGCAAACATGAAATAATTCCTGTTCGTCCTGCGTGGCTTGACCCTTCGGATTTACTGGGATTTTTCGATCCCATTCATGAGATTTTCCGTCCCTCCCCCTTTTTAACAGCTCTAAAAGATGCAGAAAAAAACTCGAATTGTCTTTATCTCGTTTGTTTAGATGAACTTAATCTAGCTAAGATAGAAAATTATGGAGCTGACCTGCTTTCTGTACTGGAGTATTCCCGCAACCATCAATCCGACTCAAATGAACAACAACGGGGACTTACACTTTACTCTACAAGCCTCGTTGAAATGATATGGGAAGAAAACGACAATCTAGAACCTTTACAAGATAAGCCAGCTAGCCAGCAAGCTCCGTCTGATAAAAAACTGGTGCAAAGGAAAAATAATTTATGTCAATATCCTCCTAATTTTACTGTCCCCAATAACTTGGTATTACTTGGGACTCTCAATTCTGATGAAACAACGTATGAATTAAGCCCGAAAGTGATTGACCGCTCTTATGTAGTTAGTTATCCTTTAGCGAATTTAGACAATTTAGATAATTCAGATATTAAAAATATTTTTGAGTCAGGTAATCTTGAAACAACGAAAATTTCTATTTCAGCATTAAACAATGAAATAAAGCAAAGAATTGCAGATGGGATAAATGATGAACATTGGAAAACTATAAAGCGCTGGAATAAAGAGTATTTATCTGAACTGGGAATACCTTTGGGGTATAGATCTGCACGAGATTATGCAATTTTTAGTGCTGTTGCTGATCTGATTGGACTAAAACAAAACAATTGTAACAATAAAAATTGTTTCGGTCACTTTTTGTTTACAAAAGTACTGCCTAGAATTTTCTTCGATAGCAGTAATGATGACAAAGTTAATAAGTGCAGCAAATGGCTAGATGAACTTAAAAAATATGAAGAATTTGATTCAGGCAATAACCTTAACAGGCTACAAAAACAGCTTGATGAAAATCGGGGATTTGTTCGCTATTGGTAGGATAAAATATGAATAATATAAGTCTTGAGTTTGTGGATATTAACAGTAAGTCATTTGAGCGTGATGAAGATGGTATACAGCACGTCAGGCAATATGAAGAAAGCTGGCGGGTTCAGGTACAAGGCGAATGGCAAGGAAAAGTCGCATTACGTGGGCAACCTCCACTGATTCTAAGAGTATCCCCAACAAGACGTAATGAGTGGGAATTGCCTGAACCAAGAACAAATGAAGAACAGAAGAGAGTCACAGGTTCTGGCTATATAACTGCTGTACTTGTTGATTCTTCTGACAAGATTGTAAGTGATAGTCCTGAAGCATCGCTATTTATAACTCCTGCCAATATTACTCAGCAGGAACTAAAAGATATGATCAATGAAATTGGTCTGCTGGCACTGTCTACATCAAGTTGTGTCAGATGGCGATATTTAACAGCACAAGGCGAAGGAAAAGGAGTAGAAGACTTTGGACTAAAATGGCATCCAGGTGAAGGAGTTGTAGCTGCTGCAACTTCAATATTAGAATTAGAAAAAGTTGTTAAAGATAACTGGAATGCACTAAAAAAACGCCATTTAAAAAGCTTTATTACAACAGTTGCACCTGTGAGCATTGATCGGATGATTTATGCTCCCCAATCTTTGATCAAGACTAAAATTGAACCGTCTAAGCGAAGAAGTCTTGGCTTGACATCGTTAGAATCTACTCAATGTCTAGAAAATGAATTTATTTGTTACATTTTAGATGTTTATCTCAGGGATATAGCTCAAAAATTAGCTGAAAATTTAGAAAAACTATTAAACTCCTTAGAGGAAAATATTATTTTACCAGAATTTGGAGGATTACCTGCTGAGTTACACAAGTTTATAAGAGAAGATATTAAGAAAGATATTGAAAATTTAAACGAATCCAAGAAAACTCAGAAAGATGATATTGACAAGATTAAGTCAAAGCTTTCTGATTGTATCAGATGGGCAACTCAAGCCCGAAAATCAGCCTTTATTCAGAAAGTAGCTACTCCTAATACTTGTCCTCTTCCATCTTTACGTTTAACAGGAACACCTGCTTACAGCGCCATTTTCCAAAAGTATTTAAGCTGTCAGGGCGGTGTTCTTTCCTCAATTACAAAAATTTTGTATTTATTAAGACAAACGCATTACGTTCAAGTCAGATCAACTTGGGAAATTTATGAAATTTGGTGTTTTGTAAGGCTATATAGTGCTTTTATCCTTTATGCTAATATGAAGCCTGTAACTTCAGTGTTTGAATTTATCCAAATCACTAATGGCAGGCTTGAAATCCAAAGAAAAAAAGAGTTTAAACTTGAAGGAAGTATTGATGGGATTAAAAGAATAAGTGTTTCGTTGTGGTATGATACCTATTTTCAAAACAATCAAAATGAATGGATAAGACCAGATATTCGTCTCAAACTATCAATCGATGGAACTACTAAAAACTATTGTTTTGATGCTAAATATCGAGATTATGCAGAACAAGGTTCTGAACAATTGATTGAAGATGTTCTGGGTGTTGCTAGAGATAAATACTTAGTTGGAATCAAGGATAAGCTAGAAAATCTCTCTGCTAGCTTTATTCTACATACAGATGAGCGAGTCAATTACTGGGGAGAAGTTCCCTTCCGAGAAAAAGTAAAA
The DNA here is from genome assembly GCA_964629805.1 of uncultured Bacteroidales bacterium. GTDB lineage: Bacteria > Bacteroidota > Bacteroidia > Bacteroidales > CAZVTW01 > CAZVTW01. The sequence continues at coordinate 689 of CAZVTW010000519.1, read as the reverse complement.
GAGATATTGAATGGTGATAGGTGGAGTATTATAGATAGTTCTGACTATATTGGTCGAAAGCCAAGAAAAATTTTATCCACATTGAAAGACGGTACAACCTTAGAAAATTCACAAACTGGAGGAGTTGGTCATCAGTACGGCGCAATCATGTTAAGACCTGATAAAAATCCTGAAAAAGAACTCAAAAAATTACTGCGCCTTTTACTTCAATATCACGGTTCTCTTAAAACATATTGTTTGAGTTGTGGATGTTCCTCTAAATCAATGGAAGATAACCAAGATAACTCCAAACAGGGAAAGGGAACTTACTGTTATTGTGACCAGTGTCATGAGTTTTGGGTTGTGCAGCACTGTTTTGGGAACCGTCATCGACTCCTAAAATTTAAAGACTCATTTCATAAGGGTGATCCCAAAGCATCTATTGGTAAATGGATGTATATCTGTCCTGTCTGTCAAAGTTCTTATTTTAATTTCTAATCCTCATGTTAAAATCGCCCCACCCATTAACTTAGAATACCGATAGTCTAACTCCGCCTTCATCAACGGCAAACTCTCCAACACCTTGTCCTCCAGCACAATCTTCTCCGCCGCATCTCTTGCCAAATTCAACACCTCTTGGTCTTCCACCAAACTAGCTAAGGCAAAATCCGCCAACCCCGACTGACGCCGCCCTAAAACCTCCCCAGGAC
>CAZVTW010000518.1:0-3954 GCA_964629805.1 uncultured Bacteroidales bacterium | reverse complement strand
CGGTGATTATGAAGAATCCCGTAACATAGCAGCCTTTATGGATTTGGCTGAACCGGATTCTATTTTCAATCCCCCGGAAGTCTCAAAAAATCCCTCAGTTCCTTATGCTGACAATGATGCAAACAGTTTATATGAAGAGGTGAAATCCAAAGGACAAAACATCCGGACCTTCTCCAATGTCGTCAATTCTCTTCCGAATTTTGAACTCGGCGCTGATTACGAAGTCGTTGAAAATGCTCAAAAACTCACAGAAAGAGAATTTGACTATGACCCGAAACTGGGGTATATTTCTCTTAACCGTACCCTGGCGCCTGATGAGGTATTGGCTGTGGCTTACGAATATAAGCTGGTTGGCGCTAATCAAACCATTACAGTTGGTGAGCGCTCAACAGATATTGAGCAACCTAAAACATTAATTGTTAAATTGTTAAAAGGCAGCAACCCGTCTACACAATTTCCAAACTGGAACCTGATGATGAAAAATGTCTATAACATTGGGGCTTATGGCATTGAACGAGAGAATTTCCAGTTACAAATTATGTATAAGAATGATAAAACCGGGACATCGGTCAATTACATTCCGGCAGGGGCTATCGACAAAGAAGTATTGCTCCAGGTTTTTAATCTCGACCGGCTGGATTCTCAGAACGATGCCAAACCCGACGGTTATTTTGACTTTATCCAGGGCAAAACCATCACAAAAGAAAACGGCAGAATATTTTTTCCTGTTCTTGAGCCATTTGGCAGTTTTCTCGAAGAACAAATCATAGACGGCAATCCTGAATTTGAATCAGAAGCCGAACAATATGTTTTTAAAGAACTTTACAGGAAGACAAAAACCGAAGCCAGGCAATACGCCGAAAAAAATAAATTCTATCTTGCCGGGGAATATCAATCCTCATCCGGCAGCGAAATCATGCTTAATGCAATGAACATCCCCGAAGGCTCTGTTGTTGTGACCGCCGGGGGCGCTAAATTAACAGAAAATGTTGACTATACGGTTGATTACGCCCTGGGCCGGGTTACAATCATTAATCAGTCACTGCTGGAATCAGCCACACCCATCAGGGTATCTCTCGAAAGTAATGCTTTGTTTGCCATGCAGACCAAAACAATGATAGGAACCCACCTTGATTATAAATTTTCAGATAATTTTCAGCTTGGTGGTACCATGTTGCACCTTTCCGAAAAACCTTTGACAAATAAAGTGGGATTTGGCGATGAGGCCATTGCAAACACAATCTGGGGGATTGACGGTTCATACTCAACAGAAGCCCCCTGGCTGACCAAAGCTGTTGACAAACTCCCTTTTATTGAAACAAAGGAACGATCAACCATTACCATGACAGGTGAGTTTGCCCATCTTATTCCCGGCCATTCAAGAGCACTAAAAAGATCCGGAGTATCCTATATTGATGATTTTGAAGGGGCAAAAACAACCATTACACTGAAAACACCCGAATCCTGGTTCATTTCAAGTACACCGGTCTCTGAAGGTCCGCATATTCAGCCCTATTTCCCTGAAGCTTCCCTGACCAACAACCTGGCTTATGGTTTTAACAGGGCAAAAATTAACTGGTACAGCATTTTGTCTGATTTGCAACGTAGTAATGCCGGCACACCGGACAATTTGAAAAACAACAAGAATGAACAGTCTAACCATTTCGTCCGGGAGGTGTTTGAACGTGATCTTTTCCCTGAGCGAGAAAGCCCAAACAATTTCCCCACTGTCTTAAATGTGCTCAATGTAGCATATTATCCAAAAGAAAAAGGGCCGTATAATTTTGACACCAAACCAACAACCTATTCAGCAGGGATTGATCAGGAAGGTAAACTCAAAGAACCAGAATCGCGCTGGGGTGGTATCATGAGACGCATTCAGTCCAATGACTTCGAGTCGCAGAATATTGAATATATTGAATTCTGGATTATGGACCCCTTCGTTGATCCTGACGGGGATGAGTTGCCGGGCGAACCGATAAATAATACCGGCGGTGACCTTTACTTTCATCTTGGTAACATCTCTGAGGATGTTCTGAAAGATTCCAAAAAATCTTTTGAACAGGGACTTCCCACTGAAGAGCCAGTTGAGGCTGATGATCTGGATACCACAGAATGGGGTGTTGTGCCTGTAAAACAGGCGCTGCAAAATGCTTTTAACAATGATCCGGCTTCCAAAGCAAAACAGGACATCGGACTAGACGGGTTAACATCTCAGGAAGAGCTTCTTTTTTATGAACAATTTATGAATGAACTTGACTCCCTGTTTGAAAACGGGAGCATAAATCCGGATGCATATGATGATATACGCACCGATCCGGCAAGTGATGACTTTATTCATTTTAAAGATGATACCTATAACAAGTCAAATGCCGGAATACTTGAAAGATATAAGCAATACAACGGTCTGGAAGGCAATTCAGGTGAATATCCAAACACCGGAACACTCCTGCCGGATGTTGAGGATATCAACTTTGACAATACAGTGAATCCGATTGAAAGCTACTTCCAGTATCACGTCAGTCTGAGAAAAGAAGACCTTGAACCGGGAAAAAATTATATAGTTGATGAAAAGATTGACAAAAAAGAACGAAAAAACGGCAAGGAAACAGAAGTGAAATGGTACCATTTCAGGATACCTATTCGTGATTTTCAGTCCAGGGTAGGCGCTATACAAGATTTCAGGTCTATCAGGTTTATGAGGATGCTCATGACACAATTCAGGGAACCTGCTGTTCTTCGGTTTGCTGAATTACAACTTGTCAGGGGCGAATGGAGACAATATGCTTTTGATATCTCCGAAGGTGGTGAATCTACCAATATACCTGAAACAGGACAATCCGGTTTTGAAATATCCGCTGTCAACATTGAAGAAGACGGAAATCGCGCAAATGTAAACTACGTCCTGCCTCCAGGTGTTGACAGGGTTATTGACCCGACAAATCCCAAGATGAGGCAGCTCAATGAACAGGCAGTAACACTTAAAGTAGTAGACCTACAGGACGGTGATGCCAGGGCGGCTTATAAAAATGTTCAACTTGATCTGAGGATGTACAAAAATCTGAAAATGTACATCCATGCTGAAGAAATTGAAGAAGGAAGCGACCTTCGGGATGAGGAACTTACTGCATTCATCAGGATTGGGTCTGACTATACTCAAAACTATTATGAATATGAAATACCACTCAAACTGACACCATTTGGTTTTTATGTCAATGAATCCGAAGCAGACCGAAAAATTGTCTGGCCTGAGGATAACAATCTGGACATCAGCTTTACCCAGTTTACTGATCTGAAACTGGAAAGGAATTCCAAAGGATTTCCAATCACCAGTATTTATGAGAAAAAAGACGAAAATAACACAGTCAGAGTTGTTGGTAGTCCAAATCTCGGCGATGTACGTACCATCATGCTTGGTGTCAGAAATCCCAAAACAAGGGGTAATTTTTCAGAAGATGACGGGCTTCCAAAAAGTGGTGAAATATGGATGAATGAACTCAGGCTAACCAATTTTAATGAAAAAGGCGGTTGGGCTGCACATGCACGCGTTTCAGCACGGCTTGCGGATTTTGGTTCTGTGAAAATTACCGGTAATAAAAGTACCCCGGGATTTGGGAGTATAGAGAAAAAAGTGAATGAAAGACAAAAAGAAGATATCACTGATTATGATATCAGTTCAACCTTTGAACTCGGTAAATTTTTCCCAAAGAAATACGGTGTCAGAATACCTCTTTATGTTGGTTATTCCGAATCTTTTATTACACCACAGTTTAATCCTGTTGACCAGGATATAGAATATGACAAATCCATCAAAGAAGCAGAAAACGATTCGGTCAGGGATTATATCAAAGAGGTATCGCGCGATTATACCCGGCGGAAAAGTATCAACATTTCCAACATGAGTATTACAAATCCCTCAGGTAAAGAAGGAGAAGAGGCAACAGGCAAACGTCC
>CAZVTW010000517.1:0-3960 GCA_964629805.1 uncultured Bacteroidales bacterium | reverse complement strand
ACCATAACCAACTGCAAATAAGTACTTTATTTCGTTTTAAAAAGTTATGTTATGCGCGCTCAGCATATATCTCAGTTGAGACAAAGTAATGCAGAGATTGGCTTTTTCTCACATACACTAATAAAGTGTAAACACCTGTTTTTATAATATTTAAATATAACTTAGAGGCGCTAACTAAGCAATAATGAGAATTGTCAGTTTAAAATTGTCTATTTATCAAGCTCCTTAATCGCTGCAATGGCTGCAATGGTTCCATCTGCGACTGCTGTCGTAATCTGCCGGTATTTTTTACTTGTTACATCGCCAACTGCATATATATCAGGCAGGCTTGTATGCATATCCTCATCTGTCTTGATATACCCCCACTGATCCAGGTCAAGTTGGTTGTTGAATAATTCAAGGTTGGGTTTCATGCCAATAAAAATAAAAACACCATCAGTTGTAATGGTTTTCATCTCTTTGGATTTCAGGTCTTCTATTTCGACTACAATTGTATCCCCTTCTTTTTTAAAAGAACGTGGTTCGTGAGAAAATTTGAAGTTAATTTTTTTATTGGCAAATGCCTTTTGCTGTGCGGTCTTGTTGGCCTGTAGCTTGTCAAACTGATGCAGGATTGTTATTTTTGAAGCAAATTTGGAAATAAAGTCCGCCTCTTCAATGGCTGAGTTTCCGCCACCAATAACCACCACTTCTTTATCATGAAAGTATTTCGCATCGCAAGTAGCGCAATAGCTGATGCCCTGACCTTTAAATTCCTGTTCTCCGGGTATTCCCAAAAGGTTTGGTGTTGTTCCCGTGGCAATAATGATTTTTTTTGCCCGCAGTGTTTCATGTTCATCAATGAGAATTTCCTTCTTTTCCAGGTCGACTTTGGTGATGTCAACAGCGACTTTGTATTTTGTACCACACCTTTTCGTTTGTTCCGACATGTAGTGCGAAAGCATAAAACCGGGCTGAGGCTCAATAAAACCGGGGTAATTGGATATCTGATGTGTTGTGGAAACGTGTCCACCGGGCAATGCAATGTCAACCAGGACTGTATTAACTTTGGCCTGGCAAAGGTAAAGACCGGCTGTCAATCCGCCAGGGCCGCCTCCTAATATTGCTACATCGCAATCAGTGGTGATTGGCGAAATTGCGGACTGAACCTGTAGAACCTTTTCGACGGGTATGAGCGTTTTGAACTGCTCAATCAACTCGGAACGCTTTATTCCCCCGGTCAGCCGGTAACCAACTTCCCTGCCATTATCAAAAAACATGACTGTTGGAGAAGACTTTACCCCGAGAGATTCGGCCAAATCTCTGTTCTTTTGCCTGAATATTTTTAAAAATGTCATATCATCCCCGTATAGTTGATCCAGGGATTTGAATTTTGGTTCCAGGGCGTCACATGGCGGGCATTCTGTTGAATAAAAATCAAGAACAACCTTGTTACCTTCTTTAACGGCTTCCCGGAATTCATTTGCTGTAATTTCTCTCATTTTTTATGGTGATTTTATGCATTTCCTCAAAATAAAGTGATAACCCGGCTTCTAAAAGTTCTTTTACCGGTCTGCAGTCAGGCGATGTAACTAAACCGTTTTGATTCCTGGCAACTGAGCCACATCCTCCTCCACAGGCAAGCTGGACATTACAACTATTACATTCCTTTATGGACAGGACATCACGTTCTTCCCATTCTAATATTTTTTCTTCATCAATATCAATACCCGGGAAAAACGTTCCAAGTTCTTCACCTGCTTTGCCAACGGTTGCTGTGCAGCCGTATATCCGGCCTGTATAATCAAAAGCCCATTCAGTTTTTGTTGCCGGACAGGAATCAAATAATGGAACAGGCATTTCACCTTCTTCCCATAAAAATTTTGCAATTGAAAATGCCGGTTTATGAAATTCAAGAATTTGCGGATTTTTTTTGATAAGCTCATATATTTCATTGTATAATTCAAGGCGTGAAAACAAATGACTTTTTTTTGCCTGGCAATCATGAAGTTCATAATTGCGGCCCAATTGGGTCTTAAAAAGCGAATTATCTGTCCATCCTTTTTTTATGGTAAAATCAGCCAAATGTGGCAATTCATCAATATTTTCTTTATCTATAACCATACGCAGGTTGACCGGCAAGTTACTCTCCAGGCACAAATCAATGCCCCTGACTATTTTATCAAAAGTTCCCTCACCTGTGTGCATTGGCCGTCTGCAGTCATGCATTTGTTGTGTTCCGTCAAGTGTGACCTGAATTTCACGAATATTTGTCCGGGAAAACACCGGCAGGTATTCTTCTAATAAATACCCGTTTGTGACAACCGCAAGTTCAAGATTATTTTCTGCTACATGGTCAGCAAAGTATTGTATCAATTTCCTGTATTTTTTCCCTGGAAGAAGTGGTTCTCCGCCAAATAAGGTCACATATTTTTTCCGGTTAGCGAAATGTTTGTTAATGAAGGAAAAATATGAATCTGTCAATTCTTTGGAAAGGGCTTGTGGCGCATTTTGATATCCTTTCTGATAACAATAGGAGCATGCAAAATTACAGGCATAAGTCGGGACAAAAAATAACTGAAGTTCATCGCTTTCCCGGTTATCAATGAAGTCAAGATATTTTTCCCTGAAAAGTTTGTCTTCCTGTTCTTTATCAATGAGATAGGCATTCTCGCCACTTTGTTCCAGGATGTCAAAACGGCCCTGCTGTATGTCTTTTGCCTCTGTGGGACTGAGTATATCAGCATGTCCGGTCAGAGGATTAACAATATAATAGTTATCCGAATTTTTTACTCCTGAAAAAATATTGTGCTTTGAAAAGTACATACGATATCAACACTATATGTAATACAGACCTGCTTTCAAGAAATTAAGTAGTGGCACTTAGAAAAATTGCATGTTTTCTTATAGCCACTTAGTAAAAAAAACAATGCAGCATTTCCGGAATCTGTAATAAAAACATCAATCATGGCATCCGGCCACTGTTTTTGATTGCTTGGCACAACATTGGGCCACTGCTTTTTTGCTTTGTTTCTTTTTTGTAATAAGATTTTTCATGATAATTGTTATATTTACTATACCTTAACTCTAATTGTTACAACAACATTTTCCGGGTTTTGTTCCTCTTATTGTAAAACTTGAAACCATTATTTCACCTTTGGGATAAGGGTCTGACTCTTCAATGATTTCAACATTTCTAAACCCGGCACGTTCAAGGGTTTGAAGATATTCTGCTTTGGTTACAGCACCTGCCCAACATTCAGCTACAGCTTCAGGATCATTTTTGTATTGGTCAGGAACAGGCTCTGATGAAAAAATATCACTGACAACAAACCTGCCTCCTTTTTTTAATATCCTGAAAATCTCATCCCACACCTTTTGCTTATTTTGAGCATGATTAATGGTACAATTTGAAATCACCAAATCAGCAACTGAATTTTGCAGGGTAAGAGATTCAAGTTCACATCTGCGGAATTCAACATGACTGACTCCCAGCTTTCGGGCTGTCTTACCGGCTTTGTTCAGCATCCCGTCAGAAATATCCAAACCATAGACAAAACCATTTATGCCAACTTCACCGGCCATCCTGATGACATCTGTCCCTCTGCCACACCCCAGATCAACACATACTTCACCAGTCTGTGGGCTTGCAAAGTTTACAGCACCACCGCAAGACAGGCAACAGGTATCATCGGCTAACTGTGTGTATCTGTTTTCTATAACTTTTGTATCCATAGATAATAATTATTAAATGCAAATATATAAATATTTCAATATTTAGAATAAAAAATTTTATGAATTTATTAAATAAAATATGCAAGCACAATGCTTATTCCAAATCGCTACCAAGAGGGTAATTTAGAAAATGAATTATTTTTGTTTTGTTTGATGAACAAAATCCTTGCATAGTTCTTGGCTAATTTCTCAACTCAGTAAATTCGAAAGATAAAGGCGCAAGGTATCGTTTAATCCCGGAGTCCC
>CAZVTW010000516.1:0-3981 GCA_964629805.1 uncultured Bacteroidales bacterium | reverse complement strand
CCTAAGGCCTGTATTAACAATAACAAATCGATTTTGAAATCAGCTTTTAGAGAAAAAGATTAGCAAGGTCTTTCAGATTTTCTGCAAAAAGCCAGTCATTCATGCCCTCCTTCCAGATGAGCGTTGAAGAAGAAATTTTGTTTCTTTCTGCCATTTCCTTTAGCATACTCAGATCAAATGGTCCTTTTTGTTTTCCGTGGTGTATGATGTAGTATTTCTTTACCGGGGGAGGTTTCTCAGTGGAATAAAAATTCTTTGGAGTATCGGCTTTCCTATTATCATCAGCATCAGAATAAGTGGTGTTGATCTCTTCTGCATTGGTAGGATTTTTAACTTCAGCCTCCAGTGTTTCAGACAGTTTATAAGCTTCATTTTCGTCTATTTTTCTATCCGCAAATTCCAGTTTCTTTTTAAGTGCTTTTTCAATTGCTTCAGGTAATTTAAGATCAGTTAAAAAGAAGGTTACTATTTCAACACCGTACTTATTAAAGAATTGTTTCAGGAAAATTTTTATTTTGTTTGATACTTCGCCATAGTCAACAGCAAGAGAAGAAACAGAAATATTTTCCGAAATTATATATTGCACTATTCTGTCAACCAAAATATCATGCAATTTTTTTTTAACAACAGAATGAGAAGCAAGCAAAATATTAAGCTTAATGATGTATTTAGTAAACATCACAGGTTCGCATATTTTATATGAATATTTACCCGAGATGGTTGTCCTGACAGCCCCAAAATCAATATCCTTAATCATGATATCTTCTTGTGTGCTCCATGCTCCTGAAAAAATAGATGTAGATAAAAACACTATATCAACAGCAAAAGGATTATTCTGGCCAATTTTCCATTTTTTGAGCATTGCCAGAATAGGTAAATTCTGAGGGGTCAAATCATGAATACCAGGTCCAAGTACATCTGCGACTTTGTCATTATGAATGAAAACAACAACCTGCTCCTCTTTCACATTTAAGGTGGCACCAGGAAAAATAAGTTTTCCGTTAAGCTCAACATAATAATAGACCTGATCGGGCAGTGGCTCTGTCCATTCAATATGGCTTATGTAACTATTTGTAGATTTATATTTTAAACTCATTTCTTTCTTTTTCAGTTTGATTAGAAAATCTTAAACTAAAATTGAAAATATATAAAGGGTTGGACCTCCTCCAGCCTGAATTGAACGACAAGTTGAATTGCTATGATAAAAATAACCAATTTAATAATATAAGGTGATTTGACAAAAGATAAGGATAGTTTTTGATTTAGTTTTTCAGGAACAGCATGTGTTAAAAATCCAATGAATACCATGACGCAAAAGATAGCACGGGCATCAATAAAAGCCAGGAAATATTGAAAATTCGTATCAAAAATAATTTGATGAATCATCTTAATCGCCAGGTTAAAATCCTGTGCTCTGAAAAAAATCCATAAAAAAACAACAAAATGAAACGTCAGCAACCAGGAAAAAAATTTGGTCCAGATATTATCTTTTACGTGAGTATTCAAAAAAGGTTTTAATGCTTTGTGAACAGCCAGGCCAATACCGTGAAATCCTCCCCAAATAACGAATTTCCAGGATGCACCATGCCATAAACCGCCAAGTAACATGGTTATGAATAAGTTTATGTACGTCCTGATTTTTCCTTTTCTGTTGCCACCCAGTGGAATATATAAATAATCTTTTAGCCAGGTTGAAAGCGAGATATGCCACCTTCGCCAGAAATCAGTGATATTGTTTGCCTGATAGGGAAACCGAAAGTTAACACCAAGATTAAATCCCATCATTTTTCCCAAACCAATAGCCATGTCAGAATAGCCTGAGAAATCACAAAAAATCTGTAAGGCATAGCCGTACACAGCCATTATATTTTCAAAGCCTGAATAATGTGCAGGATCAGCAAAAACCAAATCATTGTATTGAGAAATATAATCGGCAATTACGGCCTTTTTTAGCAGTCCCAAAATAATTAAATACAGGCCAAAGTAACACTCATCGCGTTTAATTTTGACAGGCTTTTCCAACTGAGGTAAAAACAGATTGGCCTTTACAATAGGCCCGGCAACAAGTTGCGGAAAAAATGACAAATAAAATGCATAGTCTAAAATTCTGGTTGTTGGTTTTAGTTTTCCAAAACTTACATCAAGGATATAACTAATTGATTGGAAGGTAAAAAAGGAAATACCAATAGGTAAAAAAATATCTAGTGGCTGAAAATTTGTACTAATAAGATAATTGATATTCAGAACAAAGAAGTTTGCATATTTGTAATACCCCAAAAGCCCGAGACTTGTAGAAACAGAAAAAACAACCAATGCTTTTTTTGTTCTTTTACTTATCTGTTTACCAAGATATAAACCAACGAAATAATCCTTAATGATAGTTACAATAAGCAAAAAAAAGTAAAATCCACTTGATTTATAATAAAAGAAAAAACTAAATATGATGACATAGATTGAAACTGATAATTTATATTTATGAATCAATGAATATCCGGCCAGAAAAACAGTGAATAGAATAAAAAAAGAACCACTGTTAAAAAGCAGAGGATTATTAATATCATAAACAAATAAATTCTGAAATAATGAGTACATATTTACAATAAATAAATTATCAATTATCACAATGGTTGTAAAATAACCGGATTGGGATATTTATTATAACTCGTGTCCGGTATATCAAGCAGTATGGGATTACTGCTTGATTTCATAACCCAGGATGCAACAGAGTCAGCCCATTCCGAGGCAGATGATCTTGTTGGATGCGCCCCGTCATCAGTTCTTTCAAATTTTAATTTGTATGAAGGGAAAAATTGTTTCGGCCCAACATTTTTTAAAATCAATTCATTTATTCCGGTATCATCAGTCCAGTTTGGGGGACCAATCCAAATGTATTCAATATTTTCGACTTGCTTTAATATATTATGCACATATTTTTGTCTTCTTTCAATAATATTTCTGATAAATAATTCATTTGCACCTAAAATAATCATAATATAAGTTGGTTTATACTTGTTTATGAAATATCTGATTGTATCAGAAGACCCATACCATTTTGTTGATGAGCTGTACCAAATTACAGGTTTGAAAAAATGATTGTTATGAACAGCCAAATCTTTAAGTCGATGCATAATACTCTCGAGCATTGAATCACCAATGACTAAAATTCTCTGAATTGAAGAATCAACTGCCGGTTTGTCCTTTTTTTTGTTTAACCTCAGGCTATCTCTTATGGTAAACATGAATTCAGAATTGTCAGCCTGAGGGATATACGCCTTTTGTTGTTGGATATTAACTATACTTTTGAGTTCCACTTTACGAATCTTCACACTTAATACTTCAACTTTCTGCGGATAAAAAGAATAGATAGCAAAAGTTATCATGGAAATTGCAAAAATCAAAACAATATTCCAGAGAGGATTTTTCATATATGTGAAAATTAGAAGGCCAAAATTAGAATTTTCTTTATAAATTGAAATATTAAAGGCAAAAAAAAGCCCCGGCAAAAAAATCTGCCAGGGCAAATATAAAAGTCGGCAACGACCTACTCTCCCGCGTGCGCAGTACCATCGGCGCTGGTGGGCTTAACTTCTCTGTTCGGAATGGGAAGAGGTGGAACCCCACCGCTGTAGTCACCTTAAGTTCTTAGCTGGTTCTTAGTTCTTCCTAAGAATATCTCAATTCTCAACATAAAGCAAGAAAAACAATAGCAACACAACAACGTTGTCCAAGGAAAGATTTTGGGAGATTAGTACCACTCAGCTTTGGCATCACTGCCTTTACACCTGTGGCCTATCAACGTTGTCGTCTTCAACGTCCCTCAAAGGAGATCTCATCTTGGGGGGGGCTTCGCGCTTAGATGCTTTCAGCGCTTATCCCGGCCAGGCGTGGCTACTCTGCAGTGCAGCTGGCACCACAACAGATACACCAGTGGCCTGTCCAACGCGGTCCTCTCGTACTAGCGTCAGGGCCCCTCAAATCTCC
>CAZVTW010000515.1:0-3995 GCA_964629805.1 uncultured Bacteroidales bacterium | reverse complement strand
AATGATTTAAATGTTGTCTCCGAGCAGGTTTTCGATATTCATGAAATATTAAAAATACAGGAGTCAGGAAACCTGGAGAACAAATTTAAAGATTTTGTTCAACAACTCAAGTGATTTTATGGATACAACACAAGCAACATATGGTCAAAAAATAGAGCCAATCATAACAGAAAAGCTTTTTAATCCCTTCCCGGGGCTTCGTCCTTTTGGGATTGAAGAAAGTCACCTGTTTTTCGGGCGTGAAGGGCAAAGCGATGAAGTCCTCGATAAACTTGCCAGAAATCGTTTTTGCGCAGTCATCGGCGCTTCCGGTAGTGGTAAGTCTTCACTGATGTATTGCGGTCTTACCCCAATACTTCATGGTGGTTTCTTAACTGAAACAGGGTCAAAATGGAAAATTATAGTCACCCGGCCAGGCGGCGGTCCGATACTCAACCTCGCCGAGTCTCTTGTAAAAGCTGATAAATCTCAGGATAAAAATGATGAAGAACGTTACTTTAAACAGGCTATTACAGCTTCCGTACTGCGCAGTAGCTCACTGGGACTGGTTGATGCCATTAAACAGCTTCAGTTCAGCAACGAAGAAAATATTCTTCTCATGGTTGACCAGTTTGAGGAATTGTTCAGATTTAAGTCACTTAAAGGAGGAACACAGGCGCTTAATGAATCCCTGGCCTTTGTCAGATTACTGCTCGAGGCTGTCAGGCAAAATCAACTGCCTGTTTATATTGTTCTCACCATGCGCTCGGATTTTATTGGCGAATGTGCTCAATTTCAGGAACTGACAACACTCATCAATGAAAGTCACTATCTTATTCCACAAATGACCAGGGAGGATTTTCAAAAAGCCATCATAGGACCGGTTGCCGTTGGTGGAGGAAAAATTACACCGCGACTTGTCCATCAACTTCTAAATGATGTTGGCGATAATCCGGACCAACTCCCTATCCTTCAACATGCACTGATGCGTACATGGGACTACTGGACTTCCCACAAAAAAGAAAACGAGCCACTGGATATTGTAGACTACGAGGCGATTGGCAGGATGGAAAAAGCCCTTTCTCTTCATGCCAACGAAGCCTATGATGAATTGACCGAAGACAACAAATATGTCTGTGATAAAATCTTTAAATCTCTCACAGAAATAGGTCTTGACAATCGGGGAATCCGGCATCCATCCAGTGTCAAAGAGCTATGTGATATTGCAGATGCACCACTTGAACAGGTAAAAACTGTACTTGATAAATTCCGTATCAAAGGCCGATCATTTTTGAACCCAAGTATTGACTTTGAACTCACAGAAAGTACAATCATTGATATCTCCCACGAAAGTTTAATGAGAATCTGGGACAGGCTTATCCTCTGGGTAGAAGAAGAAGCCGCGGCTATCAAGATGTATCTCAGGTTGCACGAAGCAGCAGAAAATTATCAAAAAGGGGAAGGAGGATTATGGACGCCGCCTGATCTCCATCTGGCATCGGCCTGGAAAATAAAACAAAAACCCACACTTGCCTGGGCGCTCAGGCATGCACCCGCTTTTGAACGGACAATGGTTTTTCTTGAAACAAGCGAAAAAAACTACCAGGCTGAAGAAGAGAACAAAATAAAACTTCAGAAACGATCCCTGAGAAGGTCAAGGATTACAGCGCTCATACTTGGTGTTGCAGCAATTCTGTCTCTGCTATTCATGTTGTATGCCCTTAATGCACAAGTTGAAGCAAAAAAAAGCGAGGCAAAAGCAAAAATTGAACGCATAAACGCTGATAAACAAAAAATTATCTCTGACCTGACAGCATTAATCGCCGAATTTGAAGGCGAAAAAGCCATTGAAAACGAAAAAAAAGCCAATATCCAGCGAATCAAAGCTATTAGACAAACCTTGATATCACAGCTGAATGCACAGATTGCAAGTATTGAATCTATGAATGCCAAACAACAAAGACAAATAGCTAATACACAAAAAAACCAGGCGCAACAAAGCGCTAAAGAGGCCAGGGATCAACGTAAAATTGCTTACATTGAGCGTCAAAGAGCCGATACACTCAGGATGCTTTCAATTTCACAATCTATGGCTGTCAAATCCCAACAAATAACCCGGGATACAACCCTAAAGGGACTTGTAGCGCTTCAGGCTTATAATTTTAATAAAAAGTTCAACGGTAATCCCCATAATCCTGACTTATACGCTGCTCTTTATTTCTCAGATAAATATTTAAACAGCGAAAATAAAGATAACATGTTCACATCACATGCAACTACGGTAAAATCATTGGCTTTTTCACCCAATGGTAGTGCATTTTATAGTGTAGGCGGGGATAAAAAAATGATTCGGTGGATGACAGGTGAAAACAATAAAGTCGACACATTTAAAAACCAATCAGGAAATATCATTACATGTCTGTCTGTTAGTCCTAATGGCGATTATATTGCTAATGGCACGCAAAACAACATGATACAGATTTACAATGCTGAAGGAAACACCAATTCACCGCTAAAAATAATCAAAAACCCAACAGGAAGTATTCGTTCCCTTCATTTTGGTAAAGAGAATCACTTTCTGTATTCTCTTGATTCAAAAAATAATATTAAAATCTGGAATCTGCAGGAAGATAATCCAAATCCCATGTTCATCGTTTTTGATAAAGGAAAAATTCTTGAATTTGATGTGAGCGTTGATGGTGAATTTCTGGCAGCTGCCTATGCAAATGGAAATGTGAAAATATGGGAACTGAATGAAAAAAACATTGAAAACAATTATAAGCAATTGGCTGATTCCCTTTCACTTACCTTAAAAAAGGAACCCGGAAATATTGACGTTGCAGTCACTGCAATTTGTTTTGACCGTAAAACCGAATATCTTGCCTACGGAGATATAAATGGTTTTGTACACGTCTATGAATTCAAAAATGATGAAATACTGACACTTTCCGGGCAAACAGCCAGAATTAGCGACCTAAGTTTCAGTCCGGACAACAGTCTGTTGGCTTCTGCCAGTTTTGATGCAAGCATTCTTGTCTGGGAAACGCAAAATCTTAATAATCAACCCATTATTTTAAAAGACAAAAATTCATGGGTCTGGTCAATCAGTTTTTCTAAGGACGGAAATCATTTAATTGCAGGCTATCAGGACGGTACAATACAAAAATGGCCCACAAAAACAGAAAAACTTGCCCAACATATCAAACCCGAACTGAACAGGAATATGTCACTGAAAGAATGGGACCGGTTTGTCGCAGAAGACATCCCCCCGGAAAAAATTGTTGACAAGGATTGGGACGATGATGTAAAACAAAGGATTGATAAACTTAACTCTAATAACAAGCAATAATTAACTATGAAACCTATGGAATATTGTAACCTGGCATCTTTTTTTCGGTCTGCAACTACGCAGTGGTTCAGCGCCGTCATGGTTATTGTAATTCTGTCAGGTCAGATGAATTTATTGCAGGCCCAGAATTGGCTCAAAAAAGCCGAGGACAATTATGAAAGCGGGCAAATAGAAAAAATTCCTGAAATTGTTGATAAAAACATCAAAAAAGAACAACTCCGCGAAAATATTATCCAGGGAAAAAGATTGAATATCCTGGCTCATTTATATGATGATGAGTTCAATAAAGCAGACAGCGCCATGCTGAATTTGCTAACCTATGAAAAAGAATACAAGCTGCTGCCTGAAGACAGCGCAACAGAATTTGAATTTTTGTATCAAACATACAGGACAACACCTGTTCTTGCATACGGTTTTTTTGCCGGAACAAATTTCTCGAAAATTTCTGTCTCCGAAGAATTTGGTGTTCATAATCTGAATAATGATGACTTGTCTTACACCGGATCAGCGCCGGGATTTCATGTCGGAATCTCAGCACATGTGTATTTGGACAGAATGATAGATAACCTGCAACTGAATCTGGATGTGTCTTACAAACAAAAAACCTTTACTTATAACAACAGAATTTATGACTTTGCAAGTCTTTCAATTGAAGAGATACAGACAT
>CAZVTW010000514.1:0-4012 GCA_964629805.1 uncultured Bacteroidales bacterium | reverse complement strand
TATACCTAAGTAAAGCGCTTTTTCACTTCGTTCAAACCGCTCAACTTAGGTATAACTCTACAACTCATTTTGCAGGTCTTTAGCGCCATGGCTTTTTTATTTTTCTTGTCTAATCCGTTTCAATTCCTTAACAGCCATTGCCGACGCAAAAATAGCGGCAGAAGGGATAAACCGCTTTTTGGCAGAATAAAAAATAAATAATCAGATTGGCTTTTAAGAGAATGAAAGCATTTAAATTGAAAAGAACTGAATTTATTTTATATTACCCGAAAAAAAAATTGTAACTCATGCTTTGTATCTTTTGTTTTTTTGGTGAGGGAAGATGTTTTTAATAATGAATGAATGATATTCATTTAAAAAAGACTGAATCAGTAATAAAGATTTCATCATGATGTCCCAGTAATTCTTCGACAAGTTCGTTTCGTTTACTTTTCACACAATCAACAGAAGTCAAATAGGGTTTCAAATCAAGAACCGGGGTTCCGTCAAAAGCATCAATCCCTGATACATATAGTATTCCGCTTTTTATTTTTTCCAGTTTGATAATTGAAAAACCTATTGGATTTGGTCTTTTGGGACTTCGGGTTGAAAACACGCCGAAATTATGCTCATGACTGGCTGAAGGTGGATTTACAATGGATTCCCAGCCTTCTGCTTTATCAAAATGGTACAATACAATGATGTATTCAAAAAGATCAAGCGTTGTGAGAGCATGGCGATACTCAGGGTAAATTTCTATAGTAGCTTTTTTCTCCGGCATCAAAATGCCTTGTCTGGGCGCTCCGGTTTCAGGATTAAACTCACTGTGAAAAACACCAATGGCCCTGTAATATATTTCTTTTGGTGTGCTTTGCCCATAAATATCTTTATCGTTTATATTCAGCAATATGAAGATTAAGATTAGATATATATGTTTCATATATTTTTTTTGAGTTTGCTTATTATTGCTTTCTTTAAAACAATCCCCGGCCTGGTTCCCAATCCTTCCTGAATAGTCGTTTAACATGAAGCATTGCTACTTTCATATTTTCCGTTGCTTCCATTTCAATGCCTTCCTAAATAATGAAAAGAAATAATGAGAATATTCTCGAAATAAAAACAAAATGAACGATGTTTTTGTTTAGGTATTGTGAGAATATTCTTATTATTTTTACGTTTTATTTTTTCATTTTTCATTTTTGAATTAGAAAAAAAGAAGCATGGGACAGTATTTGATTGCATCCTCAGGTAGTACCCTGGATTCGAAGATTTCCGGACGTTTTGGACATGCAAAATATTATATTATCGTTAATCCAAAAACAATGGAATATGAAGTTTTTCCCGGTGTAGATAAAGACGACAGAAGATTTGATATAGGAAAAATCATAAATCAGGAAACACAGCATGCCCTTGTCGGAAACATAGGGCCGGCATCATTTGATGAGTTAAAATGGCTGGGAGTTCATATATATTTATGTCGCAACATGAAAACCAGGGAAGCCATTGAGAAAGTCTATAACAATGAAGTAGACCCACTGGAATCACCTACCCTTGAAGAAAGTATTTTCTCGGGACGAAAATTCGATGATAATAATGAAGCTGGCCGTAGTGAAGAGAAAAGAGCGGGAATAGGCGGAGGCGGCAAAGGCAGCGGAAAGGGTTTTGGACCAGGCAGAGGTTTAGGAAAAAGTAAAGGAAAAAAAAATGGGCAGGGGAGAAAAAAAGGGAGAAGATAAAAGCCTGCAAGACCTAAGTTGCTGTCATTTCGATTAATTTTACCAGACAAGACTGATATATGTTTGAATGAGGTATAGAGCTTGAAACGAAATAACCTGACCATTTTTCTGTACAAATCATTTCGCATCAAACCCTTAGTTCTTAACAAGCAATAGAACTATGTGATATTTTTATTAAAGACATAATCAATTTAAAGGCATGAATATCAAAGAAAAATACAAGCAATTACGAAATGAAATCCCCGACCACGTTAAAATCGTGTTGGCAGGAAAAACCAAAACAACGGATGAAATAAGGGAAGTCATTGAAGCAGGCGCAACAGATATAGGTGAAAACTATGTGCAGGAAGCTGAATTTATTAAAAAAGAATTGGGTGAACAGGCAAAATCTGTGAACTGGCACATGATAGGCCATTTGCAAAAGAATAAAATTAATAAAGCTCTCCCCCTTTTTGATATGATACAAACGGTTGATTCTCTAAAAAAGGCACGTGATATTGATAAAAGAGCTGCGAAAGCGGGAAAAAAGTTGATTCCGGTACTCATTGAGATCAATATTGGAAATGAAGATTCAAAGACAGGTTTGAGACCGGAAGAATTTGAACCTTTTGAAGATTACATGAATAAATTTATCACTGATTTTTCAGCATTTCAG
The DNA here is from genome assembly GCA_964629805.1 of uncultured Bacteroidales bacterium. Classification (GTDB taxonomy): domain Bacteria; phylum Bacteroidota; class Bacteroidia; order Bacteroidales; family CAZVTW01; genus CAZVTW01. The sequence goes on along the minus strand of CAZVTW010000514.1, from coordinate 1,642 downwards.
CATTTACAACTTGAGGGACTTATGACCATGGGACCAAGATTCGGAAATCCGGAAGATTCCAGGCTTTATTTCAGAAGAACAAAACATATATTTGATACAATCAAAAATGATATAAGCTTACCCAATGTGAAAATGAAATATCTTTCAATGGGAATGTCCAATTCTTATAAAGTGGCTATAGAGGAAGGTAGTAATATGGTTCGGCCGGGCACGGTTGTTTTTGGCAAAAGAAATTATTGATGAACAATATTATAAAACTGACCGCTAAAATTTCAAAAAGAAATTACCAATCTTTGTTATGGCATGCAGCATTTCTTGCTCTGGCTAAAAATTTCATGGATGTGGATACCATCATCCCGGCCATGATTATTGATGCTGGCGGAAAATCAGTGCATGTTGGATTTATGACAGCCATTTTACTGGGTGTAAACAAAATTGCCCAGCTAGTTTTTGCTCCTTTCCTTCAGAATAAAGAAAGAAAAAAAGGGTATTTATTACTTGGAATTAATTTAAGGGTTTTCTCTTTAGCAGCGATGGCATTCGTGTTTTTGTTTTCAGAAACCCTGAATCGAAATGCCATCCTTATACTTATTTTTATTTTTATAACTACTTTTGCATTGAGCGGTTCATTTGCGAATATAAGCTATACTGATATTTTGGGAAAATCTATCATACAGGAGAAGCGGAAGTCCTTTTTTTCGGCCAAACAAATCATTTCAAATGTTGGTATATTGTTATCAGCCTATCTGGCAGCCAGAGCGCTTACATTATACAATTACCCGGCCAATTACTCGGCTTTATTCTTTATAGCGTCTTTTTCGCTTTTTACAGCATCCCTGGGTTTTTGGAAGATAAAAGAAATCAATGTGCAGGGATTTAGATTACACGGAATAAAATCATTTATCACAGAAATTAAAACTGAGTTCCGAACCAACAAAAAATTTGTCTACTATCTGTTTATGGTTAACACACTGGGCATTAGTATTACCTTATTGCCCTTTTTGGTCTTATATGCCAAAGATATTTTAGAAGCCGGGAATGATGATATTGGAAATTTTTTGTTGTTTAAAGTCATCGGAAGTATAAGTACCGGCATTGTTACGTTTTACTGGTACCGAAAAATGAGCTATCAGTCCATGCTATATTTTGTAGCTGCATTGTCCCTGGTTATGCCTCTGTTTCTTTATTTCCTTCCCGATAATTCCCTGTTTTTTCTTCTTTTTATACCAGGCGGAGTCATTTTTGCCATTGAGCAAATTGTGATAAGCGGTATTTTGCTTGAAATATCATCCAATCATAACAGAGCTTTTTATGCAGGTTTAGCAGGGGTTGGCAGCATTATGCCTGCCTTGTTTCCGATAGCTGGCGGCTGGATAATAAAAATTTGGGGCTTCCCCGTTTTCTTTTCGATTTTTTTTTTCTTGATTATGAGTTCTTTCTTTTTTATTTATAAATTGAATTGTAAGAAATAGCATTCTTAATTCTCTGATAATGGATTCAATTATTGAGGGCCCCCCTGGTAATCCACTGAAGATAAAACAGCGCCAGGGTTAAACACCAAAAAACCTGACAAAATCACTTACAGCGAGGCAGACAACTTCCGGAAAAAAAAGTATCTTTGAGGCAAATAACAAGTTCTTTG
>CAZVTW010000513.1:0-4022 GCA_964629805.1 uncultured Bacteroidales bacterium | reverse complement strand
AAGACGCAAACAGGACATGAGTAAATACAGCACCAAAAAAGAAGAAGTTGATTCTTCTATAGGCAGAGGAAGAGCACAAGCACAGGAAGGGCAAAGAGAGAAGAAAAAAGATAAACTTCAGCCGGCGAGAGTAGAGAAAAAAATCGGCAGAAATGAACCATGTCCCTGCGGAAGCGGTAAAAAATATAAAAACTGTCATGGCAGGCCAGGTGCAAAATAATTTGTGAGACCGGTTTACTAATTTTATTTTTTCTTTTTTTCAGTTCATAATTCATGATAGACTTCAACACAGACATTAAATTTTTAAAAGGCGTAGGTGAAAAAAAAGCTGATCTTTTAAAAAAAGAACTGTCCGTGTCATGTGTTGAAGATTTATTATACTATTTCCCTTATAAATATGTTGATAAAACAAAATTTTATTCAATCCGTGATATCCGTGAAGAATTGCCTTATATCCAGCTGAAAGGAAAAATTCTTGAATTAAGTAAAGAAGGACAGGCTGGGAAAGAAAGACTGACAGGTATATTCTCTGACGGTACAGGCACGATACAACTTGTTTGGTTTCAGGGTATAAAATGGATACTAACAAGTATTCGCACAGGTGTGGAATATATCGTTTACGGTAAGCCAACATCTTTTAGGGGTGGCTTTAGCATAGCCCATCCTGAAATAGAAGAATTTACTGAAAACGAAGATGGCGTTAATTCATCTCTTGAGGCTCATTATGTCACTACTGAAAAATTAAAAAGAGGATATATCACATCCAGGGTCATTCACAAGCTGCAACGCAATGCACTGACAATACTGGGCGAGCAAATCCCTGAAACCTTGCCTGAGTATGTTTTACGCGAGCTTAAACTTCCATCACTTTGGGAAGCTTTGTTAAATATTCATTTTCCAATTACTCCGTCAATGCTGAAAAAGGCAAATTACAGGATCAAGTTCGAGGAGTTCCTGTATTTCCAGATTAATTTATTCATGCAGAGACAGGAGCGGACAGAAAAAACATCAGGACATATTTTTAAGGCAGTGGGTGACTATTTTAATACATTTTATCACCATGTTCTGAAATTTGAGTTGACAAGCGCTCAAAAAAAGGTAATGAAGGAAATCAGGAAAGGCGTGGGTGGCGGAAATCAGATGAACAGGCTACTGCAGGGAGATGTAGGTAGCGGAAAAACCCTGGTGGCCTTTATGAGCATGCTGCTTGCTCTGGACAATGGATACCAGGCGTGTTTGATGGCCCCAACCGAAATACTTGCACAACAACATTTCTATACGCTGTCACAATATTGCAGCAAACTGGATATCACAATTGGTCTGTTAAAAGGTTCTACCAGGAAGAAAGAACGAAAAAAAATCCATGAAGGCCTGAGGAACGGTTCTTTACAAATAATAACAGGTACCCATGCTTTGATAGAGGACGAAGTAATATTTTCTAATCTCGGACTGGCTATTATTGATGAGCAGCATAGGTTCGGTGTTATACAAAGAGCCGGTTTAAGAAAAAAGAACAACATACCGCCACATATTCTTGTCATGACTGCTACTCCAATTCCCCGAACCTTACAAATGACACTCTATGGTGATTTGGATGTTTCTGTCATTAATGAATTACCGCCCGGGCGTAAACCTGTCAAGACGTTACATGCATATGATTCAAACAGGCTGAAAATTTTTCAGTTCCTCAGGGAACAGATAGCAACCGGTCGCCAGGTGTATGTTGTTTATCCCTTGATATATGAAAGTGAAAGCATGGATTATAAAGACCTGGAAGACGGGTACCAAAGTATTTCAAAAGCATTTCCGCCACCCAAATACCTTGTATCAATTGTTCACGGACAAATGGCGCCTGAAAAAAAAGAACGTTCCATGCAATTGTTTGTAAGCGGTCAGGCCCATATTTTGGTTGCAACAACGGTCATTGAAGTTGGCGTTGATGTACCCAATGCCAGTGTCATGGTCATAGAGAGCGCTGAGAGATTCGGCCTGTCCCAGCTACATCAGCTCAGAGGACGCGTGGGACGGGGCGCTGACCAATCATACTGTGTTTTAATGACTTCCTACAAATTAACAAAAGAAGCAAAGAAACGTATAAACACAATGGTTGATACGAGTGATGGATTTAAAATTGCAGAGGAAGACCTCAGGCTGCGTGGACCGGGAGATATTGAAGGCACACAACAAAGCGGTTTGCCGGCATATTTCAGGCTCGCAAACCTGGCTACCGACGGAGAAATTTTACAACATGCACGTCATACCGCACGTGACATTGTTGTCCGTGATCCCCATCTTCAACACCCTCAAAATATTGTCATAAAAAAGCAACTCTCTCATATGAAGAAAGAAAGGGTGAACTGGCGAAATGTAGGTTAGGCATTAACAGGTTCACCAGTATACTGCCCGTACTTTTGTTTTAGCTCTTTCAGGGTTTTCAGGTCTTTGTCAGATAATTGTTTTGGTGTCGTAATACGTATCGAAACATACAAATCACCATATATGTTATTGTTTTCGTAAAGCGGCAGTCCTTTTCCTTTCACCCTGAATTTTTTTCCACTATCAGTACCGGCAGGAATTTTTAGCGATATTTTTCCTTTGAGTGTCTGAGTTGTTAATGTGCCTCCAAGTGTTGCAGTGAATATATCAACCGGCGCTTCTGCATACAGATTGTTTCCTTTGCGCTCGAATTGGGGATGTTGTGATACATTAACTTTGAGTAATAAATCACCCCGCGGTCCGCCCATTGCACTTTGACCGCCTTTCTCTTTCAATCTGAGCGTTTTCCCGTCTTCAATCCCGGGTTTGATATTTACTCTGAGTCGTACACCGTTGGCATTGATGACCCTTGATGTACCAGTATAAATTTCTTCCAGGGTGATTGATATTTGTCCCTGCAAATCCGCTCCTTTGGGCATGCGCGAAGAAAAATCCTCTCTGTGAGCCTGTTGTCTGAATCCACCACCAAAGAAACGATTAAAGAAATCAGAAAAACCACTGTCTCCACCAAAGAAATCTTCAAATCCTCCTTCTCCAAACTCAAAAGTAAAAGCGCCATCTCTGCCTGCACGTGCTCCGCCAAAACCAGTCCCGTCAAAATCTTTGTAGTGTTTCCAGTTTGCCCCTAATTGATCATACTTTTTACGCTTCTCAGGGTCTTTAAGTACCTCATAGGCCTCTGAAATCTCTTTAAACTTATCTTCTGCCTGTTTATTTCCTTTTGTTTTGTCAGGATGGTATTTAACAGCAAGTTTACGGTATGCTTTTTTTATCTCATCCTGACCTGCATTTTTATCAACACCCAATATCTTATAGTAATCCTTATAGTTCATATAAGCTCCTCCTTCATTTTTTTCATTGCTATAATACAAAAAAAATGTTTTATCTGATTAAATCATCATAATGAATATGATTTCCGCCATAATTCCGTGGCTCAGATGGTCTGTCGAAAAAATCAGAAAACATACTTTTGAAAAAATCAGAAAAACTGTCAAATTTATCTTCCCATATATCCCTGCCTGAATTTCCTCTATAATAAGAATGCCCGGATACATCTCCGAAAAAATCTTCATTCCCGCTCCGATCAAATCTTTGATTGTTTCGTTTTGACCAAAGGGAATCATATTTTTCTTTTCGTTCCTTATTTTTCAAAACTTCATAAGCTTCAGACATTTCTTTGAATTTATCTTCAGATTTTTTTTCCGAACAGGTTTTATCCGGGTGATAATCATGTGCCTTTTTGAGATATGCTCTCCTTATTTCCTCCGGATTGGCCGACCGGTTAATCCCAAGAATTTTGTAATAATCTTTACGTTCCATTTTACACTTTTTTGTTTCCGGTTAAATATCAGTGCAGGTTTCACCGGATTCATTTCTGAAAACCGATGAAACCTGAATCTACAAAAAAACGAAAATAAAACCATTTACAGTATAAAAACCCTTTGGGTTTGATGCGAAATAAACTGTGCAGAATAAACGAAGTTATTTTGTTCTTTGCCAAGGCGCAAAAACTCTTGCCCCGGATT
>CAZVTW010000512.1:0-4024 GCA_964629805.1 uncultured Bacteroidales bacterium | reverse complement strand
TCAGCGGATGAACTTTTTTATAACGTTCATGCAGGCAGGTTTAAAACCCCTTCACTTATTATCGATGACAAAATGATTAGGGGCTCACTTTTTGAAGCGGTTGAAAATACAATGACATTTATAATAAGCCACTTGAAAGTTGCTTTTGAAATTACTGGTGAAACGTCTCAACGCACAGAAATTTTTGAATACCCTTTACCTGCCATCAGGGAACTGATTTTGAATGCTATCGTTCACCGCGATTATACAAGCCCGACAGATATACAGATAAAAATATTTGACAACAAAATAACTGTTTTTAACCCGGGAACACTTTACGGCAATTTAACAATAGCCGACCTGAAAACAGACGATTATCAGGCTCAAAGCCGGAACAAACAAATTGCTGAGGCCTTTTACCTGACAAAAGATATTGAAAAATACGGGAGTGGTTATCGCCGCATACGGGAACAAATTGCTAAATACCCGACCATGTATTTTGAGTTTGCCGAGACTTCAGGTGGTTTTCTTGCAACCTTAGGATATAGCCAACAAAAAATATTCGATACAAAAGATGTCACAAAAGATGTCACAAAAGAAAACCGTCGGAAATTTATTGTAGAACTGATAAAATCAAATGCTGAAATCACTACAGATGAAATTGCAGAAAAACTTGGTTTAGCAAGGCGTACAATACTGCGTGAGATGGAAAGCTTAAAAAAAGAACATAAAATAGAACGTATTGGTGGCAGGAAAAATGGCTATTGGGAAATTATAAAATAATCTATGTCCCAGATAAGAAAAATATTGATCAGCGAAATTCCGCGAAATCAGCGGACAAAAAAAAATATATCCGCGAATTACGCAGATTTCCGCAAATTTTTTTAATCTTAATTAGCGAAAATCCGCGTAATCAGCGGACAAAAAAAATATTTGTGGAAACATGAGTAAAACAGTAATTAAAATAGAAAACCTCTCCAAGCTATACCGCCTCGGTGTCTGGGGTTCCTCGACATTAAGAGACGAATTCGCCCGCAACTGGGCACCTTTCCGCGGCAAACAAAACCTTCCCGACAACTATCTGGACCTCACCATTGGACAAACCAACACAACGAAACAACGACAAAACGACACAACGACACAACGAAAAACACGACATCACGATACAACGACATCACGACATCACGACACAACGACACAACGACACAACGACATCACGAAAAACACGATACAACCACACCACAACTCAAACAAGAATAAACACCTGAAATGACGAACAAAACTACAACAATGCACAACAATACGGCAACAGAAGAATGGGACCTGGAGATAAAACCACAGGGAAGCGTTTTTAACCTCCATTTGGATGAAATCTGGCGGTACAGGGATTTGCTCCTGCTTTTTGTAAGGCGCGATTTCATTGCTGTCTATAAACAAACAATCCTTGGCCCTTTGTGGCATGTGATACAACCAATTTTCACCACAATCACATTCACCATCATTTTCAACCGTGTGGCAGGCATCTCAACAGATGGTGTCCCGGCAGCACTGTTCTATTTCTCCGGCATTACCATCTGGATTTTTTTCTCAAAATGCCTGATGACAACATCAAATACGTTTTTGGCAAATGCAAATATTTTCAGCAAAGTATATTTTCCAAGGCTCATCATGCCTTTGTCATCAGTGATAGGTGCACTCATTGCTTTTACCATACAGTTTGGTTTGTTGATAGTTATTTATGGGGTTTTTATCATGAAAGGCAGCGATGTAAGGCCAACAATATACCTTGCTGCATTGCCACTGCTCCTTCTCATCATGGCAACAATGGGGCTGGGGCTTGGCATTATGATTAGCTCTATGACAACAAAATACAGGGATTTAAAGTTTTTCCTTGGTTTTGGCGTACAATTAATAATGTATGTTACCCCTGTTATTTACCCGATATCACAAATCCCCGAACAATTTCAAAAATATGCCCTTTTAAACCCACTTGCACCTGTTTTGGAGGGTTTTAAATATGCCTTGCTTGGTGCTGGCACTTTTAATATCAACATGCTTATTGGTTCGGGCATAGCAGCACTGGTCATCTTTTTTATAGGCATTATGATGTTCAACAGGATAGAAAACAGGTTTGTGGATACAGTATAATTATTACACCTTTACCAGCAAATAAAACATAAAACTATGAAAGAAGTAAAAATTAGAATTGAAGACGCATTATTAGATTATTTTGGATATGATACTATTGAAAACAAAATACAAGATTTTGTTTCCAAAATGCTTGTAAAGTTTTCGGCAATGGAAATCTTAAAAGATTTAGAAGAAACTGACTTAACAAATGATATGGACTGGCAAAAAGCGAGAGATTTAGCGTGGGAACAAGAGAAAGAACGATATTTAAAATCTTTATCAGTTTAGTATCATGGAATTCAATTACGTCATAGACACAAATATTTTGATGAGTTTTCTTATAAGCGGAAAAATTAGTTATAAGCCGTTTATAAGGGCATACAATTTTATGTTGCCAGAATTTGGATTAGTTGAAATTGGAAAATATGAACATATCATATTTGAGAAAACTAAACTTGAAAAAGGACTTAAAAAGAAATTCATGAATAAATTTTTTTAGTAAATTTGAAAAAACAGGAAACAGATGGAAAATTTATTATACAGAATAACAACGGACCCTGAAATATGCCATGGTAAACCCACTATTAGAGGGCTAAGATACCCGGTTGAAAACATGCTTGAATTATTAGCTTCTGGTATGTTAATTGATGAATTGCTCATTGATTACCCAGACCTGGAAAAGGAGGATTTTCTCGCATGTTTGGAATATGCTGCCAGATTAACGCAGATAAAAAGCATTCATAAGATTGCTTCATGAAATTTATTGTTGACGCTCAATTACCAAAAACGTAAGCTGATTTTTTAAATTGGAAAGGTCATGATTGTATCCATACGATCGAATTACCTGATAAAAACAGATCCAGGGATTACCAAATTAATAAAATTGCAGTTGACCAAAACCGGGTTGTCATAACAAAAGACAATGATTTCCTTGATTCATATATTTTAAAATCATTACCCCCGAAATTAATTATGGTAGCGACTGGAAATATTCCAAACAATGCATTAATTAAGATATTTAATGACAATTTAATACTAATCGTTGATATGTTGAGTCGAAGCAACCTCATAGAAATTAGTAAAACCGAGATAGCCGAACAGAAATAATTTTATGTACAAAATCCGGTTCAGCACTTTCAAATCATAAAAGAGAAGTAAAACCGCAATTACAAAATATATCCGCGTAATTAGCGGACAAAAAAAAGTTACATTTGTGGAAAAATGAGTCAAACAGCCATAAAAATAGAAAACCTTAGCAAACTATACCGCCTCGGTGTCTGGGGTTCCTCGACATTAAGAGACGAATTCGCCCGCAACCGGGCACCTCTCCGCGGCAAACAAAACCCTCCCGACAACTATCGGGACCTCACCATTGGACAAACCAACGTACTCAACCAACAAAACGACAAAACGATACCACGATACCACGACACAACGACACCACGACCTCAAACGCAGCTTATATTATGTCATTGATGCTATGCGCAAATTAGTATGACCATTCAGGATGTAAAACATATAATAAAACAAGGTGAAAGCGAAATGCTTGAATTCAAAACTTCTTTTGGAAAGGAAATGATTGAAACCATTACCTCATTTGCAAATGCAAAAGGAGGAAAAGTACTTGTTGGCGTTTCCGATAGGGGGGATATACAAGGGGTGCAAGTAAACAAAGAAACATGTCAAAACTGGATTAATCAGGTAAAGCAAAATACTGAACCGTCATTGATGATCGATGTTTTACCGGTTGCTACTAGTAATAAAAAACAAATAGCAGTTGTTGAAATAGCAGAACAGCCCATAAAACCTGTTGCATACAAAGGCAGGTATTTTATTCGAAAATTAAACTCAAATCATTTATTAACTGCTGATGAAATAGTACAATTGCGTATTCAAAGTTTGAATTTGACATTTG
>CAZVTW010000511.1:0-4026 GCA_964629805.1 uncultured Bacteroidales bacterium | reverse complement strand
GTCATGCTTCCGGACACCGATTTTTGTTGGTGAATGAAAATAGATGCGTAATTCATTATCCCCGGGATTTAGTAACGCTTTGCAATCAATGCGCCATTCCCTGAACATATTGTTTGTCGATTTGATGAGTGTATCATTCAGGTAAACATCAGCATATGTATCAAGTCCTTCAAACAACAATTCAATTTTATCCTGGTGTAACATATTTCTGCCGACCTGGAATGTTGTTTTATATTCCCAGTCTTTTTTATCAATCCACTGTTGATCATGCTCGTTCATTCTGTAAAAGGGGTCTTTTATTTTTCCCTGACGGAACAGGTCTGTGTGCACTGTACCCGGAACCGTTGCAGGCATCCACTCCTGTTCTCCGGCCTGACGAAATGTCCAGCCTGATGTCAACAACAAAGTCTTCATTATTTCAGGCTTTTGTTTTTGGCACGAAAGCATTGTAAATGAAAGAAATGCAACAGTGATAATGATTGAAAATAATGATTTTTTCATATCTCATTGATTTATTTATAAAATTATTAGTTTTGTAGCTTTAGATATTGATATTGTTTTGCATATTCATCAAATAATACGTATCCACCATCAGGTTGATGAATATGAACCTTATGGCTTGGTTAAATTAATGCCGACCGACTATCAGTCATAATAAATGAACGAAGTCAAATGGATTAAGCTAAATGATAGTGGATCGGTATAAGCCTTAAAAAGTGATTTCAAATCCCTTCAAAATTATGGCGTAAATATAAAAATTAAAATAATAAACAAAAAGATGCTGACACTTCATTTAGATATAAAACCTTCCACAGAAAAAAAATTAAAGCAATTACTTTCAAACACGAATAAGCATGACGAATTTTTTCAGGGTATTATTGAAAACAAGATAAATGAACTAAAAATCGGTATTTATAATATTGAGAAGCACATGTCAGTTTATGAATTCAGATATAACATTCAGAGTGATCAGTTTTACCTGGATTACCAGGAAGGAAAGCATGATTTATCTGAGGATGATTTTATTATTTGGGCAGGAATATATGAAATGATTCAGAAAAATAAACAAGAATTAAATACACTTGAATGGTAAGTAATTATCTGGCGGAAATAAACTCAGTCATATCCCGGTATAAGGGCATAATCGCTGATGAAACAATGAATCAAAAAATATATAATGATAAACAATTAACTGTGTACGGAAGTATTCGTTTTATAAACAACAATACACTGAGATATGCAGAAGTGATAGATGCGGAAGCAGAACATGTTTTTTCATATAAATTTCAATACATCAATCCTGAAAATGAAACCATATTTCAGTACGACAATGCTTTACGTCCTGAAAAAAACAGAGCTACATGCCATTATACTTACACTTCCGGCGTATTAAGCGCCTCTGAAGGGAAACCGGACTTACAGGATGTACTGAAGGAAATCTCAACCGGAATAGAAACATCCGGTTAATTCCTTCTACAATTTTATTATGAGAGGAAATTCGCTTTCAGTTCAGCAATCTGGACATCGCTTATCGGCATCATTTCACCAAGCGATTTAGCCTGAATGAGGGATTTTGAACTGAATTCCGCTACTTCCAGTCTGTCAAAAGCATGCAAATGATTTTCTCCAGTCACAATAATAGAATCATTTTGGATGATCACAGCAGGGACATCTTTTTCAAACAAATCGGGGATAATTGTTTCTCCTGCAAATTGAGAACCAAAGGGCACAGCAGGAATGTCCTGCAAAAAGACCCAGCTTTCAGGGATTGTCCGTACATCCAGTTTTGTTTCAGTAACACCAAAAGCCATGATATTTGGAGGCTGTGTAAGAATGATAGATTTGATTGACGGATTTCTTTTATATATTTCCTGGTGTATCCTTACTGACCTGCTCGGGAGTTTTCCTGGTTCCCTCTTCCCGTCTTTTATTTGCACAACATCCTCAAGTTGCAGGTTCCACCGGGGAACATCTGTCGGAGTTATCAGAAAATCATTATCACGCCATCTGACTGATAATGTACCATATGTACTTATCATAAGTCCCTGGTCACAGGCCCGGCGGACAAGCTTACAGATATTTGACCGGATTTTTCGCTCATCCGAAGGATGTTCAACAATCGTTTGTTCCTCTAAGTCATGAGGGATTTGGTTTTCAAATGATTCAATCATTTCATCACTCAGGAATTCAGGTATCCCGACAGTATTAGCTCCAATAATGGTTTTAGCACAAAACTCAAGGGTTTCAAAACGCTGATAAGCATCCTGTAGATCTTTCCCGCCAACCACAATACCATGATTTTCCATGATTACAGCATTGAAACCTTTTTCAAATTGTTCGGCAATGCGGTCTCCCAGGTTGCTGCTTCCGGGCAATTCATAGGTTGCATAACCAATTGGGCCGCACACTTTTTTAGCCTGGGGAATCACATTTGTATTCGGGATATCACGGACAATGCTGAATGACACCAATGCAGGCGGATGAGCATGGATTATTGCTCTGATATCACTACGCCTTTGGTATATTGCACGATGGAAAGGATATTCGGATGATGGCCGGTGATGGCCCTTGATTATTCCGTCTGTTCTGACACACATGATATCTTTTTGTGTCAGTGAACCTTTGTCTATGGCTGCCGGAGTTACCCAAACATCTCCGCTTTCGTCTTGAATAGAAATATTACCTCCCGAAGTGGTAGTCATTCCGCTTTTATAAATCCTTTTAATGATTATTGTAATCTGTTCACGGGGGTGTAGCAGTTCAGAAGATAAATAATCCATGCTCATGTATTTAATAAATTATGACAGAATAGAATGTTATTATTTCTTACTTTTATCTGGCAAAGAAATAAAAAATTCATAAAAAGCAAGTATAAAAATGGTTTCCTTTTCATTATGTATGTGTAAATATAAGCAAGAATCCATTTTTTTATGAAAAAAAATTTAAAGTTCTGTAATAATTTCCTTTGTTTTTTCACTAAATAATATAGAGATTGATTATTTTAACGCAATAAGAAGTACTTGTTTTTTATTCAAATAATGACATTGATTCATGAACAAAACTGAAAAGGAGCAACTTTTCCGTGACATCTACACAAACTATTATCACAAGATTTCAAGAATAAGTCACGGTATACTCATAGAGAAGAATTCAGCAGAAGACTTGTTGCAGGAAATCTTCCTGAACATATGGCATAGTTTGGATAAGTTTCAGGGAAAATCATCAATTGGCACCTGGGTATACAGGGTAGCAGTCAATTCAGCTCTTGTTCATAATCGCCGGATAAAATCCTACAGGCGCGAAAAAGATGTGTTTAAACAGGTTACCCATGAAAATCAAACTGATACGATTCCGGAATCAAATCCGGAACTTATGAAGCTAAAACTCCAAGCACAACTTCAAATTTTCAAATGGCCATTTCGGATATTTATTCTCACTCTGGTAATAAGTAAAAATCTTCTTTACCTTGATATACTCTCAGACTCCGAATTATTGACAAGATGGGTTTTTCATGCCGGGGCATCCGTCTTCATTGTTCTTGTCGCAACCACTGCCTTACAAATCAGATCAAAAAAATTTAAAAAAGAAACACTTCCACTTATACAGGAATTACAGGAGTAATCATTTAAAACTTATGTATCATGAAACGTATAACATTAAAAGTCATCTTTATTTCAGTTGCTGTTGCACTTATCGCTTTACTGTTCTGGCAAAATAGTGCTCAACTATCAATTAGTAATGCCAGAAAATTTTTAGAAGGTTTTGATGTTGGAATTACCGGAACTTTTGTTATATTTTATCTCATTCTCCTGGCGAGGAAATATTTTAACAAGAAAGACGGAAAAAAACGACGACATACATTGCCAAAAAAATCATTCTATTTGATAATTGGCATGATTAGCCTTTCGATTGGTATTCTGATAAGTATTTTCATGAATGATAAGATGATGTTTCATGTCATAAGCATGTCACTTTTTCTGAATTCAGTTATTTTTAACCTTTTGTTTATTACAGGGAATAGAAAAA